>CAJOLE010000181.1 GCA_905235325.1 uncultured Prevotella sp. | reverse complement strand
ACTCTTGAGCTGAGTGGTATCGTCCAACTTTCCATGCCACGTTCTCAGTACCACCGCAGGAAAACTCCAGTACTCCCACGGTGGTACTGGAGTTTTCCTGCGGTGGTACTGGCATCGTGGCACGAGACTCTTTCGCGAATCGTCACTTTTAACGTCACTTTTAACGCGCAAATGGCTCGTAATTCACAAACTTTTTGTAACTTTGCAGCCGAATATTCAATAGAAAACAATCCAAATCAATACAATTTTGAAACAATTAAAACTATGGATGCTGCTGGCCATGCCGATGCTGCTTGGGCTGGCATCGTGTTCGTCGGACGATGTCGACGAACCTGTAATTAACCCCGACGAGCCGCAGCAAGAACTGGCCGACTACACCATCATCTACTATGGTCACGGCGGCGGCAACCTCGACTATTGGCTGCTGCAGGACATCGGGCAGTTCTATCTGTCCGACACCGAGAGCCGCCGCAACGTGAGCATCTGCGTTCAGTACAAGTTCTCCACCCTAAAAGGTATGCAGGAAGGCTACGAGGAATACAAGGACGAAATAGACCCCAATGACCCTGTACAGGTAGAGGAGCTCGAAGGCATCAAGAGCCTTTACCCGTATGCCGACAAGACCAGCCGCTTAGTGGTCGGCAGGGAAGCAACTGCGGCAGACATGATGGCCGACATCACCGGCAGTTTCATAGGCCCCGACAATGCCGAGATCACCCGCCCCGACTCGCTCGCCAACTTCATCGACTGGGCTGCACGGGTATGTCCCGCCCGCAAGTATATCCTCCTGCTGGCCGACCACGGCGACGGCTATCTGCCCCACGAGGAGCAGCCTGCCGCCGATGCAGCAGGAGCGACCCGCGTCGTGGTGAAAGACGACGGGCACAACAAAATAGCCTTCACCGCCAAGACCCTCGCCCAGGCCATCAGCCAGGCCTCTGTGCGACTCAGCACGGTCTATTGCGACGCCTGTCTGATGAACGCCACTTCGAGCTGGCTCCCGTGACCGACTACCTCGTGCTCTCCACCTTCCTCGTGCCCAGCTCGGGCGGCGACTACACCGAACTGGTGAATGCCCTCTCAGCCCACCCCGACCGTTCGGCCGAAGGACGCCCGCAAGGCGAGGACCTGGAGCAGAGCCTGACCCGCTATGCAAAAGCCTGCGTCGAGGCCTGGGACAAGGAGGGCGAAGGTAAAGAAGATATTGAATACCGCTATCACAACATGAACGTCTACCGCACTGCTGCGACTGACGCTTTCGGCGCAGAGCTGAAGAAGTTCGTTGACCTCCTGATTGACACTTACCAAAATGGAGGCGACGAGGTACGGGCAAAGATCGACGAGATGACTGCCCATGCCTATCTTGCCGATAATGAGGAGCCCATATACGACCTCATGCACTATGTCTCCAGCCTTTCCGCCGCCTTACCCGATGTGTTCGGCCCAGCGTACGAAGGCTTGGCAGACCAGTTCTACAAGCATTGCGTCGTCCATGAGCAGTCAGGCAAGTGGCTCGAGGAGCACGGTCACACCGTGTCGCTCAGCGTGCTGCTCGGCTGCCAGGGGCACTACCTCAACAAGGAGAAAGGTTCTTACTATCTCTACGATGCCGACGGCCTGCGCTACCCACTGCAGGACGGCGAGCGAACCGGCGAAGGCACTCCCTGGGGCTCCACCCTCGATGCCACCTACGGCCAGCTGCGCTTCGACCAGCTCACCGGCTGGAGCCGCTGGCTCCGTCTGAACCGGCAGGAGCCCAACCTCGAGTACTATGTCGAATACAAAGACTTCTAAAATATATAAGCAAAGATGAAACAATTGAAACTATGGGTGCTTGCCGCCACTCTGACAGGCAGCCTCTTTGTCTGGACTTCCTGTTCGAGCGATGACAATGCAGTGATTCCACAGCCGGGCTACGAAACAGAGTTCAGCGCACTGTTGAAGACGCTGGACTGGGGCCGGGACACGTGCTTCGTCTATGGTCACAAGACTCCCGACGTGGATGCCGTCACCTCAGCCTTGGCGTATGCCAATCTGATGCGACAGATGGGCTACAACTGCAAGGCAAAGGTGTCGAGCACGATGAACCGCGAGACAGCCTATATCGCCCGCGTGTTCGGCTTCGCCCTGCCCGAACTGAAGTCGAGCGTGGTGCCGCAGACGCGGCTCATCCTGACCGACCACACCGACTATACACAGTGTGTGGACGGTGCCCGTGAGGCTGTGATCTTGCAGAAGATAGACCACCATGTGGAGGGCGACATCAAGGACAGCGGCATCCCCTTCGTGCGTCGCGAGATGGTTGGCTCCACCAACACCATCATCTACGAGATGTATAAGGAACAGGGCATAGCCATCGACGACGAGACCGCCCGCATCATGCTGGCCGGCATCATCAGCGACACGCGCAACCTGTCGAAGACCACCACGCAGCGCATCGACTCCACGGCATTGCAGG
>CAJOLE010000180.1 GCA_905235325.1 uncultured Prevotella sp. | reverse complement strand
GTGCCCTTCGTCTGCACGTTCAGGAACTCTGTCCAGTTCTGTCCCTGGTCGGTGCTGTAGTAGAGCTTCAGGTTGGCATGCTGGCCCGTCGTCATCGAATGGAAGATGACGTCGGTCTTGCCCGTCTCTGTCTCGCGCTGATAGTAGAGGATGTCCTGGTTGTTGGCTTTGCCGCCTGCGTTGAGCTGCTTGTTCTGAGATTGTGTCCCCATCGTGAAGGTCAGCGTGCCGTCGCCATTGGCAGTGTAGGTGGCGGTGTTGAAGCCACGGTCACCGCCCTGACGGATGGAGGCGAGCAAGGCACCTTCGCCTGTCTGGATAACCTTTGCCTCGTCACCGCCGGTGTAGATGGCGTTCTCGCTGATGTGCCATTTTTCGCCCTTGTCGGTGGAGTAGAAGATGTAGTCCTGCGAGTTGTCGGAGTGTTCCGTCTGTCCTTCATTGGTATAAACCTGAGCTGGCAGCAGTGCCATGAGGTAGCCCTCGGAGGTGCAGATGCCGCGGCCGGAGGTGACGAAGTAGTCGTAGAGGCCATAGCATCTGTTGCTGCCGTAGGAAGTGGCATGGTCGGTCATCTTTTTTGTCTCGTAGAGGTCAACGGGAGTAGTCCATGTGACACCGTTGTCGGAAGAGGTGGACAGGCAGACGCGCTTGAGGCCGTAGAAGTAGCCCGTGTTGCCGGCGGCGAAGAGCAGATAGAGCTTGCCGTCGTTGTCTTTGTAGAGCGACGGGTCGCCATAGCCGCAAGTTGCTTCGTTGCTGTTGTCGCCCTTTGCCACGACGACAGGGCTGCCCCACGTCTTGCCGCCATCGGTGCTGCGGCGCACCACGATGTCGATGACATGTCCGCCTCCGATGTCGGTGTGGCTGTCATAGCGCTTGTCGCATGCCACGACGATGCTGCCGTCGTCGGCTACGGTCATGGCCGGGATGCGGTAGACGCGGCTGCCGTTATCCCGGGGCAGGAAGGGATAGCTTTGTACGTTGAAGACCATCGCGCCGCGGTCGGAAGGATTGCCGATGGAGGTCAGGTCGAGCGTGGTCTGAACGTCGTTGCGTGTGTAGGCGATACCTGTCACGGCAGCATCGAGGACAGCACCGAGAGTTGCAGTACTGCTTACCGTAGCACCAATCCAGTAGTAGTGCGTGCCGGCAGTAAGGTCGCCGATGTCGAAGGTGGCGGTAGAGCCGGAGATTGTTGCCGTAGCGACAAACGTCTTTGTGGGAGCACCGTCGCCGGTGGAATAGATTTCCGGCGAGTTATTGTTGGCTTCGTAGAGCGTGAGGGCAGAGATGTTGGCTGCCGTGCCGTCTGCGAGGCTGACGGTCATCGTGGTGCTTGTAGCATCCTTGAAGGGCTTAGCAGTAATGCGCAGCAGCATCACCTCGCCGCCGCGTCCTGCTGTCTGCCAGCCTTGCTCCACGGTTACACCATCTTCCACAATGGCAAGGTTGGGATCGTAAGCAAAGGTGACGGTATGTGTTGTAGCATCCACGGTCACGCTGGTTGCGCCATCCAAGTTGAAGTCAGAACTTGCAGGTGTCACATCCGTCGGCAGGAAAATGTAGCCGTTCTTATAGACGCTGGTCAGGCCGCTGACATCGCTCCGGGTGCAAGCTATCTTCATCGTCTCAGGAGCATCGTCGCAGAACACCTGCCAAGCCACAAGGCCTGCATCGGTGAGGTTGGCGGGGTAGATGTCGAAGATGTTGGTCGTAGTGGATGTCTCACCGATGAAATGGGTTGAATTCAGATTATATGCAGTAGCATAGCGGGTATATTGGTTAGTTCCCGTGCTCTTATGGTAGAGGCTGAAGCCTGCATCCGTCTTGTCGATGCTGATGGCTATGGCATCTGTCGTGGAGAGGGGGAAACTTTTCTCGGGATTGTAGAGGTACTTACCATTCGGCATCTGCCAAGTGAAGCCGCCATCTACTTTCGTGATACGGAAGAGGCGTTGGCCGTTGGCGATGGAGGCGTCCTCGTATCCATAGCCGTAGAAGCCAATGGGGTAGTTCGTGCCGTTATATGTAATTTCGTTCTCTTCACATCTGAACGAATGACCTGTCCAGTCGCCGGAGTTCACCTTGATGACATACCATCCGCCATCGGTGGTAAAGTCGGAAGTGGCTGTGAGCTTTGTGATATTGCCGACAAGGCGATTGACGGCAGCCGTTATCTGTGTTGTAACATCCGAGCTGGCATCGCCTACCTTGGTGATAGTGAAATTTGCGCCTACATCATTATAATTGATGATGGGGCCTTCATAATTGTTGCTGACCGACATGTAGTGGTTGCCGTAAGGAGCATAAATCTTGTAGGTGCCATCTGACTGAGGAGTCAGTTTCAAAGGAGCTGCATCAAAGGAGAACTTCCAACTGATGCCATTGTATGTGCCGCCCGTCGTGGGAACGGCAAACTTCTGAGCCCCTACATTATATAAATAGTATTGTCCATCAGTGCCAGCTGGGCAGATAACCCACTGACTGTTGGCATTGGAGGCGTCGAATGTGCCGCTCTTGCCGCTTGACCATACATACTTGGTCGAAGCATCGGGATTATAGATGAGCGCACCACGACTGCTATTCGTGTTGTTGATGGTATAGACTTCGGAGGTTGTCGGAAGCCAGGAATCAACAAGTTCAATGGGATAGAAAGCCCAGTCGTTGTTGCCGCCAGTGGACGTGGGAGCATTGGTTTCCCAACCAACAACTGTTGCAGGGTCGCCTTGAGTGAAGTCATTGGCATCGAGTATGACGCTATTTGAGACGCATTGTACATAGAAATGACCGTCGGTGGAAGCAATCTTTTCGATGGTAAACTGCTGCTGCCCCAAAGCTGTGGTCGGCACGTTGGTGCTGACGGTAATCTGCCCTACGTAGTTGCCAAGGCCTGTCTGAAGGAAGTATTTGCCATCCGTACCGCTGACGAGGCGCACGAGGTAGTTGGCCAGCGTCGTGGCTGAGCCGGCGGGCTTCGTCAGTGTGTGTTTGAGGGTGTGGCTGCTGGCATCCTCATAGACGTAGGAGGTGCGGGAGCGCTGCGACATCACATACCAAGTCTCTGTAGTC
>CAJOLE010000179.1 GCA_905235325.1 uncultured Prevotella sp. | reverse complement strand
GGCCCTGCAGGTCGTAGACCGTGCTCTCGGCGGCTGACTCCGCGGCAACGCACGTGATAGCCGTCGCCTCGCTGCCTGCGAAGCTGATGTAGCGTGCGCCGTTGCCCTCTATCACGAGGTATGCCTTGCGGGCGGCAAGCTTTTCGCCCGTGTAGCGGTAGAAGCCCAGCCCATTGGCCTCGGCGGCCAGTGTGTAGACCGTGCCCTCGACGTCGGAGGTAGCCATCTCGCGCTGCGTACCCTGTAGGACGTTGGCACTGAAGTCGCCCGTTCCCGTTTCCGTGCTGGTATAGAGCATCGGTTCTCCCGTACTCGATTTCATGATTACGGCCTGTCCGCGGGGCACAATCTTATCCTCCACCTCGGTCAGCTCCACTTCCGTTCCCTCTGCGTTCAGCGTGGCGGTATAAACGATAGTGTTCTCGTCGGCCTTCACGTTACGCACGTCGGTGTAGTACGTCCACCAGTAGTTGCCGCCCACTTTGTTGGCCTTCTCCGGTAAAGTATCCGCCGTCGTCGACGGGCTTGGCGTAGTAGGCATCGAGGTTACTACTGTTAAAGCCTGGCAGTTTGCTGCAACCAGAAAACATGTCATCGCTATATGAACAGCTCCAAGTGTCGTTGCAGAAGATGTTCTCCAGGCCGGAGCAGCCTTCGAACATATAGTTCATGTCTATCACGTTCCGCGTGTCGAAGTTGCTCACGTCGAGGCTCGTCAGGCTGGAGCAGTTCTGGAACATCAAGCGCATGTCCGTCACGTTCCCCGTGTCGAAGTTGCTCACATCAAGGCTCGTCAGGCTCTCGCAGTCATTGAACATGAAGCTCATGTCCGTCACCTTGTCGGTCTTGAAGCCGCTCACGTCGAGGCTCGTCAGGTACAGACAGCCACTGAACATGTCGCTCATGTCCGTCACGTTGTCGGTGTCGAAGTTGCTCACGTCGAGGCTCGTCAGGCTGGAGCAGCCTAAGAACATGTCGCTCATGCCCGTCACCTTGTCGGTCTTGAAGCCGCTCACGTCGAGGCTCGTCAGGCCGTAGCAGTTGTAGAACATCTTGGTCATGTCCGTCACCTTGGCAGTATTGAAGCCGCTCACGTCGAGGCTCGTCAGGCCGAAGCAAGCCCAGAACATGGATTCCATGTCCATCACCTTGTCGGTCTTGAAGCCGCTCACGTCGAGGCTCGTCAGGCGATGGCAGTTACTGAACATGCTTATCATGTTTGTCACGTTTTCTGTGTTGAAGCTGCTCACGTCGATGCTCGTCAGGCTCTCGCAATTCGCGAACATGGATTCCATGTCCATCACCTTGTCGGTCTTGAAGCCGCTCACGTCAAGGCTCGTCAGGCGAGGGCAGAAACCGAACATGTGGCTCATGTCCGTCACGTTGTCGGTCTTGAGGTTCCTGATGCCATTGATGGTGGTGAGGTAAGAGCACTCATAGAACCAATAAGCGGTGCTGGTGAGCGATGTGCAGTCGGCAAAGGAGTCGTCGAACACCACGGTGGTGATGCTTTCGCGTTGTGGATACCAACTCGGGGTGATTTGATAAGTGTTGTAATCGTACCCAAACGGCCCGACGCTCATGCCGCCGCGCTCGGCCTTCTTCGTGTCGTAGTAGAAGGTGAGCACGGTGTTGTCGTCGCTCAGTACGGCGTATGGTTCCTGCGCCATTGCGCCCTGCACCACTCCCACGAGTAGGAGCAGGACGGAAAGTAATTTCTTTGTCATTGTTTGTTTTGATGTTTTGAGAATAAGAAAAGGCGTGCAACCATCCGATGCTTATTCTCAATCTTTGGTTACCGCCAAGTGACCATGCAACTAAACAAGCAAGAACAGTCCACGCCCTCGCAGACGTGAACCTTCTGGGCTGCTTGCTCTCAGTTGCGAATATTGGCGGTATTCAAGATAGCAGAAAGCTCAAGTATCTAAAAAGTACGAACGGGAGCGACGCACAATCCTTTGGTTAATAATGAATTAGTGTTGTCTGTTCTCCTGTTTGGGAGTGGGGGCACCTTGTGCCTGCTACGCCTCCCGGTTGTTCATCTGTACTGTCTGTTTCTTGCGTTGCTTGTTTGAAGGGTTTTACACTAATGTTTGCTTGTTCACATGAATGTTTGTGCAAAGATACGTTTTTTCTTTGAAAGATGCGTGACGTTTAACATAAAATAACGTGGTGTCGCGGGGCATGGGGCATCTTCGGCCGTACCCATTTGTGTTCAGGTGTTTCCGTCGTTCCATACGCTGATGAGGAGTTTTGCTACAAAAATAATATGTGATATGTGCTTTTGGTAACATTTTTGCCGTTTTTTCTTTCTAATTGTTGATTATTTCGTGAAAATCTTTTGCTGTTGCCAACTTTTTTGTATCTTTGCATGCAAAATGGCTGACAATTCCAGCACTTCATACTATTAACAATCGAAAACGATGATTTGGAACCCCAACAAAGAGTGCATGAGCCGCGACGAGATGAGCGCTCTGCAAGGAAAGAGACTCCACAAGATCGTGGAGTATGTGTATCACAATGTGCCCTTCTACCGCCACAAGCTGCAGGAGATGGATATCCGTCCTGACGACATCCAGACCATCGAGGACATCAAGAAGCTGCCTTTCACCACGAAGAAAGACCTTCGCGACAACTATCCATACGGTCTTCAGGCCGCCCCGCAGAGCGAGATCATCCGCGTGCACGCCAGCAGCGGCACCACCGGCAACCCCACCATCGTAGGCTACACCCGCAAGGACGTCGGCGTGTGGAGCGAGTGCATGGCCCGCTGCCTGACGGCCTACGGCATCACCCGCGACGACACCTTCTCAGTGGCCTACGGCTATGGGCTGTTCACGGGCGGCCTGGGTGCCCACTACGGTGTTGAGCACATCGGCGCCAGCGTCGTTCCTGCCTCTACGGGTAACACTGAGAAACACCTGAAGCTCATCCGTGACCTCGGCATCACGGGCATCGCCTGCACACCGTCGTATGCACTCTACCTGGCGGAGACGATGGAGAAGATGGGCATCACGAAAGACCAGATCAAGCTGCGCGTGGGAGCCTTCGGCGCTGAGCCGTGGACGGAGAACATGCGTAAGGAGATAGAGGAGCGTCTGGGGCTGAAGGGCTACAACCTCTACGGACTCTCAGAGGTGATGGGCCCGTCGGTCAGCTACGAGTGCCAGATGCAGCATGGCTCGCACATCTGCGAGGACCACTTCTATCCCGAGATCATCAATCCCACGACGCTGGAGCCGCTGCCCTACGGACAGACCGGCGAGCTGGTGTTCACCACGCTGACGAAGGAGGGCATGCCCATCATCCGCTACCGCACGCGTGACCTCTGCTCGCTGATGGACGGCCAGTGCGATTGCGGCCGCACCGCCATCCGCATGGGCCGCATCGAGGGCCGCAGCGACGACATGCTCATCATCCGCGGCATCAATGTGTTCCCCTCACAGGTAGAAAGTGTCGTCCTCTCGATGCCTGAGTTCGCTCCCCGCTACATGCTCGTGGTGGACCGTGTGAATAACCTCGACACCCTGCAGGTGCAGGTGGAGATGCGCCAGGAGGTGTTTACCAGCACCTTCGACACGCCGGCTGCCGTCGACCAGTTAGAAAAGAAACTGGCAGGCAAGCTGAAGAGCGTGCTCAGCATCGCTGCCAAGGTGCAGCTGAAGGCCCCCGGCACCATCGAACGCTCGCAGGGCAAGAGTGCCCACGTCATCGACAAGCG
>CAJOLE010000178.1 GCA_905235325.1 uncultured Prevotella sp. | reverse complement strand
GCGGCACTGGCTCCGAAGAGTCCGTTGCCCTGCTCCACGGAACTGCGGGTGAAGTTGAACTCTCCGTCACCATCGTTCAGATAGACATCCCCCACCTTGGGCATGCCTTCACCGTTCTGCGTGCCGAAGACCACGATGTCGAGCCAGCCGTCGTTGTTCATGTCGGCCACCTGGATCTCGCTCTCGTAGACGGGCAGGAAGCTCTTGCCCGAGAGGTCGAGTTCCTGGAAGGTGCCGTCCTGCATGTTCTGATAGATATAGAATGAGAGGGCCTCGTCGTCGTTGCTCCAACCAGTGGAGATAATGTCGAGCCATCCGTCACCGTTCAGGTCGCCAAAGGCGATGGCACCGTGGCTCATGGGTTTTGCCTTCATCGTGGGCACCATGTCGCCACTCTCTATGTCGGCCTCGAAGAGGTCGGCGGGCTTCATGTTTTCGGCAAAGGGGATGGGCTTGAAGACGTGTACCTGCTGGAAGGTGCCGTCGCCGTTGTTGTGGTAGAGGCCGACGAGGCGCTCGCCGCACTCTTCTTCCTCTTCCATCCACTTGTGGTAGCACTGTATGAGCACATCAGTGAAGCCGTCGTGGTCGTAGTCGCCGAAGGCTACGCTCGAGTTGGCGCGGTTGCCTAATGAGTTGGTGTTCTCGTTCCAGCCCTTGGGGAAGGTGTTTGGCTGCAGCTCAAAGAGGCCGTCGGCATTCTGCAGCTGGAAGGCTACATACTGATTGTCGTCGCCCACCTTCTGACCGCTATACTCTGAGAACTTCCATCCCCACTCGTCCTGCCCGTAGATGTAGGCATCGAGTCGGCCGTCATTGTTGGCATCGAAGAAATGGTAACCACCCCATGTCGTGGGCAACAGGCCGCGAGCCTCAGTACTGACGCGCGAACCTTCGCCCCAGTGGTGCCATGAACTGGCCACCTCGCGGGCGTAGTTGCCGCCACCCTGGTTGAGGAAGATGTTTGCCGTACAGGCCCAGCTGAGTGAGAACCACGAGTTGGGATTTTCGGGGTCGCCCTGCACAGCCCACTTGGTGTGCGACTTCACGATGTTGTTGCCTTCGGCATCGGTCACGATGTTTCCTTCGGTATCGGTTTCTCACGTCGCCCGAGCCGTCAGTGCCGTTGTCGGGACGATACTGTCCGCCGTAGATTACGTCGAGACGACCGTCGCCGTCGATGTCGGCGAACGACACGACGCCACGGTGCAGGGGCATGAACTTCTCCTGATTCTTCTCCTGCTCCACCTGCTTGAACGACTGTGCCTGAGCCGACAGCGTCGCGCCGAGAGCCATTGCAAAAATAAATGTAGAGTGTTTCATACGCTTTAATTGTTTTGAGTTATTAATGTTTATCGGAAATCCTGTCTGCAAAATTAGAAAGAAAACGGCACACTCCCCGTCAATGCCTGTGGCGAAAGATGAAAGGAATGTGCCTAATTGAGTTTGCTACAGATGTAATGCCACAAATGTTTTATTTTGCGACATATTTCTTGCCGTTACGGATTTATTATTGACTCAACTTTCGCAAGTTGAGTAAGGAGTTCTTCGCAAGCGAAGCGGCAAAGCCGAGCGGAGGAGATGTGGAGGTAAAGTAGCTTACTCAACTTGCGAAAGTTGAGTTATTGACATTATCGTGCGAACCACTCGGAGGGGGTGAGGAGCCGAGGGTCGAGGATATGCTTACGTGAGACGATGTCGAAGAGCAGGCGGGGATGGTCAGCTCTGTGGTGGGAGGTGCGCAGGAGGTCGAAGAAGCGGTTGCCCTCGAAGCAGGTCTCAGCGGCCATCTCGTCGAGGATGGCACGCTCTACGAAGTCGGTGGTGTCGGCAGCTGCGGGGATGACGTACTGCTCACGGTCCCAACGGATGCCGAGGCCAAGGCCACGGGCAGCGGTGCCGATGTTCTGGTCGAACTGGCTGGCGCGGAAGTCGATGTAGGCGGGATAGCGTTGCAGTTCGAGGGTGTCGACGCGGTGCTGTATGGTGTCATACATCACCGCGTTTAAGCCATACTTCAGCACCGCAAAGGCGGTCGTGGGATAGCCTGCACGGTTGATGGCCTCGGCGTAGCGGAGATAGACGGTAGAGGGGCGCAGGACGGCCAGCGACGTGAGGGGGCGCTGCTCCGGCAGGTCGGTCTCGGAGCCGGAGAGGTTGTTGTAGTATTTGGTGATGAGGAAGCAAGAAGTCGGAGTTCTCTGTCTTTTCTGAAGACTCTGAAAGGCACCGAAGGCATCGCCGATGAGCTTACCGTTCGACTGTTCAGCCACGCCGCGCAGGTCGCCGTTGAAGAAGCGGGAGATGGCCTGGCCGTTGTCGGTATGGAAGTGAGTACGCTGTTGCATCCAGTCGGTGAAGACTTTTGCGGGGAGCAGGCTCGGAGAGTCGCTGTAGGTCAGCTGGCACAGTTGACTGTGTAGGCTGCGCAGATTAGAGTCGAAGATCTGGCGGGTGACGACCTCACTGCGATAGGCGTGCAGATGACCGTCGTTGAGTTCCTGTCGGGCTGTGGTCTGCCAGGTGGAGGCATAGTTGCTATTGACAGTGAGGCGTCGCTGGCGTATCAGGTTGTAGTAAGTCCGGGCGGCATCCTCATACCTATTATTATATAGGTAGAGGTCGCCGAGGAGCATGGCCGTGGGCAGGAAGAGTTCACTGCTGTTCCAGCCGTCGATAGTGCCGTAGTCCAGGGGGCGGGCATCGGCAAGAGGCTCCAGATCGCGGGTGAGGAGGAGGGAGAGGGCATCGAGGTCTTTTTCGTCGTCATGATATGACGACATACTGGACACGGTGGTGAGGGGCTCGGTGAAATAGCTGACCTTGCCGAAGATGAGGGCCATCTGCCAGTAAGTGTAGGCGCGGAGGGTCTTCACCTGGGCGTATTCGGGCAGCATCACCCGCGTCTGGCCCTCGATGATGGTGGTGTCCATGTGGGCCAGGATGTAGTTGCAGTTGTTGATGATAGC
>CAJOLE010000177.1 GCA_905235325.1 uncultured Prevotella sp. | reverse complement strand
GGTGTGTCACTTCGTCTTCGGTGTCTTGGAGAAGATGGCCTTGATGCGGGCCATGTCGAACTTCGAGGTGCGGTCGTAGAAGTAGATGCCGTTCTGTTCCTGCTCCACGTCGGTGAGCTGCGTGTAGGTGTAGCCCCAGACGTTGCCTGCAATCTCCATGAGCGCGTCGACCTGTCCCTCAAGACGCGTATAGAACTCCTCCAGGCTGTGTGGCGGTTCGCCGTAGCCCCAGGAGGCGCCGGTGTTGCCCGTGGCCGTGTCCTGTCCCTTCACCCACTTGATGCCGCCGAACTCGTCGAGGAGATAGGGTTTGTCAGCCTTCTCGTAGTGCGGGAAGTCGTAGACGTTGACGTCGGTGGGGCGGTTGAAGCCGGTGTTGGTGCGCGGCACGTCGCGTGTCTCGTTGGGTGTCTGGAACCAGCGCTGTCCGTTGTAGATGGCTTCCTTGAGGCGGGCGGGGTCCTGCTCGTAGTTGTGGGTGGTCCAGATGTCCGTCTTGATGTGTACGCCGCCGCTGACATCGCAGACAGGACGTGTGGGGTCGAGCGCCTTGCTCAGGTCGTAGATGTCGCTGACGAAGCGCGGGAACTGCACGCGGTCGGGCCACCATTCCTCGTTCATCGGCGTCCAGGTGACGATGCTGGGATGGTTGCGGTCGCGCACAATCTCCTCGGTCCATTCGCTCAGGAAGTTGCGTGCCACCTCCGGATCGTTGGCGTTCATGCCCCATGAGGGTGCTTCGCCCCAGGTGATGTAGCCCAGCTTGTCGGCCCAATAGTGGAAGCGTTCCTCGAAGACCTTCTGGTGGAGACGGGCGCCGTTGAAGCCTGCAGCCAGCGAAAGCTCGATGTCGTGCTTCAGGGCCTCATCGCTGGGAGCGGTCCAGATGCCGTCGGGATAGTAGCCCTGGTCCAGTACGAGACGCTGGTAGAAGGGTTCGTTGTTGAGGTACGTCTTGTTGCCTTCGACGTGTATCTTCCTCATGCCCACGTAGCTCGTGACGCGGTCGATGACCTTCCCCCCGGCGTCCTTCATCTCGTAGGTGAGGTCGTAGAGGAAGGGATTCTCGGGGCTCCAGAGCTTCTGCTTCTTGACGGGCAGGACGATAGTGGAGTTGTTTTGTGCCCGGACGGTCTTCGTGGCAACGACTTTCCCTGCGTCGCTCAGGGTGACAGTCAGCGTGGCAGCCGACTCTCGGTAGAACGTCGGATGCAGGACGACCTGGCTCTGGTCGATGTCGGTGATGACCTGTGCACGCAGCAGGGCGTTCTCGTCGACAGGTTCCATCCATACCGTCTGCCAGATGCCGGTGCAGCGTGTGTACATGCACTCAAACGGGTTCAGCCGGACGTTCTGCTTGCCAGCGGGCTGCTTGGTGGTACGTGTGTCGCTGTAGGCGTGCACGACGAGCGAGTGGTCCGCACCGTCGGCGATGAAGCGCGTCACGTCGATGGCAAACGAGGTGCTGCCGCCGAAGTGCCGTCCGGCCAGGCGTCCGTCGATGAAGACCTCGCTGTTATAGTAGACGGCCCCGAAGTTGAGCATCACGTTGCGTCCCGTCCACTCCTGCGGCATGCGGATGGTGCGCTGGTACCAAATGTTGCCGATGAAGTCGGTGTAGCCCACGCCGCTCAGTTTGCTCTCGGGACAGAAGGGAACCGTAATTTTGTCTGCGAAGCCACGGCTCTCGTGGAGCCGCTTCTCCATGCCGGAGCCAATGAAATCGAAGGTATAGGTCCAGTCGCCATTGAGGTTGAGCCAGTCCTGGCGTTCGAACTGTGGGCGAGGATACTCAGCCCGGGAAGCTCCAGCCGTCGTGCAGAGCAGCAAGAGCGAAAGAAACAGTCTCTTTACCATAATATAATAATGTTTATGTGTCAGTTTGTCTGCAAAGATAGTGACTTTCGCCCATTTATGCAAGAAAAAGGCGAAAAAAGCGCCCCGTGCTTGTCTGGAAGCACAAGGCGCTTATCCAGGAAGCGCTAGGCTCTTATCTCGGAAGAGCCAGGCGCTTATCTCGGAAGCGCTAGGCTCTTATTTCGGAAGAGCTAGGCTCTTATTTCGGAAGAGCCAGGCGCTTCTTACTGCTCTGCCATGATGTTCAGGACGCTCACGAAGTCGGCGATGCCCGCCTCGCCGTCGGCGTTGGTGTACGTCGTGCCGTCCAGCCATACGCGCTTGTGGGTGTCGAAGAGCACAGGCCATTCGTCCTCGCCGGGCGTCAGAT
>CAJOLE010000176.1 GCA_905235325.1 uncultured Prevotella sp. | reverse complement strand
TCGTCGCTGTAGCCGCTCAACGAACTGCCGCCGCTGTAGAAGCTACCGAAGTTGCGCATCTGCAGTGGCGTGTCCTTTGTAGATACCCAGACATATTCGCTACCGTCGGGTGCGATGACCACCAGTCCTGTACGGACGGTCTGCTCGTCGCTCTTGGACGATACCTGGAACTGCGCAGGGATGTAGGCCACGTCGCCATTGCCGTCGGTGTATTTCGTCAGCGTCGTGCTGATGTCATTGTAATAGCTAACATTCACATGACCACCCGTCTGTGTATTGTCGCCATTGCCTGTGTCGCCATTGCCGTCCTTTGCCTCGCTTGTCAGTTCCAGCGCAGGGTTGAGGATGTCATCGTCGTCCGACGAGCAGGAAACGATGGTCATGGCTATCAACAGCATGATTATATTTGCAGTCTTTTCCATATTTGATGTTTTACTCCTTCGGATAGCCCACAGGATTGTTGAGCAACGGTGTCTGTGTCTCGTCGAGACCGAGCAACGTCTTAATAGCGTCGCATTGATGCACGGGGACGGGTCACGAGACCTGTTCCGGCACAGAAGAGGTTGATGTTCTCGCAGACGATACCGGCATCCACGGCCATCATCGTCTTCGAACGCTCGTTATTGCTGCCGAATTTTGCTTCGTCTGCCACTATCAGCAGCACCACGGGAGCCGTCTTCACCCAGTCCTGATGAGCAGCAATCTTTGCACGATGGTCACCCTTGGTCACCGGCTTCAGGCTGTTCTCCTTGTTCAGATACTCGCTGACGCCCTTGGCGGTGAACACGAACAGGCGTATCTCCTGCATGTTGTTGGCCGTGGGCGAGGTCAGTTTGCCGTTCTCACGGTTCACGCCGATGGCCGCAAAGAGCAGGTTCGAGAGATCCTGTTGACTGAGCATCCTGTCGCTGTACTCATTGTGCGACTGACGGTTCCAGAGGGTTTCCACTACGCCCTTGCCTCCCGTCTTGGCGGGGGCGGGCAGTTGTACATTCTGTGCCATGCACATACCCGATGAGAGCAGTGCGGCCATGATAGATAAAATAATCTTTTTCATACTGATATTTGTATTACTTCTTTCCTTTCGTGTTGTAGTAGTCGAGGCCTCGCTTGACGTTCTCGATGACGGCCTCTGATGAGTAGGTGGCACCTGTCACAGCATCCACCTGCTGGGTGGCAGCCTTCTTAGGGGCGAGGCCGTTCCACTTGGTGAGGAGATTGCGCTTGATGAGTGCGAAATACTTGGGTGTCTCAAGGTTCTTGAGAGCCACGATCTTCTCAATCTTATTCTCTTTGATGTAAATCTTCAAGGGCGTAGGGCCGGCATACCCCTCAACGTCGTCTGCCAGTGAGGTGGTGTTGATGACTGTGACACCATTCTCCTTAGTGATGACCTCGTCGGCAGGGCGCATGCTCATCAGCCCGAGGCTCATGCAGATGACAGAGAGGGCGAGAATGATTCTTGTAGCGTTTCTTTTCATTATATTCTTATCGTTGAAATAGTTGTTGATGTTTTCACTCTTTTACTTTCTTCTTTTCCGCGTGGATTCTACGATGCGCCCCATCTGGTTGGGGATGCGTATCTGCTGCGGACACTTCGACAGACATGCCTCGCAATCGACGCACTGGTTGGCACGCTTCTCAGCGGGGATGGCGGCACGGTAAGCCTCGGCAAAAGCAGCCTGCCGCTCGGCATAGTCGGGGGCTGATGTCTCGGGCAGGGGCAGTTGGTGGCTGTGCATCGCCTTGTTGTAGAAGGCGAAGTTGCCGGGGATGTCCACACCGTAGGGACAGGGCATGCAGTAGGCACAGGTGGTGCAGGGGATGGTAGGGATGCCCGCCATGCTGTCAGCAATCTTTTCCAAGAGTCCGTTCTCCTTGTCGGTACAGGTGTCCAAAGGCGAGAAGGTCTTGACGTTCTCCTCGATAAACTCCATCTGGTTCATGCCGCTCAGCGTGGTCAGGATGTTGGGATGGCTGCCCACCCAACGGAAGGCCCACCTGGCCATTGTGTCGTCGGGGCGCAGGGCCTTTAGCTGCCCGGCATACTCCTCTGGGATGCGGGGGTGAGGGCACTGCCGCGCAGGGGTTCCATCACCACCACCTGTATGCCCGCCTTGTCCAGCTTGTTGTAAAGATATTCCGCGTCGGCATCCTGCTTGAAGCCGCTCTTGTTGAGCGAAGCGTGGCGCCAGTCGAGGTAGTTCATCTGTATCTGCGCCATGTCCCAGTGGTACTCCTCGGTGCGGTCCACGAGCCAGTCAAACACGCTCACGTCGCCGTGGTAGGAGAAGCCCAGATGACGTATGCGTCCAGCCTCGCGCTCCTTCAGCAGGAAGTCGAGGAAGCCGTTGTTGATGAACCGCTCCTCGAAGTTGTGCATGCCACCCAGGCCGATGCCGTGCAGTAGGTAGTAGTCGATGTAGTCCACACGGAGCTCGCGGAACGACTTCTCGTAAATCTTCTTCGATTCCTCGAACGACCAGGTGCGCTCGTCGTAGTTCGACATCTTCGTGGCAATATAGTATTTCTCGCGCGGATGGCGGCTCAAGGCTGCGCCCGTGATGCCTTCGTTGCGCCCGCCGCCGTACATCGGTGCCGTGTCGAAGTAGTTGATGCCGTGCGCCAGCGCATAGTCCACAATCTGATTCACCAGCTCCTGGTTGTCTCGCGGCATACGCATCATGCCGAGCCCGAGCAGGGAGATCTGCTCGCCCGAGCCGTGCTGCACGCGGTAGGTCATGCGGTTGTCAACTGCTGGCGATGATTTTGTTTCATCGTCAGCCAATGCCTTCAATGGCTCCAAGGCCACAAAAGCAGCCGACCCCATTGTCATGTTCAGCCGCTTCAGAAATTCCCGTCTGTCAATATTAGTCTTCATCTTATTCTTTTTATTTGTTGTATTATCTCACTTCTCGCACGTCTGCATAGCTGAACACGAGGGTGTCGGCATGGGTGACGCTCGCTGCCGTGAAGTAGCCCAGGCAGGGGTCGCCCTCGATGTTGCCTACGGGGTTGGCACCGTTGCGCTGGCCGCTGCTCAGCGAGCGCAGGTAGTCGTAGGTAGGCTGGTCGATGACCATGAGGCGCATGGTGATGGTGTCGCCTTCGTAGAGGATGTTGTCCCAGTCGTCCTTCTTGTCGTCCTCAGCAGTATTCTCGTTCATGCACATGATGTCGCGGAAGACACGCCCCGGCGGACAGCCTCGGTCGTCGAAGACATTCCAGCGATAGGCATCGTGGGTGGTCTTGTTGGCGAAGTGGGGATGGTGGAGCGTGCGGTCCATGCGATACCAGTAGTAGTTGCGCACGTCGGGCTGCGGGTCTGTGGCCCACAGTTCGTAGGCCAGCATACGCTCATTGTTGATGGGCTGCCAGAGGAACTCCGCAGAGGTGAACGGTGCCGGAGGGTACATATAGGATGTGGCCTCGTAGTGGTGGTCCTCGAACTCCACCGTCAGGCGGTAGGTCGTGCCAGGTTGTCCCTTCAGCGGCGAGCGGTAGTAGCCTGTGGTCTCGTCGTAAGTCAGGTGCTCCTGCTGTCCATCAGAGCTGACGATGACCTCAGCTCCCTGCAGTCCCATCGGTTTCACCGCGTCATATACGGACCGCGAGCGGGTGACGAGCACCTCCGTGCCCTCGTTGGTCACGCGGCCTTCTATCATGACGATCGGCTCCACCTCGTTGTAGTCAAAGTCTATCTCCTTCTCGCAGGCGGTCAGTGCCGCTATACCTATTATAATATATAGTAGCTTTCTCATGCTCATATCAGTATTTCAGGGTGAACGAGACCGACGGTATGATTCCGAAGAGCGAGGTCTGCACGGCCTTGGTGCCCGTGGGCTTCTCGTCGTCGTTCTCGAAGCGGATGATGTAGGGGTTGTAGTGGCGATAGGCGTTGTAGAGTCCGAACGACCAGATGCGGGTGAAGCGGCGCAACTTCTTGGTATGGGTGGCACTGATATCCAGCCGGTGGTAGGCAGGTGCGCGGTAGCCGTTGCGCTCGGCATAATAG
>CAJOLE010000175.1 GCA_905235325.1 uncultured Prevotella sp. | reverse complement strand
GAATTGGCAAAAACGTGGATTTTGTTCAAAATCAAGTTTATAAATTATTAACGTGACCCGCTGATCCTCTCAGAAGTAGGGGTGCTGAGTAGTTACAAATGGGGAAAATGAAGCAAAAATATGTTAAAAACGCCCAAAAAAAATGCCGTTTGTTGTCACATTGTCACTTTGTTGTTATCACTCGTATACAACTCATTATCAGCGACATAAATGCGTAGTGACAACAAAACAACAAATTTTCCAAAAAAAATAGGGGGGAGAGTGTATCGCTGAAAGAGAAAACAGACAATGTCGACGGCAACTTACAAACAGCATCATCAAAAGCGTTACAAAGGGCTTGTAATAGTATTACAGAGCCTCTGTAATGGCGTTACAGACGCTCTGTAATACTTCCTGTCACACACATTGCGCCCGTCGACAGCTGGTGTGCCATTACCTGCGGAACTTGAAAGCCCACGCCGAAGCCCTTCGCCTTAACGGGCTGTTTGCCAATGGTTAACGAGAAAAGTGAAAGGTTTGTGAAAGTTTGTAATTGTGTATGTAAAATAACGAAGTGCCGCGGGCAGGTGCCGGGTTTAACAAAAATTATATTGTTTTTTTGCCATTTGTGCTCATTATTCACTAACTTTGTAGCATATACTGAAAACCTTATAAATACTATGTACGGAAAGATGAAAGAACACCTCAGCCAGACGCTGGCTGAGATCCGCGAGGCCGGACTCTACAAGGAGGAGCGCCTCATCGAGAGCCCCCAGCAGGCTGCCATCCAGGTGGCCGGAAAGGAAGTGTTGAACTTCTGCGCTAACAACTACCTGGGGCTGAGTGATCACCCGCGCCTTATCGAGGCTTCGAAGCAAATGATGGACCGCCGTGGCTTTGGCATGTCGAGCGTGCGCTTCATCTGCGGCACGCAGGACATCCACAAGGAGCTGGAGCAGGCTATCAGCGACTATTTCAAGACTGACGACGCCATCCTCTATGCGGCCTGCTTCGATGCCAACGGAGGTGTCTTCGAACCTCTGTTCACCGAGGAGGACGCCATCATCAGCGACGCGCTAAACCACGCCTCGATCATCGACGGCGTGCGTCTCTGCAAGGCGAAGCGCTACCGCTATGCCAATGCCGACATGGCGGAATTAGAGAAGTGCCTGCAGGAGGCTCAGGCGCAAAGGTTCCGCATCATCGTCACCGACGGGGTGTTCTCCATGGACGGCAACGTGGCACCGGTAGACCAGATCTGTGACCTGGCGGAGAAATACGATGCCCTTGTTATGGTCGACGAGAGCCATTCTGCCGGCGTCGTCGGCAAGACGGGACATAGCGTGAGCGAGTTCTTCCAGACCTATGGCCGCGTGGACATCTACACGGGCACGCTGGGCAAGTCGTTCGGCGGCGCCCTGGGCGGCTTCACCACGGGCCGCAAGGAGATTATCGAGCTGCTGCGCCAGCGGTCGCGCCCCTATCTGTTCTCCAACTCACTGGCTCCTGCCATCATCGGCGCGTCGCTTGAGGTATTCAAGATGTTGAAAGAGAGCGACGTGCTGCACGACCGTCTGGTGGAAAACGTCGAGTATTTCCGCGAGAAGATGCTCTCGGCAGGCTTCGACATCAAGCCCACGCAGAGTGCCATCTGCGCCGTGATGCTCTACGACGCGAAGCTGTCGCAGGTGTATGCTGCGAAGATGCAGGAGGAGGGTATCTACGTCACGGGCTTCTATTATCCCGTCGTGCCGAAGGGTCAGGCGCGCATCCGCGTGCAGCTCTCGGCAGGTCACACCCGCAATCAGCTCGACCGCTGCATCGATGCCTTCATCAAGGTCGGTCGTGAGCTTGGCGTTCTGAGTTAATCCGGGTGATGGCTACGCTGAGCAGCATCGACAGTACCAGCACGCCGAAGATGATGGCTAGCGACCAGACCGTGGGAATCTCTATGTGGGGCATGTTCAAGTCAAGCCCTGCCATACGGCCCAAGGCATTGACGTATTGGTCCATAGCCAGCAGCATCTTCACACCCACGAAGATGAGGATGATGCCCAGGCCGTACTTCAGGTAGGAGAAATACTTGGCGATGGCGGCCAGGGCGAAGTAGAGCGCCCGAAGGCCGAGGATGGCGAAGATGTTGGAGGTGAGGACGATGAACGGATCGCGGCTGACGCTGAAGACGGCCGGGATGCTGTCGACGGCGAAGGCCACGTCGCTCGTCTCGATGACGATGAGGGCTACGAACAGTGGCGTGGCCATGCGCTTGCCTTGTTCGATGACGAAGAACTTGTCTTCGTGCATCTGGGCGGTGACAGGGAAGAAGCGCTTGAAGAGGCGGACGATGAGGTTGTTGCCGGGGTCGCCGTGCTGCTTATCGTCGTGTGTGAACATCTTGCTGCCCGTATAGAGCAGGAACAGGCCGAAGAGTCCCAGCACCCACTCGAATCGCTCCACCACGGCGGCACCAGCGAAGATGAACACGCTGCGCAGCACCAGCGCGCCGAAGATGCCCCAGAAGAGTACCTCGTGCTGGTACTTGCGCTTGATGCCGAAGTAGGAGAAGAGCATGAGGAATACGAAGAGGTTGTCCATCGACAGCGACTTCTCTATGAGGTATCCCGCCAG
>CAJOLE010000174.1 GCA_905235325.1 uncultured Prevotella sp. | reverse complement strand
GGTGCCGTTGCGGTAGAAGCTGGCAGCCTGGCCGCGAACCACGTTGAGGGCATAGTGCACCCATTCATCGTGGTTGGGGAAGTCGGCGTGCGATGCCACCGTCTGTTCGCGCTCGCCATATTGCAGGCGCAGGTCGTCGTTGGCATCGAAGTAGAGGCGCAGACGGTTGCTGCCATTGGTGCCCGTCTCGAAAAGGGTCTTTTCGGTAGTGCCGTCGGAGACCTTGGCCCACATCTCGATGGCATAGCTGTCGCCGGGGCTGGTGTTGCATTCTGCGATGCTGGCTTCAACGCCCTTGCCGTCATTGAACACGAGCGACTGGTTGTCGTTGTTGATCCACCACCAGTTATCTACTTGGAAATCGTGGGTGTGGCGCATGTCGGCAGCTACGGTGCCGTGACCTTCGTTCATGGGCCAGTAGTTGGTGAGTCCATGGACGTAGCCGTCCTTGGACTGATAGCGTGTGGCGGCAGCCTCTGCCACGTCGCGATAGATGCTGAAGAGGCTGAGGTCATGGATGTAGCCGATGAGGTCGCCCAGATAGAGGTAATTGTCGTCGGAGTAGCTGACGGCCTGTGCGTCGGCGTAGGGCACGAGCTGATTATTGAACAGGGTGAACGAGCTGGCGTCGGCCTGTGCAAGACCCGTGAGGGTGTTGTCCTCGGCTTTGTAGCTGAGGGCGACGTAGGTCCAGACATTGTTGGCGATGCGTCCTTCGCTGACCAGTTTGCTGCCGGCGATGGTGACCACGATGTGCCACTCGTCATCGACATCCAGCGAGAAAGTGTTCTGCCCCTTGCCCAGCCGCAGGATGCTGCCGCCCCCTCCGCCACGCAGGTAGAGCCAGAAGTCGAAGGAGAAGTCGCCGCTGAGGAAGATGGGGTTGGCTGTGCGCTGGTCGCCATTGTCGGACCTGATGTGCTTGGCCACCTCGTGGGTGAGTGGCTGCTGGTTGAGGCGTGCGGTGACGATGATGTTCTTGTCGCTGACATAGCCCGGCACGATATCTTCGTTGAACTCCACGCTCAGGTCGTCGCCATAGGTGAGGATGCCGTTGGCAGGCGTGGGCGTGGTGAGGAACGTAGGCTTCACGCGGTCCTTGACCACCGTGACCTCGTCGCTATAGACGCGGATGCGCTCGTTGTTGTAGGGCGTGGTGGTGAACGCGCGGAAGGTGTAGGTGCCGTCGGGGTAGGAGATGTCGCTGCTCATATCCAGTTGCAGCCGTATATCACCCGAGGCGGGTAGGAGAGTGGTGCTGGAGCCGCTGACGGCATTCGGGTCGGTGACATAGGTATGCAGTGCCGTCCACTGCGTATTGCCTTGGTAGCGGTATTCCACGCCGATGTTCTCCAGGTTCTTGAACTGACGGTCGAAGTTGGTGAGCTTCATATCCAGCGTTCCGTCGGGGGTGTCGCAGTTGACAACAGGTTCATTGATGACCAGATCGACAGCCGACGAGGAGGGCTTGAAGTGGACGTTGAAACTCACCTCGTCGTAGATGACCAATGGCTGGAAGAGCGACACAAAACGCATTCGCACGTCTTCGTAGTCAAGGCGGCTGACGTCAGTCTGCTTAACTGTGATGACCTTCTGAATGGTGCTGCCTGCAGGAACATAGATGGTGCGACCGTTGCTGAGTGATGTGCCGTCCAGGTTGATTTGCAGGCCACGATTATTGCGGTCCTCTACGACGACCAGGCTGTAGCCGAAAGCGAAGCTCTGGTTGGTGGTGGTATTATTGGTCAGGTGCAGCGTGAAATGGCCTGTCTGCCCCGCTGGCACGTCGGTTAGCGTAGCTGTCTCGGCACTGAGGTTGCCGTCGGTGGAGATGCGTATGACGGGCTGTTCCATCCGCTCCGTGCCGTTCTGCAGCTTATGCTTCTTCTCGGGCTGGTAGTAGAGGGCATACTCTTCGTCCTCGTGGGGGTTATAAGATTGTCCGCCCACGACGCTGAAGATGTCGCCCGCCCCATCCTGCGGGCGATTTGTAGATGTTGACCGAGAAGTCGGTGCCGAGGTTGCCGTCCTTCAGCAGGTAGCTGAGTTCTGCATATTTGCTCCACTCGTATCCATTGTTAGGGTCGCTCTCGTTGTGAATTCTGCCATGCTCGGTGTCAAGGCGTACATCGATCGAGAAATGAGAGCCAAACGAAGCTTCCGTCTCATGGTGTGGATTGAAGATGCCACCCATCTTCCAGTTGTCGATTTCCCTCTTCTTCGAAGTGGTGTCGTTGCGTTCGGTATAGGTGTAGGTGGTCTCTCCGTCGAATGAGATGTTTCTCTTGAAGTACTTGGGATCGCTCATGGCTGCGACCTTGTCGGATTCGTTCAGGGCAAGGATTTTCTTCCAGCGGTAGATCTGGCTGTTGCACCACAGGATGCTGTCTTCATAGAACTCGCCGGCTTTTTGGTTCTTCGGTCCTATTTGCACGTAGGCCGTCAGCGAGTCGACATCCAATAACTCGCTGCCCCTCTCCAGCCAGGTGACATAGACGCTGCGGTCGCTGGTGTTCACATAGTTTTCCGCAGCTTCCTTGCTCGCTACGAAGGTCAGCTGGTTGTTGCGCGTTTCTTTCCACTTCGGCATCATCACACGCTCAATCTCAAAGGTTGAGTACATGAAAGTGCTGGCGATACTGTCGCCGATGCTGGTGGCATCGCGCACATCCAGCA
>CAJOLE010000173.1 GCA_905235325.1 uncultured Prevotella sp. | reverse complement strand
CAGTGGATCATCGTGACGAAGGAAGACCGCCTGGCACAGATGGACAACGCCACAGCCGAGAACCCCGTAGACGCCACGGTGCTCATCAAGGACGCCAGCTTCAACAAGTACGCCGACTTAGACAACCCCTGGAACGACCTGAATCAGGACTGGTGGTACGGCGAGCGCATCCACGGCGACAAGAACACGCAGACGCAGACGACCGACGGCTACGACCTGTCGCAGACCATCATCGTGCCACGGGCCGGTACATATAAGCTGAAGGCACAGTCGTACTATCGCGACGGCAGCATTGAGGCCTACGTCGCAAGCGTGCAGAACAGCGAGACGCTCGTTGCCGCTCCCAAACTGTATGCTCAGATTGACGGCACAGACGTGGCCGCCCAGGCCATCAAGTACCTGCACGAGGATGCTGACAAGGCTCCCGGCGAGGGCACTAACACGGCCATCGGTAACATTCCCGACGGCGGCGAAGGTCTGTATCAGGCATCGAAGTTCTTCGAGAACGGCCTGTACTGGAACGAAGTGGAGTTCACCGTCGATGCCGACAATACTCCCGTAAAGATTGGTATCAAGAAGCCCGCTGGCGACCGCGAGGGCAACTGGGTGGTCACCGATAACTTCCGCCTGATCTATGTCAGTGCTCCCTCTGAGGTGACTGTCACCGTCGACGAGGACGGCAAGGCAACCTTCAGCAGCAGTTTCGCACTCGACTTCACTTCTGCTGAGAATATCAAGGCTTACAAGGCCACGACCATCACGGACGATAATATTGTCTTTGAGGAAGTGAAAACGGCTGTTCCCGCCGGTACCGGCCTGCTGTTAGTGGCCGAGGGCGGCGCAACGGAGAAAATCAAAGTAGCTACCGATGCTACAGCCTTAACGGGCAACCTGCTCAAGGGCACGCTCACGGAGACCGAAGTTGAGGCGGGCAGCTATCTGCTCGGTAAATTAGACGGCGGCGCCGTGAAGTTCTATAAGACAGCAGCTGGCATCAAGAGTGCCGCCGGCAAGGCTTATCTGCCTGCTGCTGTTTCCGGTGCCCGCAGCCTGACCATCGTCTTCGCCGACGGCGAGGCCACCGGCATCAGCCAGACGGCTGCCGCCTCTGCCGAAGCCGAGGCCGTCTACAGCCTGACAGGCCAGAAGCTCGCCACCCCGCGCAAGGGCGTGAACGTGCTGAACGGAAAGAAAGTTATTGTGAAGTGATAATTCATTGACGTAATAAAACATGAAAGCTATGAAAAGAGAATATTTGCAGCCCGTCGCAACACTTGTCGAGATCAGCGAGGAAGAGCGTCTGCTCGACGTCAGCGTTGAAATAGGCGAAGAAGTAATAAGCCCCGAAAACGACTTCGAACAGAAGTCACGCATAGACATGATGTGGCAGTTTGATTAGCCTATACCCGCTCTGTTGAAAAGAGGCTGTATCAAGTTCTTTTGGTACAGCCTCTTTCTTTGGTCCTGCCCGACGATGAAGCCGCTGCTGGCGTGACATTCCTTCGCTGGTGGCACTCGCCGAATGTAGGGGCAGGCCCCGTGCCAGCCCGCACGCTGGTCACGGCGTTCGTCTTCGCCTGCATTCACGCGACACATTGGCCCTTCCGGGCCATCGGGCTGGCACGGGGCCTGCCCCTACATTTGCGGCGTCCACCACACGAGGTCTTGCGGAACCGGAGAATCTAAGAGGAATTCAGTTTGATGTACCAAAACCCGCCGCCTTTTCCCAAAAACCCGCCGCCTTTTCTCCAAAACCCGCCGCCTTTTCTCCAAAACCCGCCGCCTTTTCCCATCCATCCCATCAACCTTATAACCTTACCACCTTACCACCTTATAAACTTATAACCTTACCAACTTATAAACTAACCAACTTATAAACTTATAAACTAACCAACTTATAAACTTACCAACCTCCCCCTCAGGTGTCGGTTCAGGTGTCGGTTCCACCCTCAGAAGGCGGTCGTCGAGGGCTGTTTTCCCCGACGAAACGCTTTTTCCTGTATATATAGTTGTTATTCGCAGGTTTTATCCTACACTTCCTACACTTCCTACACCTAAAAAAGTGGGGCAGGTGTAGGAAGTGTAGGATGTTTTCTTTTATTCGTTACTATGGTTACCGCCAGCGCTGGGCCGCCCGAAGTCAGGCAGGTCGTCGTCGGTCCATGCCACGGGCTTCACGAAGATGCTGCGCTGCCATCCTTCGCCGTCGTGCCAGGTTCCCTCGTAGAGCAGCAGCTGGCGGCTGCCGTCGGGCGATGGCACCATCGCCACGTTCGATGAGCCATAGAAGTGGGTGAGGTCGCCGGAGGTGAAGAGCGGCTGCTGCGATTTCGTCCACGACAGCGGGTCGAGCAGGTCGGCATCGGCGCGTGCATGGAGCATCCCGAGTGCATGGTAGACGGTCCAGACGCCGCTGGCCGAGTAGCACAGGCAGACGTATCGCCCCTTGGGTGTGATGAATGCCTCGGGGTTCTCGTTGACGAAGATGGGGTAGTTGGAGCGCTCGCCGTCGGGGTCGATCCACTGCCGCTCCCACTCCAAGTCGGGCTTGGAGAGCTGCACGCGGGGCGAGTCGAGGGTCCAGGGGTTCAGCATACGTGCGATGTAGATGCACTGCGTCTCGGTCTCCGTGCGTCGGTGCTCCCATCCTGACCAGGCGAGGTACTGCGTGGCGCCGACGATGAAGCTCGTGGGGTGGAGCCCGAAGTTCCACTCGTCGTTGGTCCTGATGGGGCCCTTCATCCTGAAGTTGCCCTTCATCGGGTCGTCGCTGGCGTTCTCGAGGACGTAGAGCTGGTGGTTGTCGGTGTTGCCGTCGTCGGCCTCGAAGTAGAGATACCACTTGCTGTTGATGCGGTGCAGCTCGGGCGACCAGATGTGCTGCATGGAGTCGTTGTGCCACACGGTGCGCTTCTGCCCGTCCTGTATGCCGTCGAGTGTCGTCGCGGCGTAGAGCGTGATGGAGTCGGCCTTTGCCGACTGCACGGTGAAGTAGTACTTGCCCTGCCAGAAGAAGGCGTGTGGGTAGCATCCCTGTCGGAACACCAGCTGCGGGTCGTCGTCGCTGCCGGCGTCGTCGCGGTGGCAGGCGGTGAGTGCGGCGGCGAGGGCGAAGGCTGTCAGTAATAGTCTTAGGTGCATACGCAAAAGTTTTTTCTTGCGGCAAAGATACAATGAAATCGTCAAACTACCAAAAAATCACGTCAGAACTTGCAGCCGCCTTGACAATGACGCCCGTTTTTCCTCCTTTGAAGAGCATTTTGCCTCGGTTGACACGAATATTTTGTTATTTTGCAAGCGTAAAAATTCTAAAACATAAATAAAACAATCCAAACGTATGAAAAATCTAAAGACAAAACTGTTACTGCTCACCGCGCTCTTTGCCGGTGCACAGACATCGCTGGCACAGACAGCAGACGTGTTCAAACCCTACCGGGCAACCGACCTGAGGACACCGTCGGTGCCGCTCGTGGTCAACGACCCCTACTTCTCTATCTGGTCGCCCTACGACAAGCTGAACGAGGGCACCACCCGCCACTGGACCAACGACGAGAAGCCCCTGCAGGGCTGGCTGCGCGTTGACGGCGTGACCTACTGCTTCATGGGCATCGACCGCGACGTGTTCGACGCCGTGGCTCCCATGGCCGACGAGGTCGCCTGGCGCGGACGCTACAGCCGCGAGAAGCAGAAGGACGGCTGGCAGCAGCCCGCCTTCAACGACGCCGACTGGAGCGAGGGCACCGCTGCCTTCGGCACGCCCGACCTGAGCTTCGTGCGCACGGCGTGGAAAGAGGAGAACAGCGACCTCTACGTCCGCCGCACCATCGACGTGACCGCCGCCGACCTGCAGGAGGACCTGCTGATCATCTACTCGCACGACGA
>CAJOLE010000172.1 GCA_905235325.1 uncultured Prevotella sp. | reverse complement strand
CAGCATATTCCAAGTTTCTTCATGATTTTCGTCAAAGTTTGTTGTGACACGGAAGCCATCGTGTAACAACGGGCTGGAAACTTGGCACAGTTGTCGCATCAAGAGGAAAAAACACAAAAAAAAGGCCACCATGTCGATGGTGGTCTTCTCTTTGATATCCAAAGAACGAGCGGCTCGTCGTCGAGTAAGCGTCCGTTTACAGGCGTTTACCAGATATAAGTTCGTTTCTCAGGAGCGAGGTACAGGCGGCGGGTCTCGTCGACGTTATAGAGGTCGTAGAACATGTCGGTGTTCATCACCACACCGTTCACGCGGCAGCGGGCCATGGCATGGAAGTCGCCCTGTTGCAGGTCTTCGGCCTTCTGCTGGGAATAGCGCACGCACCAGATGTCGGCAAAGCCCTCATAGAACTTGCGCAGCTGCTGGCGGTAGGTCTCGCCCTTATAGCCGTTCTGCTGCAGATACTCGATGTAGGCGTCCCTCGCGGCGAGGAAGCCGCCCAGGTCGGCAATGTTCTCGGCCAGCGTCTTCTGCCCGTCGCAGTAGGCACCCGGCAGCTGCTCGGGCTCCGACTCCAGCCGGCTGTAGCAGTCGGCCAGCTTCTGCTGGCGCTCCTCGAATGCAGCCTGGTCGGCTGCGGTCCACCAGTTGTTTTCCTTGCCGTCCTTGTCGTATTTTGCCCCGTCGGTGTCGAAGCCGTGGGTTATCTCGTGAGCAATGGTAGCCATGAGCGCGTACTGCCTGGCCATCGACACGTCCTCGTCGAGGGCTGGCGGCATCAGGAGCGCCGGATAATAGAATATGGCGTTGCAGTCGGCCTCATACTTGCCGTTACTCCAGCTCAGGTCCTGCATTATCGGCCGGCCGTCAAGCCCCGGCATGCTCCCTAAGAGCATGTAGGTGAAGAGGTCGGAGCCGCCCAGCAGCCTGACCTGAAGCTGGTGTTTCGACCTGTTGAGCCTGTGGACCGTCTCGACGAAGGTGGTGCAGTCGTCAATCTCAGGGATAAATTCGGTGTACCAGGTCTCGGGCGCTCCTAAGTAGAGCTTCATGGCGTCAATCTTGTCGATGGCGTTGCGGCGGGTTGCCTCGCTGATCCAGTCGGCTTGCAGCAACCGCTTGCGGAAAGCATTCTTGACGGTGACGCCCAACTCCAGGTACCGCTGACGTTTCTCGTCGGGCACGTACTTCTGCGCGATGAAGTAGGATATGGGATAGTTGAGCAACGGCCGGGCCATGTCCTTCACGTCTTGCGTGGTCATGGGCTTGGCCTTTCCGGCGTTATACTGGGCCAGTGCCGCCTCGCTGGCATAGACGGTCTGTTTCTGCCAGGCCTCGACCATGGCCGCATGGATGTCGTCGGGGGTCATGTCCCTCAGCAGGCTCATCATGTTTGCCGAGTCGTCGTATTTGGCAATACACGATTCCCCGATACCCATCCCCTCGGTGATCCACGACAGTATCTTCGCGCCGGCCTCCCTGTCCTGCGTCTTTCCTGACATCACCAGCGATATGACATCGGTGGGGGCAAGCATGGTCTTCTGCACGCCGTCTTCCACTTGGGGCATGAGCCCGAAGAGACAGTCCAGCCCGTCGGCAAACAGCCGTCCCAGCTGTCTGAAGGCCTCCTCCTGCGTGGTGGGCTTGGCTATGGCGTCGGTCTGGGCCTTGATATAGGCCATCGACGCGTCGGGGTTGTCGTACATCCTGTCCATCATCGTGAAGAAGCGTTTCAGGTAAGCCACCTCGCCCTTCAGCTCCTCCACGCGCTGCTTCATGGCTGCTTCGCCGCCGTAGAGTGCACCGCCGATGGCTCCCGACTCGGGTATGGGGGTGTTCTTGAGCCACGTGCCGTTGCAGTACTGGTAGAAATCGTCGCCGGGGTGAATGCTGCGGTCTTTGTTGGCGTCCATGGGGAACGGCAGCGGGTCGGTGGCCGACACTTCGACGGGGTTGTCTTCTGGTGCACACGAGAGGCCAGCGTCATTGTCACGACGGCAATGAGCAAGGCGAGAAACTGGAAACGGTTTGTCTTCATCATTTGTCTGTTTGTTCTTACAAAAAATAATCAATGTCGATTTATTCGGCGGTAAAGTTACTAATTTATTTTGGAACACGCAAGCACGGGCGCATATTTTTATGCCTTCCCGACATCCTGTAGCGCACAAATCCCCCTGCCCATGCTGTTTTGCATAGATGCCATTTGATGGCAGAATGTCTCAGTCCTCCTTTGCAGCGCCATAATTCATAAATACTCTTAAATCTTAAGACAGAATTAATAATTTTTATCCGATATTTTGTACCTTTGGCCTCATAATTAGACTTATTTATGAGATTCAAGTACGGTGTTTTAATGGTTGTGGTATTGCTGAGTCCGTCTTCAGGGTTCAGCCAGATAGTTCGTGATAGCAAGACGGTTATTGAGAGTTTCCTTGTCCCGGATGCCCATGCAAAGCCAATGGCACGTATGTGGTTTCCGGATGCCTCGGCGGGTGAGGATGATAGCGATTATATCGGGAAACAGATTTCCGAACTTGCGGCAA
>CAJOLE010000171.1 GCA_905235325.1 uncultured Prevotella sp. | reverse complement strand
ACGCATTTCTCGTGGCGCAACAACAATTTCAGCACCTATAAACTGTTCCAGCACCAGCACCTGCACGAGATCTGTCAGAGTCTCAACGAGGTGAAGCCCTCCGATGCTCCGCATATCACATCCCCCATCGCTTCCTCCCCCTCGGGGGAGTCAAAGGGGGGTATCTCCATCGATTTCATCCCCTACCGCGGCGATTTCGCCCGTGGCATCTTCGTGACCGAGGTGGTGAAGACCGACCGTCCGATCGACGACATCGTGGCCTACTACAAGGACTTCTACAAGGATGCCGCCTTCACGCACTACAGCGACAAGGCTCTCGACCTGAAACAGGTGGTGAACACCAACAAATGTCTGGTGCACTGCGACAAGTTCGGCAACAAACTGGTCATCACGTCCGCCATCGACAATCTGCTGAAGGGAGCCGTCGGCCAGGCCGTGCAGAACATGAACCTCATGTTCGGCATCGACGAGACGACAGGACTGCGACTGAAAGCCTCAGCATTCTGACACTTGACATTATTGCCCAACGATCATGAACAACTGGCTGCCACTCCTATTGAGCTTCCTTCTGCTGCCGACCATGGAACAAGGAGCATGGGCTGCGGGTGAAGAGCAAGCCGACTCATGCCTGACGGTGAAGATCGAGGCCGAGCGGTTGCCCGACCTGAACATCCCCCGTGCCGGGCATCAGCTGTTCTGCGCGGGCGGCGAGTATGTGGTGGCTGGCGGCCATACCAGGGGCTTCGTGCCCACGCCGACGGCGGAATACTTCCGTGATGGCCAATGGCACGTCATGCAGATGGTCTACAACCACGACAACGGCTTCTCCGTCGTGCTGAACGGCGGGCGGAGCGTGCTGCTGGCCGGTGGATGCAGCGAGGCCGCGGGCATCGGACAGACATTCATGGCCGAGATGTATGACCCGGCGACCCACACCTTCGACGGCTTCACGATTCTCGACCGCAAGCGCACATTGGCCTCAGGCCTGGAACTGGACAGCGGGCGGGTGGTCGTGGCCGGCAACTGGTATCATGACGACGACATCGAGATGTTCGACGGCCAAAAGACCTTCACACATATAAAAGAGGTGTCGGAACAGCGCTCCACGCCCTACATCTTCCGCATCGCCGCCGACGACGCACTCATCTTCGGCTGCCTTGGCAACCGTGTCGACACCTACTGCACGCCCATGGCCGACCGACTGAAGGGCGAACCCGTCAGCATACCGCTCTTCGACACCTGGAAGCCCATGATGGTCAGCCAGCAACGCAGTGCCGAGAGCTTCATCGGCGATGCGTCGAAGGCTTTCTACGACTACCTGTTTGCCGTGCAGGACAGTACGGGGCAGGTGGCCATTGCCCAGATCGTGAACGGCGAGGTCTCGCTGCTTCCCACCAACTGCCCCGTGCCGATGGCCTGCCGCTGGGGCGGCATCTGGTATTACTCGGCCGTCATTGCCGACAGTCAGCGCGGACTGGCTTACCTGATGGGCGTCGACAGCGACTTCCGCCAGCACCCGGAGAAGGGCTACCGCCATTATGTGCTCGCCATCGACTACAGTCAGGCCAAGCCGGGGACGCCCGCCCAGCTGGCGCTCTACTACACCGATCCCCTGGAAGACGCTCCTGACTTCACGCCCGTACTGACTGACGACGGCAACCTGCTCATGGCCGGCGGACTGACCGCCGCACAGAGCAATTTCTACCCCTCCGCCCACGCCTACCTGCTGCACGTCGCCGTTCAGCAGGCCAGTCTGCAAGAGCCTGTCAGCGGCAAGTCCGCCCGTTGGTGGTGGCTGGCAGCTGCCGTCGGCGTGCTCGCTGTCATTGCTGTCATCCTTCTCATGCGCAAGCGCAGGAGGCCGCAACAGCAAGACGTGCCCGTAGAGACACCACAACATGACGACGCCGCGGAGTGCCCCGAGGAAGCTGAGGCAGAGCCTACGGAAACGGCTGCCAAGGAACTGATGGGCCGCATCAACGAGATGATGGAGCGTCAGAAGCCCTACCTAAGCAGCGAGATGAAGATCTCCGACATCGCCGACATCTTCCATGTCCACCGCAACGACATATCGGCCTGCATCAACAGCCAGGCGGGCTGCAGTTTCACGCAATACGTCAACCGCTATCGCATCG
>CAJOLE010000170.1 GCA_905235325.1 uncultured Prevotella sp. | reverse complement strand
GGCCAGCGTGTCGGCATCCTCCAAACTGACGTAGGGTAGGTCGGGGAACAGCTCACGGCACAGTGTGGTCTTGCCTGACTGGCGCGGCCCGGTGAGCGTTACGACGGGAAGAACGCGGAATACGTCTGAAATGTGAGACGCTAACGTTCTGCTTATTAGTTGTTTGGTTATCATCTGGACAAATTTGCAATTGGACTGAAAATTTGGCACAAAGATACATCTTTTGTCTCAAACCACCAAACATTTCGGGCGAAATCTGCCACAAAAGCGGAAGATTTCGCCCGAACATGCTGGCGGCTCTGCCGTCAGGCTTATTCTGTCTTGATGCTGTTGATAGGATTCTCCATGGCGTTCTTCCAACTCTGGTAGGTCACCGTCAGCATGGTGATGAGGGTGACGAGCAGGAACGACCCTAAGAACAGCAATGGCGAGATGGCAGTGCGGACAGCGAAGTCTTCAAGCCAATGCACACCCACCATGTAACCTATGGGAGCAGCCACCGCAAAGCAACCCAACAGGATATAGAGGTAGCGGCGGTTGAACATCAGCAGTATCTCCTTGGTGCTGCTGCCGAACACCTTGCGGATACCTATCTCCTTGCGGCGGTATTCGCTCTCGAACATCGTCATGCCGAACACACCGATGATGCTGATGAGGATGGCAAGCAGCGAGAAGAGCAGAATCTGCTTGGTAAAGAGGCGCTCCTGCCGGTAGGCCTTCTCCAGTTCATCGTCCATATAGCGCAGGTCGTTGATGTCGAGCTTGTTGTCGTGTTCGTACTTCAGCACCGTCTCCAGCACCTTCTGCCTGGCCTCGCGCTTATCCACGCCTTTTGCCACACGCACCAGCAGCACATTGTGCCAGTAGCCTTTGTTCCAATAATAGCCGTCTCGACTGGGTACCATGAAAGCTATCGGCAGCTGGCTGTCATCCACGCGCAGGGTGGCATACTTGATGTCTTCGCAGAAGCCTACCACCGGCATGTCTTCGTCGTTGATGGGCTTGTCGACGGCGAGCCAGGGGTATTTCTTTTTCGCCGACTCATTGAAGATATATACATTGCCATCGGTCTCGCGGAAGTTGCGGCCCTCCACGATGTCGATGCCCATCACGTTGAGGAACCGCCAATCCACGAAGATGCAGGCAAACGTTATATGCTTGTCGCCTTCGCCCCGCCCCCACGTCTGATAGCGGTCGCTACAGCCTAGGACGTTCTGGGCAAGACAGGCTCCCTCTATGCCGGAAATCTGGCGCAGGTCGGCATCGATGGCATCGGCGTGGTTGCGTGTGTCTGGAGCCGTCGGCACCACCATCACCTCATCCTTGTCGAAGCCGTAGTCGGCGTGGAAGATGAGATAGCTCTGCAGGTACATGATGCCCACACCGATGACCAGTATGAAAGAGACGACGAACTGCAAACAAATCAGGATGGTGCGCAGCACGCGGCCCCGTGGAGACAGCCCGAAGGAACCTTTCAGCACCAAGGCTGGCGGGAAGGAGGTGACGTAATACGCAGGATAGGCACCCGCCAGCAAGCCCACGATAATGCAGATTGTCAGGGTGAGTCCTATCAGCCAGAAATGGTCGCTCAGCAGGATGCTGCCCTGCACCAGCTCCTGCAAACCGAGGTCGTGAGCCAGATAGACCAACAACATCGCCACGGCGAAAGCCGTCAGGCTAATCATGACAGCCTCCACCAGCAGACCGCCTCTCAGACCCGCCGTCGAGGCACCCAACACCTTCTGCGTGTTGATGCTGCGGATGCGCATGGGAGTCTCTGCCAAGGTGAAGTTCATGAAGTTTACGGCAGCAATCACGATGATCAGCAGCGAGAAGCAGATGAGCAGATAGACGGAACTCCTGCTGACGGACTTTTCGTTCTCCGAATACTTGCTGAGAACTTGCGAGAAATGAGTGTCCGCCACAGGAGTCAAGATGACCTGCAGGGCATCCTCCTCTTGTTGGGTCTTCATGTCGAAGTCGTCTTTGAACAGCTCTATGGCCTTCTTGCGCATGGCTGTAAGGATCGCCGGTAGGTTACTGACATCGTCCACACGGATATAGGCATCGTAGTTCCAGTTCTGATAGTTACCTTCGTTGGAATCAATGCCAATAAAACTGATGCCGTGCAGGAAGTTGTTCTCTGGATAGTCTTCTATCACGGCACACACGTTGAAGAGCCACCCGTCCCCC
>CAJOLE010000169.1 GCA_905235325.1 uncultured Prevotella sp. | reverse complement strand
CCGATGATGCTCTCCATCTCGGGGTCGTTGGCGATAAGCAGGTAACTCGGACTCTTCGGGTCGCTGACCTTCAGGTCGAAGTCGTCGCCGTCCTTGTGGAAAATCCAGTAGGATTCCTTCGTCGCCAGACGGGAGGTATAGACGCGCAGGGTGCCAATCATACCCTCCAGCTGCTCCATCGCCTTGTTCTTCATGGCCGTCTGGAACGGGCCAAGGAGCGGAGCTACCTCGTTGTCGGTCTCCAGCACCTCGAAGATGGTCTGGTAATCCTGGTTGAGGAATGAAAGGATGTGCGGCATGTCGGAATACTTGCCAAGCCAGTAGGCTGGCTCCACTTCCTCGCCACGGCTGTTGAACACACGCCCCGTCGGTTTCGGTCGGTGCGTCTTAGGCTCCTCTATCATCTCGGCAATGAGCGGATGACCGTCCTTGTCATACGGCACCTTCTTGTAGTTTACGAAGAAGTAGATGCAGGCGGCGAGGAAGTTCACGGCAGAGGTCTGGAAGAACTGGTCGCTGCCACCGCCGCCCTCCTTCTTGCCCTTTTGAAGGGACTCCAGCAAGGTCTCGGCCGTCTCACTGGCGGCAGCGAGGTTGCTGATGTACTTCTGCTGAATGGGGTTCACGCGGCGGCTGTACTCCACATCGACGAAGTTGATGATGTTGAACTTGCAGCCCTTGGGCAGGTTGCCCCCCCGCTTGTTCTTCTGGTAGTGGTAGTAGAGCTTGGTGGCCAGCGTCGGGAACTTGTAGTCATAGACTACCATTGCAAAGCCCTTGGCGCTGTGCTGCCGGATGAACGGCTCGATAATGCTGAACGTCTTACCAGAGCCAGGCGTGCCGACAACCCATGTGCCACGGAAGGGATTGACCACATTCACCCAGCCCTTGCGGAAACGTCCCTTATAGTAGTAGCGCATGGGGATGTTCACGCTGTACTTGTTCTCCTGCAGTTCCTGGCACTGCTCGAAACTCTCATTCTCGAAGTTGAAGCGGTCTTTCAGCAGCCCCTCTTTCAGATACTTGGATATGTTGTCGAGAGCAATATGGATGAGCACCGTGCCGACGATGCTGACAAGCATGTAGAGCCAGATGTTCAGAGGCAGGGCGTAGAGGACGGCCTGCATCCGATGGCCGAAGAGCCATACACTCAAAATGAGCAGCATGAAGCCGCCCACGATGGGATAGAACACCTGCCGGCGTGTGTCAAACTCCAGGTGCTTCTTGTTGCGGGTACCCACACAGGTGATGCAGATGACCAGGATCGTGGCCACCTTGCTCCATCCGAGGTTGCCGTCATGGTAGATGAACCACCGCTTCACGCGGTCATGCACATCACAGACGATGCCGCCCCAGAAGTCGAGCAGCTGCGGGTCCACGGCATACTCAAAGAACTCCATGAGGAGGGAGATATAGATGACAGCCCTGAATATCTTATAGGCGGTCTGCAGTTCCTTGGTCTCTTCCATCTTGCTTTGCTATGACAAACGGGTGAATCCTTATTGATACAGGGTGATGATGGGACGCGCCTTGTGTGCCTGGTCCTTGGGCGTTTCCTGCATGGCACCCGACGACAAGGAGTAGAGCCACGCCTTGGCGCTCTCCTGTCCGCTGACCTCGGTGGAAGTCCAGTACCAGCACTTATCCGGCTCATCGGGAATGGGGTCGCCGCCGCACCGCTCGATGTAAGCATTGACGCTTTCCTTTGCCCGGTAGAGCAACTGCATCTGTGCGACGGATGGAATATAGGCGCTCTGCCCATATCGCCAGATAGCAAAGACTGCATCGGCCAGAGGCGAACCCATGTCCCTCGTGTTGTAGATGGCGAAGGTGTTGCCGTTGCCGTCGTACTTTGTCAGGCTGGCCGAAGTGTTCTGTTTCACGCCGAGGGAGTCGGCAAACATTTCAGGGGCGATGTCCCACAGATAGACGGCATAGCCCGTTCCCTCATGCTCCTCGCTGTCGCCCTGATTGACGTAGAACACCACGCCGATGGGTGACTTCCCCTGCTCCTCACACTGGTCGATGGTCACGACCTTTCCGTCAGTGCAGAGGATGTGGCAGGGCTGCATGGTGGTGTCGGGAAACTCAATGTGGGCATCACAGGAGGTCAACAGGATGCCGACGGCTACCGCCGCCAGCAATCCGTGAATGTATTTCTCTGTCTTGTTCATTACTTGTACACTTTAGGATGGTTATTTGGTGGGAATCTT
>CAJOLE010000168.1 GCA_905235325.1 uncultured Prevotella sp. | reverse complement strand
ACCTCTGCCAGCCGCTGGAACACTGCATTCTGCGCAGCCCACGGCATCCTTGTCAATGTATCCATATTCTTCAGTATATATATCCAACGTTCAAACTGATTCGCACATTCCTCAGTCTCTTTCGTGAAGCAGGGCATTTGTAGGCATATCAGGCGCAGCTTCTTTGTAAAGGACTTGCCGCCCTGGTCGGTCAGCCGAGCGTCTATGCGCAAACAGCCGCTATAGCCCGTCAGCACGAAATTGGTAAAGGCCACGATGTAGACGGCCTTAATGTCGTAGTTCCATTCATTCCCTTTCTCGCCCTGTCGGACGATGGCTTCAGCAGCATAATAAAGCAACCGCTCCCTGAAGTTCGGATGTTCGCGGTTTTGCATCTCGACAATGATTTTCTCGCCGCTGTCGGTCTCGCAGAGGATGTCGTAGATAGGCGAGCGGTCGCCGTCGTAAATGGCTGACTGCTCCTTGTCGAGAAACTTCAGGTCGTAGATGACGCGCTCGCCTTCGAGCAGCGCGTTCAGGAAGTCAAGCAGGCGGGGCTTGGAGAACTCCTGTCCGAAGATGATCTTGAACCCGACATCGGTAAAAGGGTTGATGAACTTCGCCATAAAACTGTATTTAGTTTCTTTTCGCCGACAAAGATAAACATATTTTTCGAGACTCGCAAGAATATAGGAGGGAAAGTTTGCTAAATGACGGTCAAATCTGTTGTAAGGGATACACGAGATTGACGATGAAGATGTTGGCGCAGAGGATGATGAGGTTCATCGGCAGGCCCATGCGCGTAAAGTCGCTGAAACGGTAGCCTCCGGGACCATAGACGAGCATGTGGGTGGGCGAGCCGATAGGCGTTGCAAAGCTACTGCTGACACTTATCATCAGGGCGATGAGGAAGGGGTAAGGCTCGTAGCCCAGTTTTTCGGCAGCCTGGTACATGATGGGGAAAAACATGGCTCCGGCAGCCGTGTTCGAGATAAACTCTGTGGTGAGGGTGCCCACGAGGCAGATGGCCATCATGACGACAAGCGGATTAGTGCCGCAGACGTCAAGTATGCCGTATGCGAGCCGCTCGGCGATGCCAGTCTTCTGAATGGCGATACCGAGAACGACACTACCTGCAAAGACCATGAGGATGTCCCAGTTGATGGCCCGCATGGCCTGGTCAACACTACAACAGCGGAAGATGAGCATGGCGGCAGCAGCTATAAAGGCGCACTGCAGCAGCGGCATGACGCCGAGGGCCGAAAGAGCCACCATGGCAATCATGATGGTGGTGGAAATGAGCGTGCCGCGTCCGATATTCGGAATCTCGGCAGAGTCGAAGAACTGGAGGGCGGGTGTAAGGTCCTGAATGTTGTTCTTTCTGTTTCCCATCTCAAGGAGCAGTGTGTCGCCGGCCTGCAAGACGACATCGCGTGGCAACTGCTCGATGCGCTCTCCGCGTCGTGAGACAGCCACAAGCGTTATACTGTGGTCGCGTTCAAAATGATTCTGCCTCATGGTGGTGCCTATCAGACTGCTGCCAAAGTTGACGTAGGCCGTGCGCCGCTTGTGTTTGCCGCCGGCAACCTCACTGAAATGGAATATATGGTGGTCGGCACTTACCAGACTATAAGTCTTCTTCAGTTCGAGCAGCTCGTCAATCTGCCCGGCAAAGATCAGGCGGTCACCGCCCATCAGGGGCTCGTCGTCGGGAACTTGCGACATCACTTTCTCGTCGTCGAAGCGGCACAACTCAATGAGGCTGCCACCGCGAACGCTGTTCAGTCCTAATTCGCCGATGGTCTTTGCGATATGCGGATTGTCGGAAGGAACGAGCAGTTCGACCGTGTATTCGCCCGTCGACTCAAAGGCGGCCTCGGGGGCCTTGCGGTCGGGCAGGAAACGGCGCAAGGCAATGACAGTCAACACGCCGACAGTGAGGCAGAACAGTCCCGGTATGGTAGTGGCCAGCACATTCATGGATTCACCCGTCTTGTCTTCGTAGAGTCCGCTTATAATCAGGTTGGGCGGGGTGCCGATAAGGGTACAGACGCCACCCATGCCCGAAGCGTAGCTCAGGGGGATAAGGAGCTTGGAAGGCGAGACGCCCAGTTTCTTTGACCACATCTTGACAATATTTACGAACAGGGCCACAACAGTGGTGTTGCTCAGGAACGAACTGAGTACGGCTACTGGCAGCATCAGGCGCGTAATGGCCTTCGGATAGCTGCTGGGCTGGCCCAGCAGGTGCTTCACTATCCATTGTAGAACGCCCGTGTACGTCAGACCGGCGACGACCACGAACAGCACGCCGATGACCACCATGTAGAGCTGAAGCCCGAAAAAGCCTCTTTGGCATCGAGCACGCCAGTGACAAAGAGGATGGCGATGGCACCGAGGAATACCAGATCGGAACGCAACTTTGTGTACAGCAGGACGCTGAACATACCCAACACCGTGATGATGGTAATCCAAGCGTCAAGGCTGAAACCTAAGAATAGCAATGAATCCATTTCTCGTATCTCTTATTTCTTTAATTGTTTTTGAGTGGCAGCGTAGCTCACGTTCAGGGCGTACGACTTGCGCAGGGCCTGCTTCACGTCATTGATCATCGACATCGGTACGTCGCGGTCGGCCTCGATGCTGACCGTCAGCCGTTCCTGGTCCTCGGGCGACATGTGGGCGGCGCTCCGTCTCGATGAAATTCCTGATGTCGCCGACCGTCGTCAGCTGGTTGTTCAGCTGTATGCAGTATGTGTCAGACGAGCCGTCCAACGGTCGGCCGATGTAGATATGGACTACCGCCGACTTATGGGCCTCCTTCTCGACCTCGGTACCGGCGGGCACCTCGTAGGCCACGCGCTTCTCGACGTCGCGCATGTGGGTGACAATCATGAAGAAGAAGAGCACGGTGAAGATGAGGTCGGGCAGCGACGCCATGTTCAGCTCGGGCACGCTGTGGTCGGGTCGGCGGAAGCGGCGGCGCATCATGGGCGGCCTCCTTCCTCTTCGACGACGTCGCTCACCCTCGGCGGGCACTTCAGCGGTCGGTAGGCGGCCACCAGGGCATTCTGCAACTGGAAGTAAGCCTCATAGCGGGCCTTCGGGTCGGTCTTGACGGCCACCACGCGGTGGTGGGGGTTGACGGCGGCAAACTGCCTCACCTCCTGCTGGAGCTGCCCGAGTGTGACGGCATTGCCGTCGATGGTCAGCTGTCCGTCGGCATCGAGCCTGACGGTCATGATGTCCTCCTGGCGTATGTCGGCCACCTGCTCCTGGTCCTGCGGCGGCGGGGGGAGCTGGCGCTTCAGTCCCTTCCCGGCGTCCATCGACGATGTCACGAGGAAGAATATCAACAGCATGAACGAGATGTCGGCTGTCGACGACGTGTTCAGCGACGGAACTTCGCTATGGCGACGATGGCGGAACATACGCAGATGAGCAGGATTGAGGTGAAGATGAACATATCGGTGGTGCGCAGCCAGAACGTGTCGGCGAAGGGCTTGCCGTTGCTGACGATGGGCTGCGTGGAGGCTAACGCGAAGGTAATGAGCAGGATGACGGCCACCAGCGCAGCCGTAGCATAGCCAATCATCGACGAGCGGCGCGACGCCAATGGGTCTTTCGTCTGTTCGTGGGTGCGCACGCCGTGAACAGCCGACCATGCGGCGATGCCGACGGCAACTGCCAAGAGGACGTAAACGGCCCACAGCACTACTTCGACGATTACCGTACTGTCAGCCATTCTGTCGGTGCTTATACGCCATGATGATGTCGAGCAGCGTCACCACCGACTCCTCCATCTGCGATGTGAGGTGCTCGATCTTCGACGTGATGTAACTATAGAACAGCTGCAGAATCAGGGCCACGACGATACCGAAGATGGTGGTGATGAGGGCCACCTTCATGCCCGAGGCCACGATCGTAGGGCCGATGTCGCCCGCAATCTGTATCTGCTCGAAGGCCATCACCATGCCGATGACGGTGCCGAGGAATCCCAGCGACGGGGCCATGGCGATGAAGAGCCTGATCCACGACGTGCCCTTCTCGAGCTTCGCCGTCTGCACGGAGCCGTAGCTGTAGATGCTGCGCTCGATGTCGTCCATCGCCTCGCGGATGTGCATCAGCCCCTGGTAGCAGACGCTGGCCACGGAGCCGCGCGTGTCGCGGCAGAGCTGCTTGGCGCCCTCGATGTCGCCCTCGCTGACGCGGGCGTCGATGTCTCTCATCAGCCGCTTGGCGTTGATCTCCGACAGCGTCAGGTAGGTGATGCGCTCAATGCAGAAGGCCAGGCCGAGCACCAGTGCCAGGGCCACGAGCGACATGAACAGCGGGGTGCCGTCGATGAACATCTTCTTCAGGCGGTGGTGGACACCGCCCGCCTCGGCATCAAGGTCCTCGCTCAGCTCCATGTCGTCCATGACGACGATTGCCGAGTCGGCCGCCAGGCTGTCACCCGGTGTCTGGGCCGTGCTGTCAGCGGCCACGGTCTCTATGGAATCCTGCTTCGGGAGCTGCTGCGCCAGCCCGGTCTGGGCGAGCGTCAGCCAACCAATAATTGCAACGAGAGCAATCAGCTTCTTCATACTTGATAGTCAGTCAAATTTGTTTTGATATAAATTGGTACGCGGGAGCCACGCCCGCGACTGCCGCAGGTGAGACACCTGCGTACCAATTGTCGGCCGCAAAGGTAACAATATAATTTTATCGGCCGACGATTTGTTTCCCTTTTTTAATAACTTATAACATTATCATGAGGTATGGCGAAGAAAAAAGAGCCGGAAGTTTTGTCCTTTCGGCTTTTTTGCGTATATTTGCAGCGGCAATTCGAAATAACGTAAGACAATGAACGAAGACAACAAGTTTATCCGCTTCGACTGGGCTGCCAAGCGTATGCTGCGCGACAAGGCCAACTTCGCCGTGCTCGAAGGGCTGGTCG
>CAJOLE010000167.1 GCA_905235325.1 uncultured Prevotella sp. | reverse complement strand
GCCGCCGCTGCGCATCACGTAGTTGGAGCCGCAGCGCTCCTGCGTCCACTCCCAGTTGTTGCCCGCCAGGTCGTAGATGTTGTTGGCCTTGGCCTGCTCCCAGACCCCAGTGTAGTTGCCACGGGCGTTGGGTGAGAACGCATCGTCGGAGTAGTTGCCCCACGAGGTGCTGTTCGAGGCTACCTCCGCGTAAGTCTTGCAGCCCGTATCGACGAGCCACTGTAGCGTGGTGTCCCAGTTGGCACCCCAGAGGAAGAAGCCCTGTACGGTGGCGTTGTCGCGGTAGAGATTCTCGCAGGCCACGGTAGCATCCTGCGGTGAGAACTGTATCCAGATGCGGCCCGACTGACTCGCCGTGACGGGTTTGCTGGCGGGCACATAGTTGCTGAGACTGTTGCCGCTGCCGTAGCTGGCCTCATATCGGCCTACATAGAAGCCGCCGTAGGTGGCCACGCTCTGCGCCATCTGCTGATAGGCGGGCAGCGAGGTCTCGTCGTAGTAGCCGCTGAGCGAACCGCCTCCGCCGAAATAGCTGCCGAAGTCGCGCATCCGCAGCGGGGTGTCCTTGGTCGATACCCAGACGTACTCGCTGCCGTCGGGACCGATGACCACCAGTCCCGTGCGGACGGTCTGCTCCCCCGCCCTACCCGAGACAGCAAACTGTGCTGGGATGTAAGCTACGTCGCCACCAGCGTCGGTGTACTTCGTCAGTGTTACACTCGTTCCACTATAGTCGCCGGCATTCACATGGCCACCCGTCGGTATATTGCCGTTCCCTGCTTCGCTTGTCAGTTCCGGCACAGGGTTGAGGAAATCATCGTCGTCCGTCGAGCAGGAAACGATGCCAGCAACGCACAGCAACAGCGTCATCATCCTAATCTTTTCCATACCCCACGGGATTATTGAGCAACGGTGTCTGTGTCTCGTCAAGACCAAGCAGCGACTTGATGGCCTCGGTATCCATCGATGCACGGGGACGGGTGACGAGACCTGTTCCGGCACAGAAGAGGTTGATGTTCTCGCAGACAATACCGGCATCCACGGCCATCATCGTCTTCGAACGCTCGTTGTTGCTGCCGAACTTGGCTTCGTCGGCCACTATCAGCAGGATGACGGGAGCCGTCTTCACCCAGTCCTGACGACCGGCGACGATTCCGCGATGGTCGCCCTGGGCCACCGGCTTCAGGCTGTTCTCCTTGTTCAGATACTCGCTGACGCCCTCAGCCGTAAAGACGAACAGGCGTATCTCCTGCTTGTTGCTGGCCGTGGGCGAGGTCAGTTTGCCGCTCTCGCGGTTCACGCCGACGGCTGCGAAGAGCAGGTTCGAGAGTTCCTGCTGACTGAGCATCCTGTCGCTGTACTCATTGTGCGACTGGCGGTTCCAGAGGGTTTCCACTACGCCCTGGCCTCCCGTCTTGGCGGGGGCAGGCAGTTGTACATTCTGTGCCATGCATACGCTCGAAGTGAGCAGTGCGGCCATGACTGATAAAATAATCTGTTTCATAACGTTGTTTACTTTTACTGGTTCAACTTACTTTCCGTCGGCAAAGGTACGAATAATTCCCATTGCGTCCATTATCGAAGCAACGGGAATAATGTTCAAAAGAGAAGTAGTGCCTTACTTCTTTCCTTTCTTGTTGTAGTAGTCGAGGCCTCGCCTGACGTTCTCGATGACGGCCTCTGATGGAAGGCGAGGATGATTCACCTTCTCCTCTTCCGCGTTAATTCTACGATGCGGCTCATCTGGTTGGGGATGCGTATCTGCTGCGGGCACTTCGAGAGACAGGCCTCGCAATCGACGCACAGGCTGGCACGCTTCTCGGCAGGGATGGCGGCACGATAGGCCTCAACAAAGGCGGTCTGGCGCTCGGCATAGTCGGGCGCCGACGTCTCGGGCAGGGGCAGTTGGTGGCTGTGCATCGCCTCGTTGTAGAAGGCGAAGTTGCCGGGAATGTCCACACCGTAGGCACAGGGCATGCAGTAGGCGCAGGTGGTGCAGGGGATGGTGGGTATGCCGGCCATGCTGTCGGCAATTTTTTCTAATAGTTCGTTCTCCTTGTCGGTGCAGGTGTCCAGGGGCGAGAATATCTTGACGTTCTCCTCGATAAACGCCATCTGGTTCATGCCGCTCAGCGTGGTCAGGATGTTGCGATGCGAGCCCACCCAGCGGAAGGCCCATCCGGCCATCGTGTCGTCGGGGCGCAGGGCCTTCAGTTGCCCGGCATACTCTTCCGGGATGCGGGTGAGGGCGCTGCCGCGCAGAGGCTCCATCACTACGACTTGTATGCCCGCCTTGTCCAGTTTGTTGTATAGATATTCCGCGTCGGCATCCTGCTTGAAGCCTCTCTTGTTGAGCGAGGCGTGGCGCCAGTCGAGGTAGTTCATCTGTATCTGCGCGAAGTCCCAGTGGTACTCCTCGGTACGGTC
>CAJOLE010000166.1 GCA_905235325.1 uncultured Prevotella sp. | reverse complement strand
TGAATGGGTTTACTTTTTTTGTCAGGTCGCCCGCTGTGGCAGTCTGTGCTGTCATCAGCAAACCAATCAGTGAAATTGCTGTAATAATTCTCATAATCTATTTTTAAAACTGTTGCAAAGGTACGGAATAATCCTTGAAGATCTGACCGTTTTCTTGCCGAATCTGTCTGATTATGATTTTTTGGACAATTCCTGCAACCACCAGTCCACTCTATAATTCGCGCACTCGCGCGAATATGGGGGTTACTTCTTAAGTCGATACAGTCGTTCTGCGTTCTTATGGGCGATGAGTTGTTTCTGCTCGTCGGTAAGTGAGGAGCGCATCAGGAAGTCGTGGAAGTCGGAGGGCTGCTCGTAGGGATAGTCCTCGGCATAGAGGATGTGGTCGGCACCCATCAGCTCGACCATCGTGTGCAGGTTGATGTCGCTCATGATGCCGCTCGGCGTGAGGTAGATGTTGCACCTGTAGTAGTAGGCGAAGTCGTGCTGCAAGCTGGTCATGTCGGGCGTGAGCTGGTGGTTCATGCGGTCGAGGAACATGGGGATGCCCTCGCCCCAGTGACCGCTGATGACCTTCAGCGCAGGCAACTTGTCGAAGAGTCCAGCGAGGATGAGGCGCACGGCCTGTATGCCCACGTCATAGTGCCAGCCGATAGCGGCGGACGACAGTTCGGCTCCCGTAATAGCAGAGTAGGCGGGCGACATATACATCGCCTGCTGCACCTGCGGATTGATGAGGGCGGGATGCAGATAGACGGGGATATCCAGCTCGGCAGCCTTCTCGAAGATGGGCAGGAACTGCGGTTCGTCGAGCCAGTGGCCCTTATATTGTCCGTAGAGCAGCACACCCACGAAGCCCAGTTCTTTGACGCACCGCTCCAGTTCTTTGGCGGCTGCCTTGGAGTCGGCAAGCGGCAGCGTAGCCATCGCGCGGAAACGGTCGGGGTGCTCCTTGATGCGAGCCGCCAACAGGTCGTTGGCCTCGTGTGCTATCCTGACGGCCTCCTCGGCGGGCACATAGTCGCCAATGAGCGAGGTATATGACAATATCTGCATCCTGATGCCCTGACTGTCCATGTGGGGGATGCGCTTGTCGGAGAGGTCGCCGAGCTGCTCCGTCAGGTTCATGCGCGAGGCAAAGAAGGCCATCACCTCGCGCTGTTCGTCGGTCAGTTCCGTCTTCGGCCTCCACCGTGCATCGGCCTCCGCCAACCGTGGGTCGGCGAAATGCTCCTCAATCGTTATCAGTCTTGTGTCCATACTGCTCTGTGCGTTTACCGCTGCCGCCCATAGCAGGGCGACGAGCCAAGTCATTGTCTTGTTCATTCTCTTATTTTTATCTGGCTGCAAAGGTACGATGATTCTCCGTCACTCCCGTTGCCGATGTATAGCCAAAAATGTTCGTTACAAAGGATATCTTTTTTTGCAACGGGTTAATTTTCCTTAAATGATTGATTCCTATAGGTCACAACTTATCGAAATAATTTGTAACTTTGCACCCGAAATTGAGAAAAGGGGTGTGTTCCCCGTTACTTTTTTATTCGGTATTAATGAGATTTAGGAACATGGTGTTCCTCGTGGCTGTAGCCGCTGCGACGGTGGCAAAGGCTGCGAGCGAGCATGAGCAGCTTCGAACGGAGCTCAAGGCTCATACGGAGCACAGGATGACAGTTGACGAATTGTTTCAACTAGTGGAAAGCAACAGCAAGACTCTTCGGCAAGAGAAGATAAGCGTAGAATTTGCTAAGAAAGGAATAGAGGCAGCCCGCTCGGCGCGACTGCCTGAGTTGACGGCATCGGCATCGGTGTCGCTGAATGGCGATGTGGTGATGATGGATCGTGACTTCACTAATGTCCAAGGCTTTACGGCCCCCCGCTGGGGCAACTCGCTGGCCGTGGAGGCGCAGCAGGTGGTGTACGCAGGCGGGGCCATCGATGCAGGTATTGAGTTGGCTACGCTGAAGCACCAGCAGGCACAAGTGGGCGAACAGCAGCGCCGCCATCAACAGCGGTTCCTGGCACTGGGGCAGTATCTGGAAATCTTCAAGCTCAAGAATCGCGAACAGGTGGTGAGCCAGAACATTGATCTGACGCAGCACCTGATAGACGACATCAAGGCCAAGCACGAGCAGGGCATGGCGCTGAAGAACGACGTGACGCGCTATGAACTGCAGATGGAAACACTACGTCTGAACCTGAAGAAACTGCAGGACCAGCGCAGCATCTTGAATCATCAGCTCTGTAATCAACTGGGCATCGACGGGGAAATCATTCCAAGCCTCACCCCTACCCCCTCTCCAAAAGGTGAGGGGAATGAGATGTCATGGCAAAATGTGGCCCTGACCTCTGCCCCCACCATTCAGCAGGCAGAAATCGCTCAGAGGATGGCCAGTCAAGACTTAAGACTTGCCAAGAGTGAGATGCTGCCCAAAGT
>CAJOLE010000165.1 GCA_905235325.1 uncultured Prevotella sp. | reverse complement strand
CTCTACGCCGAGGGCAATATCAAGCGATGCCTCGCCGTCTGTCGCACGGGATTCTGGCTGACTATGTCGCTGACCACCATCATCTATCTTGCGCTGATGGTCTTCACGCGCGAACTGGCCGAGTTCTTCCTGCCGGAGGGCAAGTCGCTGAGCGACGACATGGTCGTGTTTCTGCGTTACAGTTTTCTGTTGCAGCCCTGCGTCGGACTTTCCACATGGGCGTGCGGCATCATGGCTGCCTTAGAGGACGAGTGGCGCAACATCGTGGTCTATGTCGTATCCTTCGTCGTGCAGGTGGTCGCCATCTTCCTGCTGCCGACGTTCCTATCCATCGAGGATGTCGCGCTCAACTACGCCTTCGCCGACATCGCCGATGCACTCGCGGCCATGCTCCTTGTTGGCCCTTTCCTGCGTGGGCGTGGCCTCTCCCTTTGTATGATTTTAAAAAATAGAAAGTAGAATGAAAACAAGATTCAAGAAAAATGCGAAGATTTTCGACATTGCCATCACCGCCGTGGCCGGCATGGTCTCTGTCGGTGTGATGCTCTATGGCGTTACCCATTTTGGGCTGATCAAGGCATGGCCCGAGCTGGTGCTCAATGTGTTCTACATCGCCTGTCTGGTGATGATTTGGATGTACTTCTTCAACTCACGGCGCATCACCACGCAGCAGTTCAACTACTGGTGCTCCATCTCGGTGGGCACGACGGTGTTGCTGCGCGACATCCTGTTCCCGCCGCCACTGGCCTACTATGCCCTGCACCTGTCGTGCCTCACGCTGTCGGTGCTGCTGCTCTGCATGCTCACCTATTTCTACGCCCGCAAGAACTGGCAGAGCTACACCAAGCGCAACCTGTGGGTCATCTGCATCGTTGATATGCTCATTGCCGCGCTCTACAACCTCGACATCTACCTGGAACCCATTAACGAATATACCGACTATATGCTCACTGAAATCTGGATCCGCCCCACCATCACCTACGGTCTTGTGGCCTGCTTCGTGACCGAGACGGAGAAGGAGTAGTCGTTTCAAACAAAATGGTCATGAAGAAAACGTTTATCATACTTGTTGCACTGCTCGTCGGCTTAAATGTGTCGGCGCAGGAGGGCGAGCCGGGACTGCTGAGAAAGTTGGGCACGCGGCTCGACTCCATGTCGGTCAAGGGTGTCGACCGTCGTTATATCGACGCGCCGGAAAGGCCCTGGCAGTTCATCCTCAAAGGCAATGTGAACCAGACCTTTGTAGGCATGCACACAGAGGGCAGTTTTTATGGCAAGGAGTACAGTGCCAACCCGCGGATGGAGACTTCGCCGGCGCAGTACCTGGGCCTCTGGGCCGGCTATCGGGGCTATGGCTTCGGATACACGGTCAACGTCGGCGGCGACAAGGGTAGCTATTTCACTATCGGTGCCACGGGAGGCTCCTACGGCATCAACGTGCGCTTCCACTCATTTGACAACAGCAACCCGAACCTGAATCTGAACAGCGACCTTGTCTCGGAGGAAGACCTGGGCACATGGAATAATGTGCAGCTGACGAACCCCATACATGTGAATACCGTCATCGCCGACGGATACTATTTGTTCAATGGCAAGAGGTTCTCTTATGCCGCCGCCTACGACCAGTCGGTCATCCAGAAGCACTCGGCAGGCTCGCTGATGGCCGGACTGATGTATAACTATATGCACATCGACTATGCCTCCGACTCTAATGGCGACATCGTGTACTTGATGGACGGAGTGGGCAGGGTGAAGCTGTGGCAGGGCAGCGTGGGCGTGGGCTATGCCTACAACTGGGTGCCCGCGCGCGGGCTGCTCGTCAACGTGATGGCCATGCCCATGCTGACCCTTGTCAACAAGCTCAAGGCATACGCATACGCCACCAATGTAGAGGAAATGATGGAAGACCCCGTCTTCTGGGACCCGGCAGTGTCCAACGAAGAGTGGGACAAGTGGTTCTACAGTAAGGTGCATATCACCCCCGTGGGCAACCAGACGTTCAACAGCGGTGTCAGCATTGGCTTCGATGCCCGCATGTCGGTGACATACAACATCGGTCGGTGTTTCCTCAATGCCTACGGGCAGCTCAACAATATCCGCTATCATCACGACAGCACCAACGGGTATGCGAACGACTGGTTCGTCAATGCCTCTATTGGCCTGCGACTGTGACTGGGCAGAAACCGACTTTCTCTTCCGAAAGGGCGGCGTATGGAATTTAGGCCGAATTTTGAGACATTCTAACGCCCCATTCCTGTACGCTGACCTTTCTTAGAACAAAACTTTTCGTTTGAACAATTTTTCCGCTGTTACGGCAACGGGAATGACGGGGAATCGTCGTACCTTTGCCGCTGGAAAGTAAGTTGAACCAGTAAAATAAATATTGTTATGAAACAGATTATTTTATCAGTCATGGCCGTGCTGCTCTCGTCGAGCGTGTGCATGGCTCAGAACGTGAAACTGCCTGCCCCCGCCAAGACGGGAGGCAAGAGCGTAGTGGAAGCCCTCTG
>CAJOLE010000164.1 GCA_905235325.1 uncultured Prevotella sp. | reverse complement strand
CCCGAGCGCGCCGACCAGGTGGCTCTGGGCTGGACGGGCATCACGCACGGCGGCGACTACGACTTCTCTGCCGAGACCTACTACAAGCACATCAGCAACGTGTATGACTACCGCGACGGCAAGTCGCCCTTCTCCGAGATCGAGATCGAGCGCCTGCTGCTCGGCGGCAAGGGGCGTGCCTATGGGCTGGAACTCTGTGCCCACAAGAACACGGGGCGGCTGACGGGCTGGCTGTCATATACCCTGTCGTGGTCGGAGAACAAGATTGAGGGCATCAACCAGGGCCAGTGGTACACCGCCGCCAACGACCGTCGCCACGACATCGCCATTGTGGGCATCTACCAGTTGTCGCCGGCATGGGAACTGTCGGCAATATGGCGCTACAACACGGGGCAGGCACTCACCGCCCCCAGCGCGAAATACGAAGTGGATGGCACCACATACTATTATTATGCCGAGCGCAACGGCTACCGCGCCCCGGCCTACCACCGTCTGGACATCAGTGCCACCCACACCAAGAAGCTGCGCCGCGCCACCCGCATCTGGTCGTTCGGCCTCTACAATGCTTACCGCCACTACAACCCCTACATCATCCGCTTCGAGAATGATGACGAGAAGCCTACGGGCACCAAGGCCACGCAGTTCTCGCTCTTCGGCATCATACCGTCCGTATCGTTTACCCTGAAATACTGATATCAGCATGAGAAAGTTACTATATATTATAATAGGTATAACGGCACTGGCCGCCTGCGAGAAGGAAATAGACTTCGACTACCACGAGGTGGAGCCGATAGTGACGATAGAGGGCCGCGTCACCAACGAGGGCACAGAGGTACTCGTCACGCGCTCGCGCTCCGTCTATGATGCGGTGAAACCCTTCGGACTTGAGGGGGCCGAGGTCGTCGTCAGTGCCGACGGACAACAGGAGCATCTGGCCTACGATGCTGCTACGGGCTACTACCGTTCCCCGCTGAAGGGCCAGCCCGGCACGACCTACCGCCTGACCGTCGACTTCGAGGGAGGCCACTACGAGGCCACATCGTATATGTATCCCCCGGCACCCTTCATCTCCAACGAGTTCATCTGGCAACCCGTCAACAATAACCGTATGCTGGCCTACGAGGTGTGGGCCACCGACCCGGAGCCCGACGTGCGCAACTACTACTGGTTTCGGATGAATCGCACATACCACCATCCGCACTTCGCCAACAAGACCACCCACGACGCTTACCGCTGGAACGTGTTCGACGACCGTGGGAACCCGCCGGGAAGGGTTCGCCGGGATATCATGTGCATGTACGATAAGACTGCCGAGGACGACAAAGAGGACGACTGGGACGACATACTCTACGAGGGCGACACCATCACCTTGCGCCTCATGGTCATCGACGAGCCTACCTACGAATACCTGCGCTCGCTCAGCACAGGGCTGCGAAACGGCGCCAACCCCGTCGGCAACATCAAGGGCAACCCCTGCCTGGGCTACTTCACGGCAGCCAGCGTCACCCATGCCGATACCCTCGTGTTCAGCTACGACGGCATACGTACAGCGAGGTAACAGTGACATATCAACTGACAACATAGGGTTATGATAAAGAGAATGACAACATTCATGGCTTGCTGCCTGATAATGACGGCATCATGCGCAGAGACAGAACCGCAGACCGCCCAGGCTGGTAGTGGCAGCGGCACGGAGGCGGTGGTCTACTTCACCAAGGAGATAACGCCGGAAGCACTGACTGGCGTGTTCAAGGCACTGGGCGTTTCGACGAAAGGCAAGCGCGTGGCGGTGAAGATCTCCACGGGAGAGTCGAACAACTCGAACCACCTGCGCCCGGCGCTCATCAAGGACCTGGTGGCAGAGACCGGCGGCAAACTCGTGGAGTGCAACATCGCCATCGGCGGCAATCGCTACAGGACAGCAGACCACCAGCGCGCCGTCAGAGAGCGCGGCTACGATGAGATAGGCGGTGTGGACATCATGGACGCCGGCGGCGAGATACAGATTCCCGTGAGAGACAAGAAGTGGATACAGTACGACCTCGTAGGCTCGCACCTCACGAACTACGACATGATGATCAATCTGGCTCACTTCAAGGGACATGCCATCGGAGGCTTCGGCGGCGTGCTGAAAAACCAGTCGATAGGCGTGGCCTCCAGTCGCGGCAAGACATACATCCATACTTCGGGACGCTCCTTGACAGACTTCTGGACATACCTGTACGACAATCAGGACGGATTCCTGGAGTCGATGGCGGCAGCGGCACAGGCCGTACACGACTATTTCAAGCAGGAGGGCAGGGACATCGTCTATATCAACGTGATGAACAACATCTCCATTGACTGCGACTGCGACCCCTCGCCCGAGGCCCCGAGGATGAAGGACATTGGCATACTGGCTTCGCTCGACCCTGTGGCACTCGACCGTGCCTGCCTCGACCTGGTGTTCAGCCATGAGTCGGTGGCCGGCGACGACGCCTCGCCTCTCATCAGCCGCATCAGGGAGAGGCAC
>CAJOLE010000163.1 GCA_905235325.1 uncultured Prevotella sp. | reverse complement strand
AATCCAGAGCAGCGGCGTGTCACCCTCGTGTCACCCGTGACACCCTCCCAAACAGGGTGCACGCCCTCTGTACATCGGCGTTGTGTCACCCTGACACCCTGGAAAGCGAAAACTTGCAAGAAATGCGGACGAAAAATGTCAGAGAAGCTCCATTAGCTGCCGGGAGTCAGTGCCGACGTAGTCGGTAATCTGAATATCCGAAAGCGGTGCAATCACGTCGGCGGCGTTCGTCGTGGCAAGTCCCACGACCTTCATGCCAGCCGCGCGCCCCGCTTTCAGTCCGTTAAAGCTATCCTCGAAGACTATGCACTCATCAGGCTGGACATCAAGGCGCTCCGCAGCTTTCAGATAGCAGTCGGGGTGAGGTTTCGAGTACTCAAAGTCCTCGCTGGTCAGAATGGCATCAAACAGACTGCAGAAGCCTGGCTGGGCCCTGTAGACGCTCTCCATCTTCGGCTGGTTCGAGCTCGTCACCACAGCCGTCTTCACGCCGTGGGCGTGCAGGTCGGCTATCAGCTGCTCGAAGCCGCCGATGTACTCATACTGCATCTGAGCCTCGAAGGCATTAAGACGCTCCGTGATGGCCGCCTGTTCGTCGGCAAGAGGCCCCGAGAACCAACGGTCGAAAATCTGCGTCAGCGTCGAGCCTTTTATCTCGTGCTCCAGTCCGGGGTGCTCAGGGTGGTATAACCGGCACTGGCTTCCCCAGAACACGGTGTACTGCGGCTCGGTGTCGAACACCACGCCGTCGAGGTCAAAAAGTGCTGCTTTCAGTCGTTTCATTGTCATTCTGTGTGTTTAGTCAGGCGCGCCGCATCTCCTCCAGCAGCTGGCGCTGGCGGTCGGTCAGGTTTGTGGGCAGTGTCACGTTGTAGGTGATAATGAGGTCGCCCCCACCCTGCCCCTTGCCGCGGAGGCGGACTTTGGTGCCGGGCTGCGTGCCGGGCTTGATTTTCATCTTGAGTTTCGACGCGCCCACCTGTATCACGACATCGCCACCAAGCAGGGCCGTGAACATATCGATGCTGACAGAAGCCTGCGACTCCTGCTGACCCTGCTGACGACCAAAGCCGCCGAAGGGCGAACCGCCGCCGGCACCGCCGAAGAGACTCTCGAAGAACGATGAGAAGCCACCGCCTCCGCCACCTTTGGTAAATCCAGAGAAATCAAACCCCTCGAACGGCGAACCGCCGCCCTGACCGCCGCCGAAGCCGCCACCCATCTGGTCGACCTGCTTCCACTGCTCGCCATACTGGTCGTACTTCTTACGCTTCTCAGGGTCGCTGATGACGTCGTAGGCCTCGTTCAATGCCTGGAACTTAGCCTTCGCCTTCGGGTCGTCGGGATGCAGGTCGGGATGAAACTGCTTGGCCCGTTTCAGGTAAGCCTTCTTCACGTCCTTCTGCGGTATTGTCTTGTCGACACCTAAAATCTTGTAATAATCAATAAATGCCATAGACTTTTCCTCCTACTTTATTTAATATTCTGTAGATTCTACAGCAAAAAGCATACCAAACACGCACTGCGACAAAGAAATTTACCTCTACCCATCACTTGAACTTCTTCATGCCCAACAGCTTTAATACACGGTTTTTCATCGATTTCCATATAAAGGCGAAGTTGCCGTAGCGCAGGTTATTCCACAGTTCTTCCAACGAATAGCCAATCTTGATGAACGGATGTCCGTAGGCATTGGCCCGATAGTTGGAGTGCAGATAGTCTACGTTCTCTATGACGTAGCGCGGATGCTTCAACGGGAAGTCCAGCTCGTAGCGCTGCATGGTGAACATACGGCGCAGACGGCGAGGCATCGTCTCCAGCGAACCGGCAAAGTGAGTTGAGCCTCCTGCCGTCACCCCTAAGTTGTTGACTAAGTTCTTGGTGGGCATGATGGCCAGACCGCTGTTGAACATCATGGAGGCCCAGAAGATACTTTCGTAATATTCCTTACCAAGTGCCCTGTGATCGTAGCACATACGCAGCATGGTGTCACGGTATCGGCGTTCCTTAACCACTTGCCGGAGTTGGTGCATGTTGTATTCGTCATCCAGAAAACTGTAGGAGCCATCCCACTGGTCAATGACGCGACGCCACGAAGCCCAGCCCCAAATGGAGAACACCTTGGTGAAGAAATAGTCGTAGGGCACGTTGGGCGTCACCTCGTCAGTATTGAATCCCGCAATCATCACAATGCGCTCGTCGTGCTCATAGCGGTCGAGCATCTCCTTGCAAAACGGGAAAAAGGATTGCGAGGGCACATCATCGTCCTCCAGTACGATGCACTTGTCCACGATGGAGAAGGCCCATTTCTGCGAAAGATATTCCGAGGGGTCGCAGCCTACGTTTTTCTCCTGATACATACGATGCACCTCACACTCCCAGTCTATGTCCTCAGCTATTTCACGGCAGGCCTCGATGCCCGCCCTGTCTCGCTCACCACGAGGGCCGTCCTGGTAGAGGAAAAGCTTTGAAGGCCGTGCCTTCCTGACTTCAGCAAAGACCTGGCTGAAGCT
>CAJOLE010000162.1 GCA_905235325.1 uncultured Prevotella sp. | reverse complement strand
ATCTGCGACTATCTCGACAGCCACCAGAACGTCGGCCCTACGGGCATCATCATGATGGACTTCGCAGGCGACAACGGCAGCAACTACCGAGGTGCCGACCTGGTGAACAAGATCATTGCCAACAACGACGCGCTGACAGCCAACTTCAGCGGTCTTGTTGGTGAGTACTACCTGCAGAACGTGGAGACGGGTCAGTGGATTCAGGGCTACCAAGCCATTGCCGGAGCCGACCGCAACCGCTGGAACACGTCTGCCAACATGGGCTCTTACGGACGTCCCTTCAAGCCTCAGGATTATGCTGCCGACGGCTGGACGCTGAACACACTGGCAGGCGACGAGAAGTTGAACTGCGAATATGCCGGCGACGGTATGCTATCTTTGGACTACGGCTATGCCGGCGGTCCCACGCGCTGGAAGATAACAGGACCGAAGGAAAAGGCATACATCACCGTCAACCATGACCGCTGGCTGAGTGTGGGCGACGACAACCTTCTCAGAAACAACAATACGACAAAGAATGCCTGGAGACTGTGGACGCACGACGAGCGCATCGCCGCCATGAGCCGCGCCACGGAAGCAAACCCGCAGGATGTGACGTGGCTGATAGTGAACCCCGAGCTGATGAACAACGACAAGCGCACGTCGCAGTGGACGGTCAGCCGCTCGGGCGGCGGCGACGGCTGGCAGGATGGTTTCCACCCCAACCGCATCTTTGAGACGTGGAACTACACGAGCATGGACTTCTACCAGACGCTCACCGTGCCCAACGGCAAATATGAGGTGCAGGCATACGCCCTGTTCAGCCCCACGGAGGGAGGCGGCACCAACATCAACGACTACAACGACTATGTAGCCAACGGCGACGCCACCGTGAACGCCTACCTCTATGCCAACAACGAACAGGTGAAGCTGCCCAGCATCTACTCCTTCACGTCGCCCGAACCTAAGGCTGACTATGCCGCCAAGGCACTGGTCGACGGCGGTGTGAGCATCGTCGACGGCTGGTGGCAGGCTGCCCGCGCCATGGGCGAGGACGGCAAGTTCCATTCGCAACCGCTGAGCGTGATCGTGACTAACGGTCAGCTGCGCCTCGGCATCAAGGAGACCAACAACAGCAGTCCGTTCCAGAGCCACTGGATCATCATCGGCAGCTTCTCGCTGAAGTATCTCGGCGAGGTGAAAGACCTCGTGACGCCGCTGCGCAACCAGCTGAGCAGCCTCATCGACGAGGCTGAGGCCTTCAAGGGCAACACGACCGGTGTCCTGCAGACAGCCCTCAACACGGCACTGACGAATGCCCGGAATGACCTCCAGTCAAACGACGTCGAGCTGCTGACAGCCCGCGTCAACGCCCTGCGCGCCGCCATCGACAATGCCAAGGCCGCTGACGACACCCTGCTGGAGCAGACCATCAAAATAGCAAGCCAAGAGGGAGTTGATGTAGAAGCCGCCCAGAACGTGACGGTCAACGGCTTGAGCGCCGACGAGGTAAACAACGCCTTAGAGGCCCTGCGCATGGCGCGCAAGCAGGCACACTTCGAGCAGGACAACGCCACCTACAAGGGCCATACACCTTTCGAGGGTAAGTTCTACCTTTATAATATAGGCCGCAAGAACTATCTGACCAGCGGTTCCAACTGGGGTACACACCTCGCATTAGGCTGGCCGGGCTTGGAGCTGACGGCTACCGCCAAAGGCGACGGCTACACGTTCCAGTTCCAGGAGCTTATACATGCTGACTCTCGCAACCAGATGATGACTGCCGACTATGCTGACGGAGCCACAGGAAATGCCGTGACGTATGTCTTCGAGGCCATCGCCGGCAAGCCCGGCGTGTATGCCCTGAGGAACGGCGACAGCTACCTGAGCTTCGACCCCGAGGCTACGCCCGACGACACGAAGTACTACAACAGCGTCACCTCGTTCATCCCGAGCAAGGACAGCGAGGATGCCCAGTGGATCATCGTGACGAAGGCAGACCGCCTGGCACAGCTTGACAACGCCACGCCCGCGAATCCCGTTGACGCCACGGTGCTCATCAAGGATGCCAGCTTCAACAAGTTCTGTACACTTGCTGCCGACGGAAATGACGTCTGGAACGACATGCTTCAGAGTTGGTGGTACGGCGAACGCATACACGGCGACAAGAACACGCAGACGCAGACGACCAACGGCTACGACCTGTCGCAGACCATCACCGTGCCCAAGGCCGGTAAATACAGGCTGAAGGCACAGTCGTACTATCGCGACGGTGACATCAATGCATACATCGCAAGCGTGCAGAACCACTCGACGCTCGTTGACGCTCCCAACCTGTATGCCCAGATTGGTGGCACAGACGTTGCCACGCAGCCCATCAAGTACCTGCATGTGGAAGCCAACAAGGCTCCCGGCGAGGGCACCATCACGGACATCGGCAACATCCCCGACGGCGGCGCAGGCCTGTATCAGGCTTCGAAGTTCTTTGAGAACGGCCTATACTGGAACGAAGTGGAGTTCACCGTCGATGCCGACAACACCGACGTGAAGATTGGCATCAAGAAGCCCGCCGGCGACCGCGAGGGCAACTGGGTAGTGACCGACAACTTCCGACTGGAGTACTTAGGCGTCGACGCTACCATCGACGAGGACGTG
>CAJOLE010000161.1 GCA_905235325.1 uncultured Prevotella sp. | reverse complement strand
TTGCGTCTTCACCACGATGCGCTCGATGTCCTCCAGCGACTTCACCAGTCCTATGCCCCTGATATAATATTGGTTGGAGAGCCGCTCAATGTAGCCGCCACCGGTGTTTTCGTTGTTCTCGTTCAGGGCAGTGTAAAGTTCAGCGATGGTCACACCCATGGCGTTGAGCCGCTCCAGGTTGATGTCCACCTCATATTGTTTCACATAACCGCCCCAGCCACTGACTTCGGCAATGCCTGACGTACCCGACAACTGTTTTCTCACAATCCAATCTTGAATGGTACGCAGGTCGGTGAGCGAATATTTATCCTCATACCCCTTCTCTGTACGGATGGTATAATGGTATATTTCGCCCAAACCTGTAGAGATAGGTGCCAGTTCCACATCCACGTCATCAGGCAGTTTATCCTTGACTCCTCCTAACTGCTGATCTATCAGTTCACGCGCCCAGTAGTTGTCTGTCTCATCGTCGAAGACCATCGTGATAACCGCCATACCGCTACGGCTGATGCTCCTCCGCTCCTTCACTTCCGGAATATTGGCCAGTGCCATTTCGATAGGTGTAGTAACGTTTCGCTCCATCTCCTCAGCACCAGTAGACTGGGATGTAACGATGATCTGCACCTGATTGTTGGTGATGTCGGGTGTGGCATCAAAAGGCAGATGGAGCAAGGACCATACCCCCCACGCCACCAATGCACAGGTAAATACCCCGACCACCAATTTGTTCTCAATAGAGAACTTGATAACACGTTGAAACATAACTTCTATGTTATAAAACTGGCTGCAAAGTTACAGCATTTCATTTGCAACTGAGTTGCAAATGAAATGCCGTCGAGGTTCATGTATAGGCAGTTGACATCGGAATACGCCAATTCCCAGAAATCTTTCCTCACCAAGGTCACAATAACTGATACCGCCAGCCCAGCAGGGCGAGCCATACGACGACGAGGACTCCGGGAACGGCGAGCAGCGACATGTCGAGCACGCCGCCGAAGAAACTGAACACGGCGAGCCACGAGGCGATGAAGAAGCCGAGGTACTTCAGCAGGCGGTCGCGGCAGAACATACAGACCACCGTGATCCAAATGCCGCAGAGCACATGACCGCCCAGACGGACGGGGAAGGCCGTTGCGTCGGGTACGTTGCAGAGCGTCATGATGCCGCATGCCACGTCGAGCGCTATCCAGCCGTAGCCCGCAGCCTTGGCCCACGACGGAGCCTTGAGCCGGGCGATGATGGCGAGGATAATCAGGTGATACACCACGCCGATGGCGCCGCTCACCTTCGTGCCGTTCAGCAGGATGATGAACACGAACATCACGGCGGGTATCACGCCCAGCACCTTCAGCGAGAGATATTCCTTATCCATCTGGAAGGGCTGTCCCTTCCAGTCAATTACGATGACGGCAGCCAGTACGACTGCCGTCACAATAGCGAAAAGTGTCAATGGTTCCATAAGTAATTCCATAGGCAATCATGTCAGTTACTTGAAGCCAATGAACCGGCCACCCGAATAGTGCATCTTGGGCAGCACACCGCCGCGCACGCGGCCTGGTGCAAACAGTTCGCCGATGGTCTGCATCTCCTCGTCGGTGAGGGTGATGTCGAGGGCACGCAGCGAGTCTTCCAGATGGTCGGGATGGGTGGTGCCGACGATGGCGAGCATGTCGGGGTTCTTCTGCAGCACCCACGCCACGGCGAGATTGCTGGTGGAACAGCCTTTGCCGTCGGCAATCTCCTTCAGTTGGCTGACGATGGCACGGTTAGGCTCGATGTCCTCCGGCTTATACAGGAAGGGCAGGATGCTTGGCGTGCGCTCGCCGGTGGCGAAGCTGTCGGTCAGCAGACCGTGACCCAGCAGGCCGTAGGCGATGACGGGGATGCCCAGTTCGCGGCAGGTGGGCAGGTCCTCAGCCTCCATCTGGCGGCTGAGCAGCGAATACTCCTTCTCGAAGTATTTGATAGGGCACACTGCGTTGCCGCGTCGCAGATCGTCGGCAGTGGTTTCTGTCATGCCCATGTGGCGCACCAGACCCTCCTTCACCAGTTCCTGCACGGCTCCGATAACCTCCTCGACGGGGTAGGCATCGTCCATGCGCGACGGTTCGTAGAGGTCGATGTAGTCCAGACCTAAGCGGCCGAGACTATACGTCAGGTGCGCCCTCACGTTGAACGGGTTGACATCCAGCCCGTACAGTCCGTGGGGACCTCCGGGCAGCGAGCCGAACTTCACGCTGACGAAATACTTGTCGCGAGGATGCTGGCGCAGGGCATTGCCCAGGACAATCTCGCTCTCGCCACCATTGTAAAACTCACCCGTGTTGAACATCGTCACCCCGTGGTCGAGTGCCGCGTCAACGGTACGGATGCTCTGCTCTTCATTCCTTCGGGCCATTCCCATGCAGCCCAGTCCGATTCTTTTCATATCTATCAGTTTCTTTAATTTACATGGTTACGGAGTTGATGCCCGTCGCATCGTCGCCCGTTCCCTCAGCAGGCAGGAGGAAGAGGCCGGTGCGGAAGCAGACATTGGGATGGTGGTCGTTGCCGGGCAGCGGGTCGCGGATGGCGGCGGGATAGCGGCTGCCGGGACAGGCCCCGCCCATCAGGTTGTAGCCGCCGCTGCGCATCACGTAGTTGGAGCCGCAGCGCTCCTGCGTCCACTCCCAGTTGTTGCCCGCCAGGTCGTAGATGTTGTTGGCCTTGGCCTGCTC
>CAJOLE010000160.1 GCA_905235325.1 uncultured Prevotella sp. | reverse complement strand
ATATAAAATATGGTGATAAAATTGATACGTAAAAGAGATAGAAACAAAGTATTAACCTATCAAAGGGGAAGATAGACAAATCGTCCCAAGTTATTTTTTAATCATTACTTAAGAGAGAAATTTGTCTATTTTGGTCATGAATTTTGTTTTTTTCTTGGTTGTTCGCAAATTTCTTTATAAATTTGCAGATCTTTATAGCCTATAATAAATAATCACATACAAAAAAACTATGAGAAAGAAACTTTGTCTGTTTGCGCTTGCGCTCCTGACCTCGGCTCTGGCCACGGCACAAAGCACGTGGTTCTTGGAGGGCGAGGGCACGGAAAGCAGTCCCTACCTGATCAGTTCTACTGCCGACTGGCAGACGTTCGCCCGTCTGGTGAACACGATGGGCAACAACTACGAAGGCAAGTATATCAGGATGACGGCCGACATCGATGCCAACGGCTTGAGCGTCGGCGGCACCATGGACGACACCAACACCATCATGCGTGCCTTCAGCGGCACCTTCGACGGCGACGGCCACACGCTGACCTACAACCGCGGCGAGAGCACTTCGCAAGATGTGACCTTCTCTGAAGACGCCTGCGCACCGTTCATCCGTCTGGAGGGGGCCACCATCCGCCACCTCTACGTGACGGGCAGCATCTACAGCAACCACATGCACGCCGCCGGCATCGCCTCGCAGATCGACGGCTCGGAGGTGACGACCATCATGGACTGCCACGTGAGCAGTCTGCTCAGTGCCGGCGAAAGTATTAGCAATGACGCCAGCTTCGCCGGACTCGTGGGCAATGTCAACGAGACCTGCACGGCCGACTCCATCCTGATTAAGGACTGCTCGTTCACGGGCAGCATCATCGGCTATGCAAAGCGCAGCAGCGGCCTCGTCGGTTACACCAACCGCCACGTCACCTTCGAGAACTGCTTCTTCGACCCGAAGATGACGCCCTTCAGCGACGAGTGTGCCACGTTCGTCCGTATGGCCTCGGGCGTCGCGTGCACCTTCAGCGAGTGCTACTACACCGCTGTGATGGGCACCGTGCAGGGCAGGGGTATCTTCACCAAGGTGGAGGTGCCCACGGGCTGCACGGCCGAGATCATCAGCGAGCCCTTCATGACCCGCGGGGGCAAGAAATACTACGTCTCAGGTGCTCAGGTGCGACTGACGGTGCCCGAGGGCACCCAGTTTGACCACTGGGCAGAGAACAGCGGCTGCTTCGTCAGCGACCCATGGACCGCCGGCGGCGTACATACGTTCTCCGACGTCAAGGGGACGCCCGACCTGAGCATCGCCACCGCAATGCCCACGACGGTGAAGGATGGCACCGACCGCAACGGCTTCTATTATCGCTACCTGTCCGACCGAGACTACCGGCTCTACATGAGCGACTCGCTCCGGCAGGAACGCAACTATCAGTTCGACGACGATGGTAGCCTCTACGTCTACGACGCAAAAGGCAACTGGACGTGGATCACGGTCGTCACCCATTGCGACCCGACGGCCGAAACGTTCCAGAACTACATCCGCGAAGGCTGGTTCTGGAACGAAAAGAACTATGAGGGCTCGATCATCGTCAACGACATGTCCGCCACCTTCTATAGCCACAGCCATCTGTTTGCCATCGCTCCGCGAGCCTTCCAGGGCGTGAAGGACCTGAAGCGCCTCGTCTTCCTGAGCAACGTCAACGATGACGAGGTGCCCATAGGTCTCGACGTAGCCATCCAGGAGCAGGCCTTCAAGGACTCCGGCATTGAGGAACTGGTGATGATGTACCGCGATGGCGATGCCGACAAGTGGATTGTCCTCAATCCAGATGATATCACCATCGCCCCGAATGCCTTCGAGGGCACCGACGCCCGCATCTGCGTCGACCCAAGCGTCTATCAGAAGTTCCTGAGCAGCGAGAAGTGGACTGCCCATCAGAACCGCATCTCCATCTACGCCGCCAAGATTGCCAACATCAAGCAGGACGGCGCCATCTACAGCTATTGGGCCGACTCGCAGACCAACCCTGTGAAGAACAATGCCGAGGGCCACACCACGCTGATGCAGACGCTGCGCACATGGAACGCCAGCTACATGAACTTCAACGCCGCCGACCTGCTGGCCGAGCAGGACAACAAGAACATCTGGTATCTGCAAGTCACAGGCGTCGACAACTCGAGCCTCGTCGACAGCATAATGATCATCCGCAACGACCCGGGTACCTATTATAATTATAAGACACTGAACATCGCAGCGAATGCCTTCAAGGACAACAAGAACCTGAAGGTCATCGAGTTCCAGCAGGTCAAGGGCGACCGTGACCACTATGCCGACCTGAAGATGGTCATCCAGAACGGCGCCTTCAAGGGATGCTCCAACTTGAAGGAACTGCGAATGTTCTGCTATGACACGTCGACCTCCAACGACCACTGGGAGTCGCTCGGTCCCCAGGACGTCATTCCCGGCAATAACATCTTCGGACTGGACCGTCTCACCGATGATCAGAAGGCAAGACTCGCCAACGGCGAGGACGTCATCAGCGAGTTAAACCCCAGCGGTGTGCCGAGCGACTTCCGTATCCTGGTGGCACCCGAACGCATGGCAGAGTTCATGCAGGACCCCAACTGGGCGCCGTATCTCCAGTACATCGAAGCAGCCGACCTCACGCAGACATCTGCGAGCGACGAATTCACCATCGATGGCTCCGACGGCCTCACCTATGCCTACATCACCAATATGGGCGGCATACGCGAGACATCGCAGACGGTCAGCCAGGACCTTTCGTGGTGGAGGTGGCGATGCACGTAGCAACCATAGGCGTCACGTTAGCGGCCAGTGAGAGCGCTTCATACGCCGCCACAGGACAAGCGGCCAAAGAATTGGCTACAGTCACCTCAAATCAAACCACGATAAATACTATTTCGACTGCTACCGGGAAAGCAATAGGAGAAGTGGTTCAAGAAGCAGACGGGAAATTTGCCTATAACTGGATGACAAGTCATGCTGTGAGCATCTTTAGATTGGTCGGCGGAAAACAGTTTGATAAAGTTCCCTATTTCAGTACTTTCTTATCGGATGAAGTAAAGCAAGGTCTCGTCAATCAAGGCTGGATGAATGCAGAGTATGTATTTACTAAACAAATATGGGGCCTTTCACATGAACAGGTCTATCAAGGTCTGCTCCTTATAAGAGATCCAATACAAAAGGCCGTTGGTCAAGCCGCTGCGGACGTCACCGCGGCTACCC
>CAJOLE010000159.1 GCA_905235325.1 uncultured Prevotella sp. | reverse complement strand
CCTTTGCACCCGATTTCACAGAATCGGGATGTAGCGCAGTTGGTAGCGCACTACGTTCGGGACGTAGGGGTCGGGCGTTCGAGTCGCCTCATCCCGACTGGTTTGAAAGGCTCAGAGAAGGGAATGTCTTAACAACAAGGCGTTCCCTTTTTACAGATTACAGACGTTGACTCAATAACTAACTCATCAAGACAATGAAAAGACTTTTGACATTACTCTGCAGCAGCATGATTGTTGTCAGCAGTTTCGGGCAGCAGGCACTCGGCCAGCGCCCGCGCGTGAAATCACCCGTAGTGAATGCCGACGGCACGGTGACATTCAACTTCTTCGACCCCACGGCAACAAAGGTTCGCGTGGTGGGCGACTTCGACCAGATCCGCTCGAAAGACCTGGAGATGACGAAGCAGGACAACGGCGTATGGACCGTGACGACGGCACCGCTGGCTCCGGAACTCTACTCCTACAGCCTCTCCGTCGACGGCCAGCGATTCCTCGACCCCGCCAACAGCTACGTGAACCGCGACATTTCGACGCTGAGCAACATCTTCATCGTGACGAAGGACAACAGCGACAAGGGACACCTCTACCAGATGAACGACGTGCCCCACGGCACGCTCGCCCGTGTCTGGTACGACAGTCCGACGCTCGGCCAGCAGCGCCGCATGACGGTCTATCTGCCCGCAGCCTACGACGGCAAGAAGGAATTTCCCGTGATGTACCTGCTCCACGGTCACGGCGGCGACGAGGCGGCCTGGGGCGACCTGGGGCGCGCCTCACAGATTATGGACAACCTCATTGCCGAGGGTAAGGCCGTGCCGATGATCGTGGTGATGCCCAACGGCAACCCGACGTGCAACGCCGCCCCGGGCTGGTGGCACGAGGGCATGTACACGCCCGACGGCAATGCCTTCAACGAGCGTGGAGCCAAGGCGTCGATGGAGGAGAGCTTCATGGATATCGTCAACTTCGTGGACAGCCACTACAAGACCATCCGCAAGCGGTCGGCACGTGCCGTGACCGGTCTGTCGATGGGCGGCGGCCACACCTTCGGCATCTCGCTCCTCTATCCTGAGACGTTCGACTACTACGGCCTGCAGTCGGCAGCCGCCCGCGTGCAGCGGGACAATGCAAAGTTCGACGAGCAGATGGCGCGCCTCTTTGCCTCGAAGCCGCGCTTCTACTGGATTGCCATCGGCAAGGAGGATTTTCTCATGCAGTTGAACAACGAGCTGCGCGAGTATCTCGACAACCATAAGTACCCTTACGAGTACTACGAGAACGACGGCGGCCACCTCTGGCGCAACTGGCGCATCTACCTCACGATGTTTGCCCAGAGAATATTCAGGTAAGGAGTCCGACTAATAGTATTCGATTTCCCGTTCCACGACCATGGCGCCCCGCCAGGAGGTGCGGCTCGACTCGTCGCCCTCGGCGGTGCTGCCGCGGTAGTGCTGTTCGCGCTTGGTCCAGTTGCCTTTGTCGTCGAACTTCGTGTAGCGGTATTCGGTCCTCGACTCTATCGACGTGCCTTCCTCTTCGCTTCTGAACTCGCGGCTTGAGGGGTAGATGTTGTCGCCCTCGTAAGAGAACACCTCGACGGAGGACGACTCCCAGAACGTGCGCTCGACTTTTATCAGGCGGTCTTGGTCGTCGTAGGTGAACTTGTTCTCAAAGCGGGCGTCGTCATCGTCGTCGTTCTGTTGCAGGTAGTAGACGATGCGCCCCTTGGCATCGCGGCGCATGACCGATTTCTCGGTGATACCCTTGACGAAGCGCCCCCCGTTGTCGTATTCGTAGACGCCGCCGTATGGGTCGGTAAGAATCTGACCGTCGGCGCTGAAGGAGTAGCCCTGCTCGCTGTCGTTGCTGTTGACGGGCTCGCCCTTCTCCAACTCGTCGGCATCGATGTCATCGGCTTCGTACATATTGCAGAACGACTCCTTCACGGATCCTAAGAAGCCGAAGGCACGCACGTCGGTAGCAGTAGTGCCGGCCACGTCGGCAGAAGCCTCTTCGTCGTCGGCCTCTTTCTCCTCTGGCTCGTCAGAGTAGTAGACGATCTTGCGCCGCTCGAAGGTCTCGCCCTCGTTGGTGGAGCGGGTGGTTTCGTTGTCGGCAATCATGCTTTCCGCCGTATAGTAGCAGTATCGCTCCGTCCAGTTGCCGTGGGCATCGGTCTTGACATATTTATAGGTGGTCGTCACCTTGTAGGTATCGGCCTCGGCCTGGCCCTCGGTAATTGTCTTCGCTGGGTAGACCTTGCTGCCTTCGTAGACCATCGAGTCGGTCGATATGGCTTCCCAGTAGGTCTGTTCAGATGTCAGCAGGCGCCCTTTTTCGTCGTGCGTGAATGTGATGTGGCGCATGTCGCGGTCGTTCAGACCCAGTTCGTTGTCGTAGTTGCCCAGTCGCCCCTCGTCGTCGCGGGTCACCTTGGTCTTGTCGGAGAGTCCCTTGACGAACCTGCCATTCTCGTCGTAGACATACACGTTGCCATAGGGATCAAGGGTGACGCGCCCGCGCTCGTCGAAGGTCATCAGCGGTTCGTCGTCCTCCACCCACGGGTCTTCGCCAGGCAGCAGGTTGGCAGTTTTTGCCACCAAAATGCGTACTTCCTTGACATCGCCTGTCAGTCCGAACGTCAAGGCATCCTGGGGATTATACCCTTCTTCTTCGGCACCGCCGCCGGCACCTATACAGGCTGCCAGCATCATGAGGCTTGGCAGGGCGAGGAAACCTAAAAACTTGTACTTCTTCGCAATCTTTTTCATAAGTCAGTCAATGTTTATAGCGTTATGCTCAGTGTATTATGTAGGTTGGAGGGGTTGCCCCCTCTTTCCCCATTAAGAACCGTACGTGCGACTTTCACCGCATACGGCTCAAGTTATTGCTAAGTTATTGTCT
>CAJOLE010000158.1 GCA_905235325.1 uncultured Prevotella sp. | reverse complement strand
CAGCACCTTCGGGTTTGAAAGCACGAGAATGGTGTCGCCCCGCTGCAACACATCGCCGTTGTGGCAGCAGATGCGCTCCACGGTGCCCCCCTCCTGCGCGTTCACCCGCATGCTCGTGGCCGGGCTGACGGTGCCGTTCACATCGATGTACTCTAAGAACTCGCCCTCCACGACTGTCGCTATCTGCTCGTCGGCAATCTTCACCTTCAGCGTTCGCGGCCCTAACTGCAGGACGGCGGCATAGACCGAGAGCCGTCAGCACGGCGCCGCCTGTCAAATACGTGCGGTACCTCACGTACCACGGTCTTTTCGGTATCTTTATATCCATAATCTTTATTGTTTTAATGTCAGGCTTCTCAGTCCATAATACAGGCTCCAGTACGTCTGCAAGGCCCCGATGAACGCCCGCTGGGCATTGTCTTTCTCGCTGATGCTCGTGTTCAGTTCCAGCAGCGAGGTGCGCCCTTGCAGGTAGAGCCAGCGGGCCACCTCATAGCGTCGCAGGGCCGTCTCACGTGTCCGATCCGATAGCCCTGCAGGTTGTACTGCCTCACCATCTTCTGCACGTTCAGCCGGAAGTCCTGCAGGGCCTGTTCGCTCTGCGTCTGCGTGAGTTCCAGCCGGGATTTGGCCACGCGCACCTGCCCCCTTCCGCGTCCCCAGTCCAGGATGGGCAACGAGAGCGTCAGGCTCACGTACTGCTGGTTCAGCGGCTGTGCGTATGCCTCGCTGAGCGTCGAGCCTTTCTGCGAGAGTCCGAACTGCATGTAGAGGTCGGCCTTCAGGCCGCGATTGGCCTTGGCCGACGACAGTGCGCTCTCGCTCTCGACGACGTTCAGCCGCAGCTGCTCTGGGTCGGGGTTGTTCTCCAAGGCCAGCGCCAGTGCTTCGCCATCCATCACCTCCTCGCTGATGAGCGTGTCGGGCACCACCGACAGCGTCGCCTCCTCCCTGATGCCGAGATAGGAGCGCAGCGTCTGCATGGCATCCTCCACCTCTGCCTCGGCATTCAGGCGGTTCGTCTCTTCCGTCAGTTTGCCTACTTCCAACTGCAGCATCTCGTTCTCCGTGATGCTGCCGCGCTCGTAGCGCCGGCGGGCGTAGCTGAGCAGCGTGTCGCTGACGGCGTAGTTCTGCCGCGCAATCTCTAAGTTTGTCTGTGCCGAGGCCAGCATGAAGAAGAGGTTGCTCGTGCGCGAGGCCACCAGCTCCATCGTCTCGGCATACTGCTTGCGGGCGATGCTGTGGCGCAGCGGTTCCGTGCGCCGTGCCCATCGCAGGCTGTTGTGGCCGAAGAGGTTCTGCTGATAGCCGATGGAGAAGGGCACGCTGCTGTAGCCGTGCGTCCGCTGCTCGAACTCGTCTAACCGTTGCGTTGCGCAGGAACAGCGTGCCGCCCGTCAGCGACACGTTCTGGCTGATGTTCAACGCGAAATCCGTGTTCAGCTGGTTCTGCCGCACGAAGACATTAGTGCCGTCGGGCTGGGTGATGCTGTTCATCTGGCGGTTGAGTGAGGGCGAACTGCTCAGCGTCACCGCAGGCAGGTAGTTGGCTTGATGGTTGCGGTAGCTCCACTCCGCCGCCTCTAACGAGTGGCGCGCCGCTAATGCGTCGCTCGACTGCTGTTGCGCCAGCGCTATGGCATCGTTCAGCGTCAGCCGCAGGGAGTCCCCTTGCGCTGCCGCTTGCTCTATGGTCATCACCCCCGCTATCAGCGTGATAATAGTTTTGACTTTCATCTTTTGTTTGACATTGACAACTAAAGTACTCCAAAATCTATGCCAAAATGGTATCTCGCTGATTGCAAGCGATATGCGTTATACGGCTCTTGTCGTCTTTTGTGCATATCCGCACACTATACGTGCAATTCCGCACACCATGCCACGCCTGCGAGCATCCTTAACAAATAAAACACTGGAGGAAGCTTCACAGCCTCCTCCAGTGCCAGATCGTTGCTCTTCCCGGGGGAAGAGTCGCCAAAAGACTCCTATGGCTTCATGCCCTTGAGATAGACCCTCTCGCCATTGATGTAGCTCTTCAGCCGGGGCCAGTCGCGGGGAATCCAGAGCTCGCCACGGGTGTTGATGGAGAGGATGTAGAAGCCATCGTCGTCGGCAAGGGTCTTTAGCTCATAGCTGGAATCACCTTTTATGTCTAAGCCAATCAACATGTCGAGCAGTTTATTTTGGAAGAAGCCTGAGGAGAATGAATAGGTATAATACTGCTCGGGATGGCTGTCCACATAGTCGTGGGCCAGCGAGTCGAGCTGTAGGTACAGTGCATTGGCTTCTTCCTCATGCTGCTTGGGAATGAAGTAGCAGGTGCCGGTGGTCAGTCCATAATGTTTGCGGGTGTTACCGGTATAACGGACAGTCTTGGAAATAAGATTCCCCTCGGGGCCTAATTCATCATCAAAGCCCTCATCGTGTCGCCAATAGACGGGATAGGCTTTCACGCCCTTCAGCTTCTTGGCTGCCTTCAGGGCAGGAGCTATCAGTGCCTCGAAGGCTGTGTAGTCGAAAGGCTGCATGCCGTTCCACGTGTTGTCGTTGGGGATGGTGTACAGATGGTTGTAGTTACCCCAGTCGGTAGCGCCATGACCGTCGTTGTCATTGCAGTGGGTATAGTCGAAGCTGGCCACCTCGATGGCATTGCGAAAATAGACGTTGTTGTCATAACGGAAAGACTGGAGCGTGTCATCGTCGCGACGGAAGGCCAGCGAGTACTTGATGGTGTCGGTGCCGTTCTTATGGTACTCGTAGAGGTAGCTCTCCGAGGCATCCTTCCCCAGGCGGGCAAAGGTGAGACGGATAGAGTCGAGGGCATTGACCATCATCTGTCGCCGTTGCCGGTTGATGCTGTCGTATTGTTCTACCACGCGGCGGTTCCATGCCTCGCTCTTCGTGCTGTCGATGGCCGACTGCGGGTGGATGATGTAGGCAGTGAGTAAAGCACTCCATTGATGGGTGATGCCCCTTTCGTTGCCGGTCGACTGTGTATGGCTGACATTGTAGCCAAGCTCCTGTAGGTGTTGCTCCAGCTGGCGGAGCTGCGGGGCGGGTTCCTGACTGCGGGCAGCGATGGCGACAACGGCCAGCAGTGTGACGGTAAGTAATTGTTTCATGATGTTATTTCTCTGGTGTTTAAGGGTTGTTCATTAGTTGCGCTATTTCCTGGTATAGCCGTTCTCCGCGCGAGCGGATGTCCTGCGTCTGTGCAGCTGCCTGGAGGAACGGGTCTTGTTCTGAGGGGTGGAGGGTGGAAGGAGTAGCAGCGGGATCTTTCTGCTCTGGCACGGTCTCGGCGGACATGGGCTTTGGACTGGTCTCGGCGGGCGAGGGCTTTGTCTGGGTGCTATGTTTCCTGACGGCTCTCCTTTGCTGCTTCACGGGTTGTGGCGTCGGTTGCACTTCGGCTACCACTGCCTCCGTCTTCTCCTCAACGATGGGCGGGGTGACTGGCTGCTGTGTGGACTGCTGCACGGACGCAGTGTACGTGACAGCGGGCTTTTCCTCTACAGAGCCCTGACCAAGGCGTAGCACCAACAGCAGCAGAGCACTGGCAGCGACGGCAGCCATACCCCATCTGAGGGCGACAATCTTAGGCTTCTTCCTTATCTCAATGTCCACCTCGCCGCTGTCGAACAGCGCGAACATTTCCTTGTATTCAGCCCACTCCTCGCCCACGTCGTGTGTGCGGAAATACTGTGCAAGCGCCTGTTCCTCGGCCACACTCGTCGTGCCAGCCATGAACTTGCTGAGCAGCCGGGCTATCTCCTGACCGTCGTTCTGTCTTTTCATCGTTAGTTCCTCCTTTTTAACTTGTTCAACAATTCGTTACGTGCCCGTGAGAGCAGTGTGGAGACTGATGCCTGCCGTATGCCCAGGATGTCGGCAATCTCGCTGAGTTCGCACCGCTCTATCTGGCGCATCCTCAGCACCGTGGCCGACGTACTGGGCAGGCGGTCTATCTGTTCGTACAGCCATTGTTCCAGCTCGGCGTATTCCAACTGGTCGTGCAGCGTGTCCTCGTCTGCTATCGGCATCGCGTCGTTGATCTCCCTGTGCTGATGCGTCGTGCGCCATCTGTCGATGCACACCCGCTTAGCAGTGATGACTACCAAAGCCTTCAGCCGATGGGTGTCGCTGAGTTGCTCATGCAGACTCCATAGCCGGAGCATCACGTCCTGGGCAATGTCCTCCGCAAACAGCCAAACCGCTCTGCTACCGACACGGCCTTTGCCCGCATCCCGTCAGCCATCTGTGTGAATTCTTCTTGTGTCATTACACTTATATAACGAACAAACCCACAGAAATTAAACAAGAATGCTCAACTTTTTTTGCTCGTCGTTACTCATTTTGTTGTCAGACAGGCATCGAAAGGAAAAATATCACACCTGAGGTGAACTGCAAAAAAGGCGGGCGTGGATGTATCGCCTGTGTCCATCCTCGCTCTCGGTAATGAATATTTACTTGCTCTTACTTCTTATATTTCTTGTCGAACAGGTCGGAGTGCGTCCCCATGCTGAGCATGATGAGGATGAGCTCCGTGTCGTGCTGCATTCCCGCGCAAGCTCGCCTACCCGTAGCCTTTCCCAGACGAGCAGCCAGTTGGGCTGGATGTGACACTCGTATTAGAATCCGCCGACAAAGTTACGCATTTTTTCTGATAACCTGTCTTTACGCTGATGTTCTGTTTTGAGCTGTCTCTACTTATATATACGACTGTTTCCGAAGAATATCCCGCCCAAGCAGCATTTTTTTTCTGATTCTATGCGAGATTCACGGGGTGGCCAACAGCTCGTAGGGGATGTCGTCGCAGAGCATGGAGCAGGCCATTTGCTCGGCAGAGGACAGTCCGTCAGGAGATGGAGGCAGCGGCTCTGCAGCCTGCTGAGCCACGAGGGGCTTTTCGTATCGGGTGACGATGCGCGTCTGGTAGACGGTGTCGCGGACAGTCGCTACTTGCATGATGGTGTCGTGCTGCACCACGACGGTCTGAGCCAATGGCTGAGTGTCGGGCAGGGCGGACATCTTGGCATGAATGCCATAGCCG
>CAJOLE010000157.1 GCA_905235325.1 uncultured Prevotella sp. | reverse complement strand
GACAAAGGCTCCCATCAGTCCGAACGGCACGCTGAGCAACACGGCCCACGGGGTGAACCATGAGTTGTAGAGCGAGGCGAGGATGAGGTAGATGAGAATCACACATATTATGTATATGAGGGCAGTGGTGTTAGAGCCGGAGGCTTCCTCCAATTCTCGCGACATGCCGCTATATTCGTAACTGTAGCCCTTGGGCATGGTCTCCTTGAACACCTCTGCAATCACCTTGTGGGCGTCGCCCTCGGTGTAGCCGCCGGCGGCCTGCACGAAACAGGTGATGCTCTGGAACAGGTTGAAGTGCTCCACGCTCGACGTTCCCACGACATCCTTCAGCGTGACAAACTCCGAGATGGGCGCCATCTTTCCGCCGCGCACCTTCACGAAGATGTTGTTCAGCGACGAAGGATCGAGGCGGTATTCGGGTGAGGCACTGGCCATGATGCGATAGACCTTACCGAACTGGTTAAAGTTGCCCACATAGGAACCGCCGCAATAGGAGCCCAGCGTCCTCAGCACGGTAGCGGGCGATACACCGGCGCGGTCACACTGGGTGGGATCAACATTCACCTCATATTTGGGGAAACGGTCTGAGTATGACGTCATGGCCATGCTGATTTCAGGACGTTCGCTGAGTTTGGCCAGGAAGTTTTTTGCCTGTTTTGCAAACTCCGACAGGTCGCCGTCGCTCAGATCCTGCAGCACCAGATTCACGCTGTTGTTCGATCCGTAGCCAGGCACCTGCGGCAACTGGAACGGCATCACCTGCGCATTCTTGATTTCCTTGCAGGCAAAATACAGACGGCCGATGACCATATCGACATAGTGGTTGAAGCCCTCACGCTCCTCCCATGGCTTCAGACGGATAATCATGGTGGCGTAGTTGGAACCCGAGCCCGACATCATGCCGTAGCCGCAGGCCGTGGCGAAACTCTCCATCTCGGGAATCTTCTGCACCTTTTCCTCTACCTTCTTCACAATCTCACGCGTCTCGTGGAGCGTGGTACCCTCCGGGGCACGGATTTCTGCCAGAATAACGCCCTGGTCTTCCTGAGGCACCAGTCCTGAAGGCAGGTTCTTCATGAAGAATACGAGCAGCACGGCAGCCACGGCCAGCAGACTCCACGCCAGCACGGGGCGCTTGATAAACTTCTGCACGGCCTTGGAGTACTTGTTATAGATGGCATTATAACTAACGGTATAGGCTTTCTTTGTATAATAGGTGAGGTTCTTGCGCTCCTGCTTGTTTTCCGCCATCTTGAGCATGATGGCACAGAGCGCCGGGCAGAGCGTCAAGGCTGACACGCACGACAGACCCACGGCCGAGACTGGGTGAAGAACGAGCCGGACGTGCCGGGCATGAAGGCCACGGGGATAAACACGGCCATGAACACCAGCGTACACGATACGACGGCCACCGACACGTCGCTCATGGCTTCGCTCGTGGCTCGTTTGGCATCGGTGATGCCGCCCTCCATCTTCGCCATTACCGCCTCTACCACCACGATGGCATCATCCACCACCGTACCGATGGCCAGCACGAGGGCGAAGAGTGTCAGGATGTTGAGCGAGAAGCCCGCCAACGAGACGATGGCAAAGGTGCCCAACAGGGAAACGATGATCGAGATACTGGGGATGATGGTGGCCTTGAAGTTCTGCAGGAAGAAGAATACCACAAGAATCACCAGGATGATGGCAATGATGAGTGTCTCCACCACGTTGCCGATGGCGGCATAGAGGAAGTCGTCTGATGTTTCGAGTTTCACGAACTCCAGTCCTGCCGGCATCATCGGCTTCAGGTCCTCGTAGAGTTGGTCGATGCGGGCATTCACCTCCGTAGCGTTGGCGCCCGGAGCCTGGAACACCATGAAGATGGTGCCGGGCTTGCCGCCGATGTTCGAGATGAAGTTGTAATCCATGGCACCAATCTCCACGTCGGCCACGTCGCTCAGATGGAGCAGGTGACCGCCGTCGCTGGACTTGAGCACGATGTCGTTAAACTCCTCGATGGACTTCAGCGTACCCTTGTACTCCATCGTATATTGGTAGGCATTCTCCGACTGTGCACCGAGTGAACCCGTAGCCGAGATAAAACTCTGGCCACCGATGGCAGCGAACACATCGTTTGGCTCCAGTCCATATTGCGCCATCACATCGGGCTTGAGCCAGATGCGCAGGGCGTAGGTGTTACCCAATGCCATCACGTCGCCCACGCCGGTGATACGCATCAGGCGCGGTTTCAGGTTGATGTCGATGTAGTTGGCCACGAAGTCGTCATCGTACTTGCCGTCAACGCTTCGGATGGCACCAATCTGCAGGATGTTGCTCTGCTGCTTCATCACCTGCACGCCCACCTTGTTCACGTCGGCAGGCAGCAGGGCGGAGGCACGGCTCACGCGGTTCTGCACGTTCACCGCGGCGATGTCGGGGTCGGTACCCTGCTTGAAATAGACCACGATGCTGACGTCGCCCGACGATGAGGCCGAAGAGGTCATGTAGGTCATGTCGGGCACACCGTTGATGTTCTCCTCTAAGGGCTGCACCACCGACTTCATGATGGTGTTGGCATCAGCACCCGTGTAACTTGTGATGACGCGCACCGTGGGCGGAGCAATATTCGGGTATTGCTCGATGGGCAGACTCTTCATGCAGATAAAGCCAACCAGAGCAATCACGATGGAAATGGCACAGGCCATCACATATCTATTGATAAATATATTGTTCTTCATATTTTGAAATATAGAATTTTGAATTTAATTCTTAATTGTCAATCGGCTCAGCCGACAACTATTAATTCATAATTCTTAACTCTTGATTCTTAATTTGCAAACAGCACCCGCTGTCCTTCCTGCACGTTGTTGGCACCCTCAGTCACGATGCGGTCGCCCACATTGAGTCCGGAATTGACGATGACGTCCTTACCATTACCGGCAGAAGTGGTGGTCACCGTGACGGCTGTCGCCGTGCTGTCGGACTTCACCTTATATACCAGACTCTTGTCCTGCAGGCGCACCACGGCATTCTGCGGAATCACCATTACGCCCTTCTGCAGGAAAGGGAGCACCACGGTGCCCTGCACACCCGAGAACAGAAGGCCCTCGGGATTGGGAAACGTGGCCTTGGCACCCAGCGAGCCCGTGGCAGCATCCACGACGCCCGTCAGACTGGTGATGCGGCCCTTGTGCTTGTATTCCGTTCCGTTCTTCATCACGAACGTCACGTCGGGCAATGCGGCCATGTACTTCTCTTTCTCGTCACCCTTGATGCCGGCCTGCACCTGCGCCTCGATAATGGCTTCCGAGACGGAGAACTCAGCGTCCATCGTGGTGTTGCCGCTGAGAATGGTGAGGTTGGTGGCTGGAGAAACCTGGTCGCCGGTGCGCACGGAAATCTCGCCGATGACACCCGTCACGGGAGCCGTGATGGTGCAGAAGCCGAGGTTCACCCTGGCGCGGTTGACTGACGACTGCGCCTGAGTTACTGCGGCCCTGGCCTGACTGATGGCGGCTTGAGCCTGGTTATAACTGTTTCGGGAATTTTCGAGCATATAACTGCTCACGATCTTCTTGTCATATAGGTTCTGGTTGCTCTCAAACTCCAGTTTTGCACTGTTGGCCTGAGCCTGGGCAGCCGCGAGGTTAGCCTGTGCAGCCTGGAGATTGGCCTGTGCGGCTTCCACCTCATGCTGTGCGTTGCGCGAGTCGATGACGAAGAGCGTCTGGCCCTTGTTCACGCGCTGACCTTCGGTGACGCAGATTCTCATCAACTGTCCGCTCACCTGAGGCGAAATGGTCACGTCTGACTGACCTTTGAGTTTGGCACTGAACCTCATCGGAAGTTCCACGTCGGACTTCTGAATGGTAATCGTCTCGTACGAAGTTGGTGTTTCCTTGGGAATGTCCAATCCACAAGCCGATAGACAGGCAGTAGTAGTAAAGAGCACAAAGCCCCGTTTCAAAGCATTTTTCATATCCATTTGCTACTCTAATTAGATTATCTCAAGATTATATTACATACAAAACATGGAATGGCCATGTGTGGGCAAAGTTACATTTTTTTTTCAACTTTTGCAAATCTTTTCTCGATTTTTTCATTTCTCTTATATTATTCATTATCATGTCCACATGTCAAAACGTGGTTGTATTTTCCGGATGCAAAGTTCGCTCTTCTTTATATAACTTCAAAATATACGATTGCTTTTCATTGAAACTATTTGCGACAACTCTCCCGTTTCGCGACAAATCAAATGCCTCCCCCTTTTTCTTGTCGCAAACAAACGGACAAACACATATAATGCACATTCATTTTGAAACAACGGATTAAACGGATTAAACGGATTTTTAATTAAGAATTAAGAGTTAAGAATTAAGAAAAATACCTTGTTCGCAGAAATCTCAACTACGAATTTCACGTCATCGCGAAGCGCTTTTACAAAGCGA
>CAJOLE010000156.1 GCA_905235325.1 uncultured Prevotella sp. | reverse complement strand
ACGGTAGAGTCGACAATGATGGTACGCACGAGGTCGCCCACGTCGGCCGTCTCGCCGCCGGTAGGCCAGATGCCGATGCCCATGTCGCGCAGCTCTGCCAGCAGCTCGTCGGTACCGTTGATGATGGCCGATATGACCTCGCCCGGCACGAGCATCTTGTTGCGCCCGATGGTCGAGCTGACGAGGATGTTGTCAGTGGCTCCCACGCACAGCAGGTCGTCGGTGTTCATCACGATGGCGTCCTGGGCGATGCCTTTCCACACGCTCAGGTCGCCCGTTTCACGCCAGTACATGTAGGCCAGGCTCGACTTCGTTCCGGCGCCGTCGGCGTGCATGATGTTACAGTAGTCGGGGTCTCCGCCCAGGATGTCGGGTATGATCTTGCAGAAGGCCTGCGGATAGAGGCCCTTGTCGATGTTCTTGATAGCAGCGTGGACGTCTTCCTTGGCTGCGGAGACGCCACGCTGCATGTAGCGGTTGTCAGTCATACTTTAGAATTTAACGTCCGGAGCTTTCTGAGCCTCTGCATCAGCCTCGAACTTCGCCATTTTGTCGAAGCCGAAGATGCCGGCCAACAAGGAGCCGGGGAACTTGCGGATCTTCAGGTTGTAGTCCTGCACTGCATCGTTGAACTTGTTGCGCTCCTCGTTGATGCGGTTCTCCGTTCCTTCAAGCTGCACCTGCAGGTCTTTGAAATTCTCGTTGGCCTTCAGCTCGGGGTACTGCTCCTGCACCACCATCAGGCGGCCCAGTGCCTGCGAAAGTTCGCCCTGTGCTGCCTGGAACTCCTGTAACTTCTCAGGTGTGAGGTTCTCGGGGTCGACTGTAATCGATGTGGCCTTGGCACGGGCATTGATGACACCCTCAAGGGTTTCTTTCTCATGAGAGGCATAACCCTTGACTACTTCGACCAAGTTGGGGATGAGGTCGGCTCGGCGCTGATATGCTGACTGTACCTTGGCCCATGCCGTGGTGGCACCTTCTTCTTTATTTACCATGCCATTGTAGGTACTGATGGCCCACAGGGCGATGACTGCCACTATGGCACCGATAATCAAGGTGTTCTTTGAAATTCCACCGGTTTTTGTTGCGTTGTTACTCATAACGTTTTAATGATAAATAATTAATAATTATTGATTTGAATTCTCACTGTTCATGTTTTTATCTACCATCTTCCTCCGGCACCTCCGCCTCCGAAACTGCCTCCGCCGTAGCCACCGGAACGGCCACCTCCGCTGTAGCTTCCGGAACGGCCACCTCCGCTGGACGATGAACTGCTGTCCTGGTAGAACGGGTCCGAGTTCAGACTCGCGGCTCCGAGTGTAGGATTAGTCTTGTAACTTATGAAAAGGTAGAAGATTCCCCAGATGACGAGCAGGGCAGGATAGAGAAGGAGCGAACTGCTGTTGCCAGAGTCCTTGGCAGTCGACGAGCTGAGCGATGACATGACTGGCATTTCTTTGTTGCTCATCAGGGCAAGCACGCCTTGTGCCAGGTAGAGCATGCCGCTGTCGGGCTGTTCGGCCTTCATGCTGGGGATGAGGTATGTTTTGGCCAGTCGGCCACACTCGGCATCGGTGAGGTCGGAATCCAGACTGCGGCCAGTGGCAATTTGGTAGCTGTGGTCGAGATAGCCCACGACAATGACTAATCCACGGTCGTTGCGGCCCACACCATACTTGTTTCCCACGTCGATGGCCATGCGGTAGGGGTCGTCGCCATCGATATGGCCCACAATAATCATGGCCGTCTCGATGCCCAGATTGTCGTCGAGCAGGCCGAGTGTCTCGTTAATCTGACTCTCCACCGATGGCGAGAGAATGCTGTCGGGGTTGCTGACGTAGAGGCTGTGGTCTTCCATGTGGGGCATGGGGATGTTGTCGGCATTCCATGAGCGCTTTTCCATCAGTGGGGTGGGGGTCGTCAGCGCCGGGCCTTGGACCACTCCGAAGCCGAAGCATCCTCCCAGCATGGTCAGGATGAAGCCGGTGACCCCCAGCTTTTTCCATGTAGACTTGAAGGAAGAGAAGGACGCTCCCGACTGCTTGTCGGCATCGTTCCAGCTGTTGATGAGTTCGTTACGCTCGGATACGTATGTCGACTTGATGGAATCATAATCGCTGCTGCTTCTTGACCTGTGGACCATATCGTTGTATTCCGATGTGAGCGAGTTGATTTCTCTCCGTCTTCTCTTGACTGTCTCAAGCTTGTCGGGGTCTTTTTTCAGCAACATGTAGCCGAAAGCCCCCAAGACGGCAAGGGCAAGGGCTACCCACGGCAGTGCTGTAGTTGGCGTTACAGACTCATGGGTGGCGGCACCCATCGATATGGTAAGGATTACGAGGAAGACTATCACAGGGAATCCTAAGCATCCCCCTAAACAGGACTTTGTTTTCATAATGTCATTTTGCTACTGTAAAACATTTAATGCTATGCTATTCCTTACCATTCCAGAATTCCCACGAGGCGAAGGCCTGCAGCAGGAGCATCTCGAGACCGTTCTTCACGGCAGCCCCCTGACGGGCGCCGAGCTTCATGAAAAGTGTCTCGTCTGGGTTGTAGATGAGGTCGTAGAGGATGTTCCTGTCGTCGAGTGCTTCGTAGGGAAGCTTAGGGCAGGCATCTACCTTGGGGAACATCCCCAGCGGCGTGCAATTGACAATGACCGGATATTCGTGGACGACTTCCGGAGTGATGCTCTCGTACTGGATGGTGCCCGGCCGCTCATAGCGGCTGACGAACACAGGTTCGATGCCCAGCGACTTCAGGCCATAGGCGACGGCCTTCGATGCCCCGCCCGTACCCAGTACGAGTGCCCCCTTATGGTGGCTTTCCAGCATGGGCTCGATGCTCTGCGTGAAGCCGATGACATCGCTGTTGTAGCCTTTCAGCTTGATGTTCTTGCCTTCGTGAACGACACGTATGACGTTGACAGCACCGATGGCACGGGCTTCCGGACTGACGTAGTCGAGAAATTCGATCACCTTCTCCTTGTAGGGGATGGTGACGTTGAGTCCTTTCAGGAGCTGAGCACCTCGGGCAGCTCGTCAATAGACGGTATCTCGAAGTTGATGTATTTCGCGTTGATGCCTTCGTCGGCAAAGCGCTGATTGTGGTAGCTGACCGAGAACGAATGTTCCAGAGGGTAGCCGATGAGTCCATATTTATCCATCTTTGCTGATATTCGATTGTCTGATTTTCGATTGACGCAGTGCTATTTTGTAGCTGTATAGAGGGTACAGATGCCGAATGTGAGGCGGCGGAATGCTGTTTCACTGAAGCCGGCCTGCCGTAGGATCTCCATCATGCGCTCCCCCTGGGGGAAGGCTTCGATGGTCTTGGTCAGATAAGTATAGGCGCTCTTGTCCTTCGAGACGATGCGCCCGTAGAGGGGAAGCACTGTGTGGCTATACAGCCAGAACAGCTGCTTCATGGGGAAACGGACCGGCGTGGTCAGCTCCACGATGCTCAGATGGCCGCCGTGCTTCATGACCCGGCACATCTCGCTGAGACCACGGTCGAGGCTTGCGAAGTTGCGGATGCCGAAGGCTGCCGTCACGGCATCGAACGTGTTGTCGTCGTAGGACAGGTTCAGGCAGTCTTCCCGGGCGAACGAGATGATGTCTTGCAGTCCTAACGCCTTCACCTTCCCCGCTCCTACTGCCATCATTCCCTCGCTGATGTCGGCTCCGACGAGTGTCTGCGGGTGCAGCATCTGCGCTGCCATGATAGCAAAGTCGCCCGTGCCGGTTGCTATGTCGAGCATCTTTTGCGGCCTGAAGGGAGCCAGCTGCCGGATGGCCGTCTTTCGCCAGCCGCGGTCGATGTTCCACGACAGCCTATGGTTGAGCTTGTCGTAGCTGGGGGCGATGCCGTCGAACATCTGCTCTACCTGGCTCGCTTTCTCCCCTTCGTGATAGGGCTTTATCTCTTCCTGCTGGTAGGTCATTACTGTTTTTTCAGCCACTCGCTGACATTGCGCTCAATGCGTGCGGCGATGTCGCCGCTCTCGGTGGCACGGTCAAACTTCTCGCCGACGATGTGCTCGTATAGCTCGATGTAGCGGTCGGAGACGCTCTCGGCATACTCGTCGGTAATCTCGGGCATCACCTGTCCGGGCTGGTTCATAAAGTCATGGTCGATGAGCCACTGGCGCACGAACTCCTTCGACAGCTGTCGTTGCGGCTCGCCCTTTGCCAGCTTCTCCTCGTAGCCGTCGGCATAGAAGTAACGGCTGGAGTCGGGTGTGTGGATCTCGTCGATGAGGTACACCTTGCCGTCGCGCTTGCCGAACTCATATTTCGTGTCCACCAGTATGAGTCC
>CAJOLE010000155.1 GCA_905235325.1 uncultured Prevotella sp. | reverse complement strand
CTCGTAGAGGTCGAGGTACTGCAGATGTCCGGCCAGGTTGCGCTTCTGGATGCAGGGGCACCATCCTGCCAGGTGGCGGATGACGTCGAAGTCGCCACCCGAGATGGGTCCGACGACCTTCAGCTTGTAGATCTCGCTGTAGTCGCCGCGTAAGTCGCGGATGCAGTCGTTGGCGTAGCTGCCGCCCATCGAGTAGGACAGTCCGAGCTTCTGGGCCAGCGTGTTGGGCTCCGTCAAGGTGACAGTTATGATGTCGCTGTCGTCGTATCGCGACTCGTCGACGTTGATGTGGTCGGCATACTCGGCCCACTTCGTGCGGTAGAGCTTGCAGAGGCGCTTGGGCACGAAGATGCGGAAGCTGCCGGGCAGGTCGTCGAGGGCACCCGCTGCCATCGCTGGCACGGAGTCGCAAGCGATGCGGATGGTGTCGAGGCTTGTGCAGCCGGCGAAGGCCTCGGCGCTGATGGTCGTAATGCTTTCGGGCAGGGTGACGGTGCACAGTGCCGATGCATTGGTGAAGGTCGTGTTAAGCTCCTTCACCTTGCTGAACTTGTAGAAGTCGCTGAAGTCGGTGATGGTGCTGTTGTCGTTGAAGAGGCCGTCGACATTCTCCAGACCTGAGTATTCGCTGGGGAAGAAGAGGCCCTTGTCGGCCAGCGTCAGCATCACGGCATCGTCCTCGAACGGGGCCACCACATAGTTGGTGCGGCGTGTCAGGTTGATGTCGCCGAGGTAGTTGCCTACCTGGGCATTGGTCGTGAAGGTGGCACCGATGTTGGCCTCCCATGGATCCTTGTAGTCGCTGGTGGCGTGGGCGTCGGTGAGCAGTACGAGCTCTTCGATGCCTTCGAGGCTCTGCAGGATATCGCATTCGTACTCAGTCGTGGCCTTGCCGACGCAGAGCTTGCGCAGGCCGGTGGCGTCCTCGAAGATGTTCTCGCCGATATAGGTGGCCGTCTTCGGGAAGATGACCGTCTGGATGGACGTGCAGTTCTCGAAGAGATAGTCGGGTACCTTGTTGTCGGCGTCGATATACTCGTCAATGCCGTTGCCGTTGTAGGAGTTTTCGTCGTCCTCCTTCAGGTCGGCGTTCCAGAGGTTCAGGTAGACGAGGCAACCGTCGGTCGGGTCGCTGTCGTAGGCGTCGGCGCCCGACAGGTGACGGATCAGGCCGAGGTCCTCGCCGTTGAGCGGACCGGTGATTGTCAAGGAGTCGATGCTGGCATATTCGCCACGGATGTAGCGGATCTTGTCGTTCTCCTTCTCCAGCGTAAGGCCGAGCTCCTGGGCCAGCTGGCCCACCTCGGTTACGGTGACGACCTTGCGGTTCGTCATCGTCTTGTCGCTGAAGATGTAGTCCCTATATTCGGCCCAGGCCTGCTTGTAGGCGTCGACGGCGCCGTCGGGCACGTAGATCTTCAGTCCATCATGCTTGTCGAATATGTTGTCGCCGTCGAGCGTGGCGGGCGTCCTAGCCAGCACGCGCACCGACGTCAGGCCCGTGCAGCCGGTGAAGGCTCCGTCGGCGATGCTGGTGAGACTGGCCGGCAACTCTATAGCGGTGAGGCTTGAGCAGTCCTTAAAGGCATTGACCTCAATGCTCGTGATGGTTGCGGGCAGAGCGATGCTGCCCAGATTTGAGCATCCGCTGAACCACTCGCTGCCAACAAAGTCCAGACCGACGCAGTCGAACTGGCGGAACTCATTGAACGAGCGGATGTCGGTGTTGCCCTGGAACTTACCGTTGAGACACGTGAAGTTGGTGCCGGCGATGCGGGCGAAGTCGATGTAGTCGGTCCAAAGTACGTCGTCGTAGCCGGTGTGCGCCATATCGTAGTAGGCCATGTCCTCGAGGACGTCGGCGACCTCTTCGTCGGCCACCTTGATGATACAGGGCAGGAAACGGTCGGCGTACTTGGCCCAGGTGGTGTCCTTCTGGAACCACTCCACCTGCTTGGGCATCATCTTGATGCTGGCCGTCGTGCCGTCGAGCACGCCACGTCCCAGCTTCACCTGTTGCGGCGTGATGGGGTCGATGCGGTTTGTGCCGTCGGTGACGAGGTAGAGCATGTCGATGTTGGCGAGGTTCGGGCAACGGGCGAAGCAGGAGTCCTCGAGCGTCACTTCGAGGCCGGTGTAGGTGTCGCCGGTGGCACCGGAGCCCTTGAGGTCGGTGAAGTTTACGACGCGGAGGTTCTGGTTGCCATAGAAGGCCTTGTAGCGTACGGCGTCGAGCTGGTAGTTGTTGAACACGCCGATGTCGTTGCAGAGCTTCAGTGCGCCCTGATGGTCTTTCAGGAAGCTGTCGTCGGGCTCTGAGACCACCATGTGCTCGATTGTGTGGCCCTGTACCTTATGTATTTTCTGCAGCGAGCCGTTTTCGTAGGCGTAGGCGTACCATCCGCCATACTCGTCGTACTTGCGTTTGGGCTTGACGTTGGTGTACTGGAAGTAGCGTTTCAGCGGAGCCCACGACTCGCTGGCCAGGTAGTCCTCCTTGCGGCTCTCGTCGATGAGGATGTGGAACTTCAGTGAGTCGAGACCGACGAAGACGCTGTCGCCGCCCAGGATGAAGCTCTCTGGGCCGAGCACCTGGTCGCCGTTGTCGCTCTGCAGAATGGTGCTGAACTCGACAAGGTTGTCGCAACCATAGAAGGCTGAGTCGGGGATGGTGAGTAGCATCGGCACGCCCTCGTTGGTGGAGATGTTGTTCTCGTGGAACTTGACGGTCTTCAGGTTCTTGTGGTTGCGGAAGGCGTCGTAGGCGAAGGTCATCGTCACCGACGAGGCGTTCATGCCTTGGTCGTCGTCGGTGCCGGCATAGATGACGGCATCCTTCGTGTCGTCGCTGACACGCTTGACGTAGCTGTGATAGACGAGGTTCTTGGTCGGCGTCATAATGATGTAGCTGCCGCCCTGAAGGCTGAACTCATGGATGTTCGAGAGGATGTTGTCGCGCATACCTTTCTTCAGCGACTCGTTATTGTAATTGCTGTCCCAGACTGCCTTAGCCACAAGGCCTGAAGCCACGGTCATAGCTGACATGCCTTGTACTGTTTGGGCATTCACTATACTATTGAACGCAGCCCTGTAAGCATTGTAAGCCGAATTATATTTCAGGGTAGCCGCGGTGACGTCCGCAGCGGCTTGACCAACGGCCTTTTGTATTGGATCTCTTATAAGGAGCAGACCTTGATAGACCTGTTCATGTGAAAGGC
>CAJOLE010000154.1 GCA_905235325.1 uncultured Prevotella sp. | reverse complement strand
CGCTCGGGAGCCACGATGTTGCTGGTCATGGTATAGCGGTCGAAGGGCATCGACATGGTTCCGGCACTGATGGCATGCACGTCCTGCGATGTGCGGCTGTAGCCTATGCGCAGGCTGTTGCGGTCGTTGATGCTCCACTTCATGCTCAGTCGCGGTTCTGGTTCGACGTAGCTCTTCACGATGCCGGAGGGGTTGGTGGTGTCGGTGATATTGCCGCCTGGGTCGATGCTGTAGTAGGGTGCCCCGCCGAGTACCGAGAAATGGTGCAGGCGCAGTCCTGCCGAGAGGGTGAGCTGCGGCATGATGGTCCAGTCATCGCCTATCCACAGTGCCGAGGTCCAGGCGTTGCGCTTCTCGCGCTGGTGCAGCAATATGATGTCCCATTCTGCCGACTGCAACTGCAGGTAGGTAGTCTCCAGTCCATAGTTCAGCTGATGACGGCGCAGCGTCAACACCTGACGGTGGCGCAGTGTGGCATGGCGGATAAATCCCTTCAGCCGGTAGTTGAAGCTGAGCATGTCGACACCCATGTCGTCGGCGAAATCACTATAGACGAGCTGCGTGCTGGCATAGAGAGACGGGCTGAAGGTGTGCAGCCAGCCCACCGTCGCCGTGGTGTTGCCCCAGTCCATGTCCGTCAGGTCGTCCAGTCCCATATTGTCATGTCCGCGGAAGAACGTCAGTGCAAGGTGGTCGCGTTCTGAGAGACGGAAGTTCAGGCGCAGGTTGACGTCGTAGAAGTTCAGGGTGTTGTTGCGGTATTTCTTCGAAGCCTTCAGGAAGAGGTCGAGGTAGGAGCGACGGCCGGAGAGGAAGAATGATGCCCGGTCGCGCTTGATGGGTCCTTCGGCCACCACCTTTGCCGACAGCAGGCCTATTGTTCCGCCGAAGTGGAAGCGTTGCATGTCGCCTGGGCGTGTGCTGGCATCGAACACCGACGAGGAGCCGCCGCCAAACTGAGCAGGCACGAGTCCCTTGTAGAGCGAACCGCCCGAGAGCGCATCGTCGTTGAAGGTGGAGAAGAGCCCCATGAGGTGGCCGGCATTATAGACCGTAGCACCGTCGAGGAGAATCAGGTTCTGTGCTGCCGTACCGCCGCGCACCTGATAGCCACTGGTGCCGTCGCCCTCGCTCTTCACGCCGGGCAGCAGCTGCAGACTCTTGATGATGTCCTTCTCGCCAAACATCGCCGGCACCTTGGTCAGCGTGGAGACTTTCACCTGCTCCACTCCTATCTGCACCTCGTCGACACGCTTCTGCGCCGAGTGCGACGTGACGGTCACCTCGCTCAGCGTGTCTTCATGAACGGTGTTGTCCGTCTGAGCATTTGCCGCTACCGCCCACAGCAGGGCGACGAACAATATAACAGTCTTAATCATCTACATTTCTTGATTCAACAGCAAAGATATGACTTCTTTTCAAAACCACCGTCATTTTGCCCCACCTTTTATATTTTATTAGCGATTGCGGAGGACCTGTTCTATGAACACATCTGCCTGTTGCAGGAACTCCGTCTGCTGCGGCTCGGTGAGGAACACATGGCCGGCTCCTTTTATGGTGTAAAGACTGGCGTTCTTGAATACAGTGACGGCACGCTCGGAGCCGGCAATGGGTACCGTCTTGTCCTCGTCGCCATGAACGATAAGCACGGGACCGTCGTAGGCCTGCATATCCTTGTCGTAGTCGTGGTCGTACATGTCGAGGATATATTTACGGCCGATGGTAATCATGCCGTTGCGTCCGTCAGTCTCGGGCAAATTATTGAGGTCGGGATAACGCTCGTGCAGGTTGTCGGGCAGATGGAAGGCGGGATAGAGCAGCACCTGTGCGGCAATCTCTCCCAGGTGGCGTGCTGCCACGATGGCAGACACTCCCCCACCCTGACTGCCCCCGACGAGGACAATGCGGGTGGTATCTACGAAGTCCCATGTGCGTGCCTCGCTGAGCATCACCTCCAGGTCGCTCACCTCGGTCAGCACCGACATGTCCGTCGTCTTGCCCTCGCTGCGGCTGCGGTTGCCGCCGCCCGCAAAGTCGAAGGTCAGCACAGCATAGCCCTCGGCAGCCCAGTGCCGTGCGTAGTTCACCCACCAGGGTCGCTGCGAGTCGCTTCCCAGTTCGTGGGCGGTGATGATGAGGGGCTTTTTCCCTTTCGACTCTGGCAGATACAGCGTGCCACGCAGCATATTGTCTGACTCGCTGTTCCTGATTTCAATGTCCTTGGTAGAGAAGTTGGTTGTCGCGTTATCCATGTTACCATTGTTTTTTGCTGTGCAGCCTATGCCGAATGTCAGCATTAGAGCCAGACAGATTATTACTATTTCCTTTGCATTCATAGCATCATTATTGTGTTTTCACCTTTTCAATTTTTACCTTTTCACCCTTTCACCTTTACCTTATGAAGCTTGTACTTTTCTTGCCTTCACGTCTGGGCAGCTGGGCTTTGCCTGTGGCAAACTGGTGCAGCATGTAGCTCATGTTGTCGGCAAGCACGCGCATGGTTTGCATTCCCTCTTCGTCTTTAGCCACTTCGCCTTTGTCTTTGCCATACCCGATGTTCCAGTATTGTGAGCTTACGATGGGCATGTTGAGTAACTGAAAGGGCATTTGCAGGGTTTGGAGTGCTGCCGTGGCACCGCCTCTCCGGCACACGGTGACGACGGCGGCGGGCTTGCCTTGCAGCACACCGTAGGCTGAGTAGGCCAGTCGCTGGATGGCAGCAACCATCTGTCCGGCAGGCATACCGTAATAGACGGGTGCGCCCACGACGATGGCATCGCACGAGGCCATCGCACCGGCTATCCGGTTGACGACATCGTCGTACACGCATTTGCCCTTGCCATGACATCCTCCGCAATCGGAACACCCCCTGACGTTGCCGGTGCCCAGCTGGAACAGCTCGCTCTCAATGTCGTTCTTCTCCAGCTGCATTGCCACCTCACTGAGCAGCAGAAAGGTGTTGCCGTCGCGCCGGGGACTGCCGTTGAGCAACAACACCTTCAGCGGTCGCTCGTTGTCTGTGCCAGTGTTGGCAGCCATTGTCTGCATGCCCGACAATCCTATTGCTGCCGTAGCTGCTGCCACGCTCATTCTCTTTATCGAATCGCGTCGCGTTACCTGATTATTATCTTTCATCGTGAGATGCTAATGAGTTTGGTTGACATTGCACTTGAAGAAGATTCTCTCCACGTTCTTGTGGGCGATGAGCTGCTTCTGCTCGTCGGTGAGCGAAGAGCACATCAGGAAGTCGTGGAAGTCGGAGGGCTGCTCGTAGGGGTAGTCCTCGGCGTAAAGGATGTGGTCGGCACCCATCAGCTCTACCATTGTGCGCAGGTTGATGTCGCTCATGATGCCACTCGGCGTGAGGTAGATGTTGCGCTTGTAATAGTAGGCGAAGTCGTGCTGCAGACCGGTCATGTCGGGCGTGAGCTGGTGGTTCATGCGGTCGAGGAACATGGGGATGCCCTCGCCCCAGTGACCGCTGATGACCTTCAGCGTAGGCAGCTTGTCGAAGAGTCCGGCGAGGATAAGGCGCACGGCCTGGATGCCCACGTCGTAGTGCCAGCCGATGGCAGCCGATGAAAGTTCGGCTCCCGTCACAGCGGAATAGGCGGGCGACATATACATCGCCTGCTGCACTGCGGGATTGATGAGGGCAGGATGCAGATAGACGGGCACGTCGAGTTCAGCTGCCTTCTCGAAGATGGGCAGGAACTGCAGCTCGTCGAGCCAGTGCCCCTTGTGCTGTCCGTAGAGCAACACACCCACGAAGCCCAGCTCCTTGACGCAGCGTTCCAGTTCCTGGGCGGCGGCCTTTGGGTCGGCTAATGGCAGCGTCGCCATCGCGCGGAAGCGGTCGGGATGCTCCTTGATGCGCTCTGCCAGCAGGTCGTTGGCCTCACGGGCAATCTTCACGGCCTCTGTTGCGGGCACATAGTCGCCGATGAGCGAGGTGTATGACAGGATCTGCATCCTGATGTGCTGACTGTCCATGTGGGGGATGCGCTTTTCTGAGAGGTCCGCGAGCTGCTCCGTCAGGTTCATGCGCGAGGAGAAGAAGGCCATCACCTCGCGCTGTTCGTCGGTCAGTTCTGCCTTCGGTCTCCACCGTGCATCGGCCTCCGTCAGCCGTGGGTCGGCGAAGTGCTCCTCAATCGTTATCAGCCTTGTGTCCATACTGCTTTGTGCGTTTACTGCTGCCGCCCACAGCAGGGCGACGAGCCACAATGTTGTCTTGTTTATTCTTATTTCGTTGGCAAAGGTACGGCGATTCTCCGTCACACCCGTTGCCGAAACTGCGGAAATAATGTTCAAACGGAAGGTCGGTTCATAAAAACGCAGCCCGGACATCGTTTTACTGACATTCGGGCAGCAGTCATAATTATACAGTTGGTTTGTTCTGCCGCGACTTGTCTGATCCTTGAAATAAATCATTCCAGATTCCAGTATCGTCCACTTGTTTCTCTGTTTCATTATTATTTAGAATTTGACTCCTTCGCCAGTAAACGAGCAGTAGCGGGCGGTGGCGTTGGTGATGTAGAGCATAGCCATGTTGCCATCGCCAGGCTGAGCGGTTCTTCAAGCGCGAGACAGGTATCACTCCGAATGACTATCGGAATACGCCAATTCCCAGAATTCCTTCCTCACCAAGGTCACACTAACTGATACCGCCAGTCCAGCCACGCCACGCCGAGGACACCGGGAACGGCGAACAGTGACATGTCGAGCACACCGCCGAAGAAACTGAACACAGCGAGCCACGAGGCGATGAAGAAGCCGAGATACTTCAGCAGTCGGTCGCTGCAGATGATGACGGCAGCCAGTACGACTGCCGTCACAATAGCGAAAAGTGTCAATGGCTCCATGATTGACGGGTGTTATAAATGCAGCAATTTCGCTGCGTTTCCATACGCGAATTTCTCCTTGTCTTGGTCGGAGAGCGGGGCGTTTTCGAGGAACTGTCGGGCTTCGTCCTGCGGGATGTAGGGGTAGTCGGCGGAGAAGAGC
>CAJOLE010000153.1 GCA_905235325.1 uncultured Prevotella sp. | reverse complement strand
CCGTCTGCCCACGCTGAAGGTCGTCAGCGGCCACTGGGGCGAGGGCATCCCGATGTTCCTCGACCGCATGAACCACCAGCTGACACCCGACATGACCGGTCTGCAGCACGACTTTGCCTACTACTACAAGCGCAACATCTACCTCACGCCGAGCGGCATCATGAGCGACATCAACCTGCGCACGATGGTCGAGCTGATGGGTGCCGACCACATCCTCTACGCCGAGGACTATCCCTACGAGCAGCCGTCCGACTTCTATGACTTCCTGATGCACTCGTCGCTCACCGACGAGCAGAAAGAGCTCATCGCCCATAAGAACGCCGAACGGCTTTATCATCTGAAATAAGACATGAAACAGTTTCACCTAACCATCATTTTATATGGTCTGGCAACGCTGGCGGGCTTCGCACAGCAGCAGATGACCGACTACGAGGCCGTGCAGAACCTGATAGTCAGCGAACGGCTCTACCGCGTGAGCCACCGCAATGCAGAGTTGGCACAGTGCTATGCTGAGGATGCACAGATACACACGTCGTGGCAGCAAGGCGGCGTGTCGTCGTTTGTGGGGCAGGCTCCCAAGGAGGCACAGGCAGCATCGACGCTTGCCAATGTCAACCGCTGCAATCCGCCGCTCATCCTCTTCTCGAAGACCATGCGCGGCAGGGCACTCGTGGAATATCCTTCCACTACCACGCGCGGCGTGATGGTGAACGGCGTGGAGGCGGTGCTTACCTCCTATATGCGACTGATCTACCGGGTGGAGAAACGTGCCGACGAATGGAAAATCACGGCGATGACCTCCGTCAACGAATACGACGAACTGGCCTCCGCCATCCCCGGCCAGGACCTGAAGATTGAGGCCAAGGACATAGAGGGATTGCGTCCGTCCTATCGCTGGCTCGCCTATACCCGCAGGAATGCCGGTGGCACCGTCAACAACGACGAACTGGGCACCGACCGTCCCGACGATTTGAACAGTTTTTACGAACAGGAATATCAATGGTTAAACGCAAAGTATATGGTAACGACAAAGGACATTGAACTCAGAAACGGCGAGTCGGGCATGATGCTGCGCGGCACGCTCTATCTGCCTGTTACTGGTCGTTTGGGGGATTGGTCGTTTAGTGGTTTAGGCCCAAACGACCAAACGACTAACTCCCCAAACGACCAAACGACTAACTCCCCAAACGACCAAACGACTAACTCCCCAAACGACCAAACGACTAACTCCCCAAACGACCAGTTCCCCCTCATCGTCGCTGCCCACGAACTGGGCAGCGACTCGCAGCGTCCCTGGTGGGTGAACTATGCGCAGCACTGGGCCGCTGAAGGCTATGCCGTGCTGACCTTCGACTTCGCCGGCGGGGGCAACCGCAGCCGCAGCGAGGGCAAGACGACGGATATGTCGGTGCTGACTGAGGTCGGCGACTTGGAGACGATGCTCAGCGAGGCCCGCACGTGGGACTTTGTAGACCAGAGCCGCATCGTGCTCATCGGCGGCAGTCAGGGTGGCGGCGTGGCAACCGTCGTGGCAGCGCGCCACCCCGGGGAGATTGCCGCACTGGTACTGCTCTACCCTGCCTTCCACCTGCCCGACAACCTGCACAAGCTATATCCCGACCTGAAGAACCTGCCCGAGACCGACGGGCGCAACGGCATGATCACCATCGGGCGCAAGTACATCCTCGATATGTACGACTACGACTACGACCGCGACATACGGGCCTACGACGGCCCGGTGCTCATCGTCCACGGCGACAATGACAAGACGGTGCCCATCGCCGGTTCTGAGCGTGCCGTCGGGGTGTTCAGTAACGCCCGCCTCCACACCATCAAGGGTGCCGGCCACGTGTTCCTCACTGAGCCGCAGCAGGCGGAGTTCCTTGAGCAGGCCGACGCATTCTTAGGCAAATTCATAAAACGGTAAGAATGAAGAAAGGCTTTGTGTGTTTTCTCTGTTGGAGCGGAATGGCACTCAGCTCCTTGGCGCAGAGCGGCGACATCGTTCGCAGTGACACGCTGAGCGAGGTGACCATCACGTCGCGCTCGGCCCAGAAGCGCATCGACGAGGTGCAGGTAGGCGTGGAGAAGGTGGACATCTCAACCCTGGCCAAGGTGCCGGCACTGTTCGGCGAGAAAGACATCATCAAGAGCCTGCAGCTGCTGCCCGGCGTGAAGAGCGAGGGCGACGGCAGCGGCGGCTACCAGGTGCGCGGCGGCACGGCGGCGCAGAACCTGATACTGCTCGACGGCGCCACGGTCTATAACGCCGGCCACATCATGGGACTCTTCTCCACCTTCAACGACGACGCACTCGCCAACGGCTCGCTCTACAAGGGCCTCGTGCCGGCACAGTTGGGCGGCGGCTCGTCGTCGGTGTTCGTCCTCGACACGCGCCCCGGCGACATGCACGACTACCACTACGGCGGCACCGTCGGGCTGCTCTCGGCCAAGGTCATGGCCGAAGGTCCTATCAAGCGCGACCAGTCGTCGTTCCTCTTTGCCGGTCGCCGCTCCTATCTCGACCTCTTCCTGAAGGCATCGAAGGACTACCGCAACAACACCCTGAACTTCTACGACGCCAACCTGCGCCTGAACTTCCGACTGACGGAGCAGGACCGCCTGTCGCTGTCGTTCTTCCGGGGGCACGACAACATGGGCCTTGAAGAGCTGATGGACATGGAATGGGGCAACACCACGGCCACGGCCGACTGGCTGCACACCTTCAGCCTTGACCACTACGCCAACACGGAGCTCGTCTACAGCGACTTCACCGATGACGTCGGCGTAGATATGCTCAGCTTCAACTACAGTCTGAAGGGATATATCCGCCATGCCACGCTGCGCCACCGCCAGGTGCTGACGCTGTCAAACCACAACCTGAACTACGGGCTGGAGTCCACCTACCTGCAGCTGCAGTCGGCAGAATGGGACATCAACCTGCTGCACCAGCGCGAGAAGCGCAACGCCTGGACCTCGGCACTGTGGGCAGGCGACGACTGGAAGGTGACGCCGCAGCTCACCCTCTCGGCGGGACTCCGGCTGCACCTCTTCTCAGTGCTCGGCGGCGCACCCTACTACAGCATCGCCCCGGACGGCAACATCACCGACACCACGAACCCCTCATCGGGTAGCATCGTGAAGACCTACGCCGACCTGGAGCCCCGCCTCAGCATGAAGTGGAGCATCAACGAACGGAACAGCCTGCGCTTAGGCTACAGCCGCACGTCGCAGGACATACACGCCATCAGCGCCGGCACCATGTCGATGCCCTTCGACCGCTA
>CAJOLE010000152.1 GCA_905235325.1 uncultured Prevotella sp. | reverse complement strand
TCACGATAAGTGATTGATAATAAACAGTTAATAAAAAATAAATATTTTCCAATTATTTGGAAAGCAACATAGAAGTTTCGCATTCGCTCCGCTCGGCTTGCCGCTTCGCTTGCGAAGAACTCCTTACTCAACTTGAGAAAGTAAGTAAAAAGAGAAACGAGGAATGTGACTTGTCCATTCCTCGTTTCCTCTGTTGACTTTAGACTACAGACTTTAGTCTACAGTCTACAGTCTATAGTCTACAGTCTAAGATTATTGTTTTTTTCCTTTTGTGTTAAAAAAATGTTAGTAATTTGTTTTGTTTTAGAAAAAAGTGTTACCTTTGCACACACTATAAGGTATTTATATACGATTTCTTATTTATATGATTTTTGCTTCATTGTGAGATGAGATATGGCATGTATTGATTATGCAGATATTGAACAAATAAACGATTAAAAATGAGAAAAAAAGTTCTTTTAAGTATCTTTCTCCTGCTTTTTATGTTGCAGGGAGTATGGTCATGGGACGGAACTGGAACCAGTGCTGATCCATACCAGATCAAGAACTCTGCCGATTGGTGGCAGCTCTCTCGTGATGTGTCGGGGGGTGAAAGCTATAGTGGCAAGTTCTTCGAGATGAAGGCCGACGTTGATGCCGATGGTGTCAGCATAGGTACCGTAGAACATCCGTTCAGCGGCACCTTCAGCGGCGGTATGTACACGCTGACCTACAACCGCGGCAAATCCACCGCCGGGAATTTGGAGTTCGTCAACGACTACTGCGCGCCGTTCATCCGCCTGGACGGTGCCACCATCCGCGACCTGAAGGTGACAGGCCGTATATTCAGCAACTACCAGTTTGCAGCAGGCATTGCCTCGGTCATCGACGGCACGGAGGCCACCACCATCAGCAGTTGCTACGTGAGCACCGAGATGTGGGCCGGCCTGTCGCTCAGCGACGATGCCTCCTTCGGCGGCATCGTGGGCACTGTTACCCCTGCCTGCACGGCCAGCCCTACGATACAGAACTGCACTTTCACGGGGCTCATCACTTTCTACTCCACATGCAGTGGCGGTATGGTGGGCTATGCTAACATCGCCGTCGTTCTCGACCATTGCCTCTTCGACCCCGTTCCTAATATCGCCAGTCCCGAGTGTGCCACTTTCGTGCGCATGAAACCGGGCGTGGAGTGTACATTCAAGGAGTGCTACTTCACAAGTACGATGGGCACCAAGCAGGGCGAGGCCGTCTTCCGCGAAGTGGAAGTTCCCGACGGCTGCACCTATCGTTTTGTGAGCGAGCCGCAGGCCCCCTTCAACGGCGTGGACTACTACAAGAGCGGCACCGTGATAGAGCTGACGGCCCCCGACGGCGTGGCCTTCGACCACTGGACTACCGACATCGACGGCTGCTGGCTGAGCAACCCCTGGCAGCGCAGCGGACTGCAGACCGTGCGCGACATCAAGCGAAAGCCCATTATCCAGATAGCCACCTCGATGCCTGAGGCCAAGCTGGAGCGCACGATGGACGGCACGCGCTACCGCTACCTCTACAACTTCGACTACCACCTCTACCTGAGCGACGAAGAGATAGCACAGAAGAGCTATCACTTCGACGAACACGGAGAACTCTTCAAGTGGGGTAAAGACGGCGACCACGTATGGGTCACGGCCGTCGTGGGCTGGGCTGACGGCAAAATCCCCTCCGACGGCGCGCAGATACACAACGACCTGTCGGGAGTGGGCAGAGACTATACGCTCTTAGGTGCCATTGCGCCCCATGCCTTTAAGGGTTGCTCGGAGCTGAAGACCCTCTACTTCAAGGACACCGATGCCAACATCTATAATGCCCAGTTCCCGTTCGACTTCGTCATCGGCGACAAGGCATTTGCCGACTGCCCCAACCTGACGGAGATTAAGATGATGCAATATACCACCGAGGGCGCTAACCACTGGGAGGCCCTCAGCCCCGAGCAGGTGACCTACGTCAGCGACAGCGTGTTCGCCGGTTCGCCGCAGGCCTACTTCACCGTCGATGCCTCGAAGTATCAGGACTTCCTAAGCAGCCAGACGTGGAAGAAGGTGAACAACCGCATCCTCGTCTACAACCACACTGTGGTGGATATGGACGTGAACGGCGCCCGCTACAGCGAGATGCGCAACACCAAGGGCGAGTCGCTGAAAAACGATGCCAACGGCCACAACCAGCTGATGGAGACCCTGCGCTACTGGAACGCCGACTACCAGCAGTTCACCGCCAGCAGCCTGCTCACCACCGTCGATGAGAATATATGGTATACGAAAGTGGTGGGCGTCGATGCTGGCAGTCTGAGCGACGGCACCATGCGCATCTACAACGACCCCGGCTCCTACTACAACTACAAGACCATCGCCCTGGAGAGCCTTGGCGAGAGCAAGGATGTGAAGGCCATCGAGTTCTGGCAGACCAACGGCCGAAGCGAGAACTCCTTCACCGACCTGAAGATGGTCATCCGCAACGGCGCACTGAAGGGCTGCGACAACCTGAAGGAGATTCGCCTGTTCTACTACGTGCAGGACGGCGACGACCATTGGGAGGCGCTCGGCCCGCAGGACGTCATACCCGGCCGCGACATCTTCGGCATCAAGACCTACGACGACCCGGAAGACGACAACCTCGTGAAGGCCTTCGCAAATATGAACAAGGTACGCTTCGTCGTATCGACCAGCCGCTTCCAGGAGTTTATGGACGACCCCAACTGGGCACCTTACCTCGCCCTGCTCGAACCGCAGGACGGCCTTGACACGGAAGTCAGGCCCGACTTCACCAAGGCTGGTGTGACCTACGGCTACATGAGCAACCCTGGCGGCATCATGCAGACATCGCAGACGGTGAGCCAGGACGTGTCGTGGTGGACGCTGCCCCGCATCGCCATCGAGGTGGCACTCACCTATGCCAGCATTTACGACAACTGGGCATCCTTTACTGAGCAGTCGAAGCAGGTCAAGAGCAAAATCGAGAACCTTCTAGAACCCATAACAGAAAATCTAGACTATAATATAGAACCCTATCTTATCAATCAGAAGAACATGATGGATTTATCGAAGACAATATGGGGAAAAAACGGTATTAATGACTTCGAAAAGGCCAAGGAATTCATCCTGTCGTTCAGCGATTTAAGTGCGGATGAGTTATTTGAAGAGGATAGCCATTTTTTAAGAATAGTAGTAGAAGCGGGTAATGGTTTTCGTTTTGGTGAAAAAGAAAGGATGGCAGAAGGGTTGGCCCATATGTCTGAACAACAGATACAATCTCTCTGCATATGCTACCAAACTGTTTTGAATGATGCACAGGAAGCGATAGATGCTATCGTAAAACCCTATCAAGAGAAAATTGGCAAAGCCCTCCTCGAACTGCCTTTCTCCGTCATGGGCAATGGGCAATCGGACGTCGGCTACAGTCAGCACTGCCGCTACGGAATATCTGAATACCCTTTCGCCCATGAGCAGGATCATCACGCCTGGCAAGGGGCTCCCCGGTGCACTGTTCGGAACCATCGGAGCCAACGCCATCCTGGCTCAGAACCTCTATGGCAGCGGCAACTACGACTCCGAAGGGATGCGTCAGGGCATGCGCCAGAACATCCTGTCGAACATCCATCAGGTGGGCCTGGTAGGCGGCGGCTACGTCATCACCATGCCGGCGAAGAACCTGGCCTACCACACCTATATCAAGAATGTGCCCGACCAGGAGACGGTGACCCTCTATACCGGCACCGACGAGGGCGGGCTCTATGCCAACACCACCACGGCCGCCATCGCCAAGAATGCCTTCCACGGCAAGAGCAACGTGAGGACCGTGCGCTTCTATGAGAGTGAGGTGACCACCAACGAGGCGGTGCCCATGGTACTGGTCATTCCCGACTCCGTCTTTGCCGGCACCAACGTAAGCACCCTCGACCTGCGCCTGCAGACCAAGAGCAACGGCACGCAGGCCATGGGCCCCGAGAGCTTCATCCTTGCCGGCAGCAACACGTTTGCCGGGGTCGACACGCTGAACTTCCACATCATCATCGACCCCTCGCGCAAGGACGACTTCCTCTTCAACGAGTCGTGGGCACCCATGGAGCAGTGCTTCGTCTATGAACAGGCTGTGCCCCAGACGCAACATGCGGAGTATGGCAGCAGGTATGCCTACGTCTACGAGAACGGGTCGGTGCAGAAAGTGCATAAGGTGAGCGGCCACAAGATTGAGCACACCATCGTGACGGAGCCCGACGAACCCTTCCTCGACAGGCACGGCGGCGCAGTGAAACTATGCAACGACATCGGCGTATGGAACAACTACCAGCTCGATGCCGTAGGCACCAAGGCCTTCTATGGCAACAAGAAGGTGAACACGGTGAACTTTACCGACCTGCCCGACATGAACAGCGGCGAATGTTACACGGGACTCGACATGACGCTACGCGACTCCTGCTTCGCCAACTCCAGCCTGAGCTACCTCGAGATGCTCTACCTCGTGACCGGAGGCACCAACCACATCGATGCCATCACGCCACAGCAGGTGAAGATAGGCCAGGGCGTGTTCGACGGCACGTCTGCCATGATCAAGATGATGCCGCAACAGGTGGCGTGGTTCGAGGCCGACTCCTCATGGGTGAAATACAAGGACCGCTTCATGCCCTGCATCATACAGCCTACGGACAAGGGCTTCAAGAAAGTGCTGAAGGACGTGGCCTACTACGACCATGCCCACACCGACGGCGATGCCGCCACATGGAGCGACTACGCCGACCTGTCGCGCATAGCCGACCAGGGCTTCTCTTGGCTCAACGGCAAGTTTACGGAGCAGAAGGACGACATCCTCTCGCTGGCCGACTTCAAGCATTTCGAGAGCGTCGACCTCACCAGCATCTATACGGGATGGTTCAAGGGACTGACGAAAATGACCAACATCCTGCTGCCCTCCACCCTGAGGGAAATCCATGAGGATGCCTTCAATGGCTGTTCCAGCCTGCAGGAGATAGAGCTGCCGGCCAAGGTGAGCGAAATCGGCTCGGAGGCCTTTGCCAACTGCGCAGCACTGAAGAGCATCGTGGTGCGCAACCCACAACCTGCCTCGCTGGGTGGCAACGTATTTCCCAAGAACGACGGCATGAAGATCTACGTGCCCGCAGGGAGCCTCAATGCCTATCTGTCGTCATGGGCATGGGCAGAGTACAAGGACTACATCGTGAGCGATGACACCTATCATACTAATAAGGTGGTGACGCTCGACGTGGCCGGCACGCTGGCCGACAAGCTGGGCCTCTCAGTGGAGTGGAACTACACGGGTTTCGTAGCCGGCGATGAGCCTTATCTGCTCCACGGCGCATACGCCAAGTACGACTCACTCACCGTCAGCGGTCCGCTGAACGACCTCGACCTCTGGGTCATACGCTACCTCGGCGGTAACAACGGCTACGAGAGCGGCGGCAAGGCCACCGACGGACGCCTGCGCTACCTGAACCTCTACGATGCCAGCATCAAGAAGGACAAAGACTGCAAGGCACACTATCGCTGTGTAGGCTCCACCTCATGGCAGTCTATCGACAAGGACAACGTGCTGCCCCGTGACCTATTCAGAAACTGCACTGCCTTCGAAACGGTCATCCTGCCGAAGAGCCTCACCTCGATTGCCTCGGGCATCTTCGAGGGCTGCCCGGCACTGGCGCGCGTGGCCGTCACCGGAGCCGTGAAGGAGTACGACGGCTGGAACTATACCAGCCATCTGTTCAGCAATCCTGTGCAGGAGCTGGTACTGCTCACCGACCAGCACGCCACCACCTCGGCCAAGAACCCATGGGGTGCATCGCTACAGAATGTCTACACCCTGCAGTCGCAGATTGGCGACTACATGAACGACGCCGCCCTGACCACCATGTCACAGTCCATCCTTGCTACGTTCAAGGACGATGCCGTGATGAGACTGCTGGCCGACAAGGGCGAGTTCTTCCCCTCGGAATACCTGATTCGCGAGAGCGTGGAGGGCATCTTCAGCAACAGCGACATTGAGGACTTCGACGACTTCGACAACTTCCAGTATGTGGAGCGGCTCGACGACACCTTCAGTGGCAACGCACGCATGAAGCGCATCACCCTGCCCACCTCTGTCGGAAATATCAGCAGCACCGCCTTTGCCGGCTGCTCTAAGCTCGACACCATCCGCATCGTCAGCATCCTGCCGGCCGAACTGGCAGAGGATGCCTTTGCCGACCTGCCCGAGGACTTCCGCATACTCGTGCCGCGCCGCTATGCCAAGCTCTACCGCACCCAGTGGGCACAGTATGCCGACCACATCAATGTAGACGAGACCTATAAAGGCAACCGCGACATACTGACCGTCACCGTGACCGAACCGAACACGCTGGCACAGGCACTGGGCCTGGAAGCAGAGCTGGGCGCGGCAGCGGGAATGCTCACAGAATCGTTCCTCAAGGGGGTGCGTGGCGACTACAGCCACATCTGCCGTCTGAAGGTCGTAGGCCCCATCGGCGCCGTCGATATAGACCTGCTGAAATACCTGTCTGGCTACACCGCATGGATTCAGTCGCGCAACTATGCCGGACGTCTGCAATACCTTGACCTCTACGATGCTCAACTCAAAGAGACAGATGAGGGCTGCTATGTGCTCGGCGAATACAAGCGCTGGGCGGGCGACGTTGTGCCGACAGGCTATTTGGTCAAGGACAACAAACTGCCCCGACACTCGTTCCTGCGTGCCTACAACCTGAAGACGCTCATCCTGCCCAAGACGGTGGAGGAGCGTGCCCTGCAGGAGTGCGAGGGAATGGAGACGCTCGTGCTGGGCGACGACATGGAGGACTTCAACTGGAACGCCCTCGACGACGACGCCATGCTCACCCGCATGTATATCCTGGCCAAGAAGAAGCCGGAGATCAGCACCGAGTGGGCCATCTGGCGCTGGCTGTGCAACAACTACAACCCGACGTTCGATGCCTTCTACGTGCGCCCCAGCCAGTATCAGAGCTACCTGCTCGACGAGGCCTACACAGGGCAGTCGTGGCAGCGCACTAACAATATCTCAAAGGGTGTGTTCGACGACGACGAGTCGTTCTGCGCATTCGCCTCACATGGTGCTGCCACGCCCGACGAACTGGCCGGCGTCACCTCGGTGATGGGATGGTTCGACAGCCATTCTGGTGTGCGCAACCTCTTACCGCTACGCTACACCTACGTCGACTACATCGACAAGGCCACCCTGGCCCCGCTCACCCAGCTGGAGCAGATAGCCATGCCCGTGTCGCTCTTCGAAATGGAGGAAGGCCTGTTTGAGAAGGCTCGCCACCTGCGCTCGGTCGACTTCCTGATGTGCGACTCTACCGACGTGGTGGCAGGGCTGCGCGACGGCGGCCTTGCCCGCCTGGGCATCAACACGCAGCAGACGCTGGCCTACGTGCCCGGCACCTACGGCGAGACCGCCGAGACGAACGTCGTCGTGAACCAGGGCGGCACGCTGAAGACCAAGACCTACCGCATAGTCGACTCGCTCGACTACGTGGTGCCTTACGAGTTTGAGGCCGAAAAGATAGAGAACCCGCGTGCGCTGGCTGCCTCGTCCATCCCCTATACCTTCTGCGTGCCTTACAAGCTGAACGTGCCCAGTTACGCCCGTGCCTATAAGCTGAGTGCCCGCGACGGCAACAGCCTCGTCTTCGAGGAGGTGGAGGGCGAACTGGAGGCCATGACGCCCTATCTGCTGAAGGTGGTGGGCAACAAGCGACTGCGCAAGATGTCGACCACGCTGAACACCGACATCGCCCAGACCATTCCCGCTACCGGCCCGATGACCTACGGACACCAGATGGATGCGCCGGGCTACACCATTCGCGGCACCTTCAACACCATCGGCAATGCCGAGGCAGCCGAACTGGGGGCTTACGTGCTGCAGAGCGACGGTGACTGGCACCCCGTGACCACGGCCCAGAGCCAGGTGTCGCTACAGCCCTTCCGTGCCTATCTGCTGCCCAGCGCACGCAACGCCCGGGGCAACATCAGGATGGCGCTGGAAGATGCTACCGACATCGACACTATCGAGACCATCGACCACGACGGCACCCGCCGCTACTACGACCTCAATGGTCGCGAGCTGCCAGGCAAGCCCGCACAGCACGGCATCTACATCCACAACGGCAAGAAGGTCATGATGAAGTAATCATAAAATGGTCGCTTCGCTCAAAATTGCATTGATTTTCTTATCATTTTGAGCGCAGCGACCCATATAAACATCAATAAAAAAATAATGAATACAATGAAGAAAATAGTATTTGCACTGTTCGGCCTGCTGCTGCTTGCAGCCTGTTCGAGCAACGACGACAATCCCGCCGGCCCCGCTTCTGAGGCACAGATGCAGGCCCTCACCGGCCACTGGTATGCCGAAGTGCCCCTCACTGGCGAGACCGACAACTGGCGCACCGAGGAGGAGGGCGACCGCACCGACTACGACCACATCGGCACTCTCATCTACTTGAACGGCTACATGACCGACCTCAGCTACTGGGGCTATCTCTACCTGAAGGACGGCGACATGGTGAACTTCGACGGCATAGACCGTATGACCGAGGATGCTGCCTTCGACTTCACGATGAACAGCGATGGCGACATCACCACGTCGAGCTACATGCAGGGCGCACCGCAGGTGAACAACATGCACTACGACCAGCAGAAGGACATCGTCACTGCCAGCGTCAGCCACAACGGACAGACGCTCAACATCACCTTCACACGCCCCACGGCCCAGCAGGAGGCGTTCCTCAACGACTTCTGGGAGATGCTGGTAGAGGCCGGAATGGTGGGCTACGAGGACGACGGCTACCAACTGAACACCGACGTCACCAGCGACCCCGCCACCGAATCACAGCGCGCCCGACGCAGATAAAACAACAGATTTTACGGATTTTACGAAATAATATCAGAAATGAAAGCAAAAACAATCATTGCCCTCGCCACACTGCTCGTATGCGGGCAGGGGGCATGGGCAGACGGAACAAAGAGCTCAGAAACCGAGAATGAGAAAGGCACTGAGGAAAAGCCGTTCCTTATAGAAAGCATTGCTGACCTCAACGCACTGGCCAGCGACGTGAACAGCGGAACTGACTACCAAGGCACGTATTTCAGACTGACTGCCGACCTCGACTACAGCGAGGAAACCGTGACCGATGGTAGCAATTTCACGCCTATCGGTATTGTAGAGATGGGTGGAGATGGCGACACACCTATCTATGACAAGTGCTTCAAAGGGGTGTTCGACGGTAATGGAAAGACCATCAGAGGCATAACCGTCAATAAACCAAGCGGCGAAGCCATAGCCATCTTCGGAAATGTCGGCTATCCCGGCATCATCAAGAATGTCAAATTGGCCAACAGTAGTTTCACAGGAAACTTCTGTGTTGGCGGCATTGTTGGTGAATATCCCACCGCTGGTAATGATAATGATGAACATGGTATATACAATTGCGAAGTAGGAAGCGATGTCACCGTAAAAGCTGTCATTTACGATGAGCTGCCTGGCTGGTGTGTAGGCGGCATTGTGGGCGATGCTGGTGTTACTACCGTCAGCGGTTGTGTGAGTGCCGCCACCGTTTCGGGAGATGAATACGTCGGAGGAATAGTAGGACAGATTTGCAAGGACACCAAGCAATCCTTTGGTACACTAAGCGATTGTTATTATACAGGCAGTAGCGTCTCAGGAACCAATGATGCAAAATATGTCGGCAACATCATCGGGCTGAATGGTAAAGATAACGAAGACTACGAATACGTGCCTGGAAGTAATATAGTGCCGGCAATCACCCTCCTTAACAACGACACCGAAGCCACTATCAATAACGCCACCCGCCTGAGCAATTACAACGGCATTGGCAACGTGAATGTCACCCTCAGCGGGCGAACGCTCTGCAAGGACGGCAAGTGGAACACGCTCACGCTGCCCTTCGACCTTGCGCTCGAGGGTTCTCCCCTCAAGGGAGCCACCGCCCGTCCACTCACCTCGGCCAGCATCAGCGGCACGACGCTCAGCCTGACCTTCGGCGATGCCGTCACCACGCTGGTGGCCGGTACGCCCTATATCATTAAGTGGGAGAGCGGCGATGATATCGTCAGTCCCGTCTTTAACGGCGTGACCATCGACAAGACCGACCGCAGCTACGACAACGGCACATCAGGCGACGACCGCGTCCGCTTCCTCGGCACCTACAAGAGCACGGCCTTCGACGCTGAGGACAAGAGCATCCTGCTCATGGGTGACAACAACACCCTCTACTACCCGGCAGAAGACGCAGGCATCGGCGCACAGCGTGCCTACTTCAAGATAGGCGACGGCAATTCGCTGGCCCGTCAGCTGACGGCCTTCAGCATCAGCTTCGGCGACAGCGAGTCATCGGACATCATCCAAGTTCACGGTTCAGAGCGCATGGATCATGACTCTGACGCCTGGTACACCCTCGACGGTCGCCGCCTCTCGGACAAGCCCTCACAGAATGGCATATACATCAATAATGGTAAAAAGGTAGTAATCAAATAAAGGAGATACGGATATGAAGAA
>CAJOLE010000151.1 GCA_905235325.1 uncultured Prevotella sp. | reverse complement strand
GGAAGTAGCTAATGGGGTACTTCTCAATCTGTGGTTTCAAAACACGTGTCCACCACGTAGGGTCGGGAATGTTCAGGTAGCCGCATTCTGTGAGAGCCAACATCCGTTTGCCCTCGCGAGCCAGCGCGCTGAGGGTGGTGAGGTCTTTGTTAAGGGTGGTGATGAAGTCCTTCTCGCCATTTCGCTGCTGGTAGGCATCCAGGCCGATGATGTCCACGCGATCGTGACCGGGGTAAGTGTTGAGCACGTCGGGGTCGAAGCCGTAGTTGGGGCTCCAGCTCCACAGAATATTATAAGGCAGCGACCGTGAGACGAAGTCCTGCGTCATGTTCCACAGTGCCTTATATTCCTCAGCTGAGCACAGGCCGCGTCCCCACCAGAACCAGCCACCGCTGTTCTCGTGCCAGGGACGGAAGATGAAGGGGATGGGATGCCCCTGCTCGTCGTGCAAAGAGGCAAGGAAGGTGACGAGACGCTGCAGCCAGATTTGGAACACCATGTGGTCTTTGCCCCCAGGCAGCACGGCAGCCACGGTGTTCTTGTCTCGTTCCTGAGCGCTGACCCAAGCCGTTCCGCCCGTGTGAGGGTTGCGCGGATGCCACGAGATGGTGACGATGCCGCCGCGACGGTGCTGGGCTATGATCTCGCGACGCATCACCTGGAAAGGTACGCTGTCGAGGTTCTTGTCATCGCCCACTTCAATGCCGCCCAACTCAAAGCCCATTACGGCAGGGTAATCGCCGCAGACGTCGCGAACGTCGCTACGGCCCTCCTCATAGCTCCAGCCGAGTCCGTAGAACGGGGCATCCTGATGGCCGAACATGATGCCGCGTTTCTGAAGCTTCTGCAGACGTTGCCTAAACAGTTGAGCCGTGGACGGTGTTTTCTTGGCCATTGGTGAGAGCCGATAAGAGATGACGTCACGGGCAGGTACGGTGAGTTTGCGCCACACCTTGTCGATGGTCTGCGTGCGACCCTCGTCGGCATGCGTCCATAGATTGCGGACTGTGTAAGTGACCTCGTCGAAATGTGTGCCGAGACGGCTCACTTCCGTGTCGATGAGATTGAAATGTAACCAGTTTAGGTCGTAGGTGACGGGGGCTTGCGTTGGGTTGAGTATAGAGAAAGCCCAGTCGCCGCCACTCAGCGGTTTGAACCAGAACTCCAGTCCCTGCTCGGTGGCATAGCGCAGCCCCTGTACGCCCAATGGGTCTTGATTGACGGCTATCATCTCGGCATTGGTGATGATGGCTTTGGTCTCAGTACTCATATTGCGCAGGTCATTGCCCAGGATGAGCGGTGAAGCCATCATGCACCACATGGCGAAATGCGCGCGGTCCTCGTTGACAGACATTCCATTGCCCACTTCGAGCATGTCTGGGTCGTTCCAATGTCCAGGCCCAGCATATTTACGCAGGGGCTCGCAGAGACGTATGCATTGCATGACACCGATGTCGGTGAAGCCCTGGGGATGTACGCGTGTGGAATCGAAATTGCACCAGATGTCAGGCCCTATGCGCCAGCTGTGACCGATATCGCGCGCCCAGAGCCAGGGCTTGTTGCTGCCCCATTCGCACATGCTGAGGAAGATGGGACGCCCTGAAGCTCGCAAGGCATCGCTCATCAGCCTGTAAGCCCCGCGGGCATTGACATCCGTGGTGTTGCACCAATCTTCCTTCAAGTAGTCGATTTCCCAACGGGCGTACTGGAGAGCATCCTGGTATTCATGACCGAGACTGCCCGGGCGTCCGGCACAAGTAGCTGTTCCACAGTCGCTGTAGATGCCTAATTTCAGGCCTTTGGCGTGGACATAGTCCGCCAATGCTTTCATGCCGCTGGGGAAGCGTTTAGGGTCGGCTTGGATGAAGCCGTCGGCATCGCGCTCACCGTGCCAGCAGTCGTCGAGGTTGACGTACACGTAGCCGGCATCGCGCAAACCCGTTTCCACGAGAGCATCTGCAATGCCTTTGATGAGGTCTTCGCTGATATTTCCGCCAAACTTATTCCAGCTGTTCCAGCCCATCTGAGGGCGATCGCCCACCTTTTCCCACTTCTGGCAGAATGCTCCGATGGCGAGACAGCAGCAGAAGGATAGTATAAATAGTCGTTTCATATTTGTTGATTAATGGTTAACGTTGGGGATACATCGGGCGGTGGTCCTTGGCAGCCAGCGGCTGTGTGGCATTGTTGCGCCCTAAAGGTTTGATACTGAGGTTGTCGAAATAAGGTGTGCAGACCCGTTTCTTCTGCAGGGGAGCAATGAGGCCTGCCATGCCTTTCTTGTAGTGGTCTGAGGTGGCACTGAGAATCTCCTTGCCATCGAGGTAGCCGGTAATCCGGTCGCCAAGGAAACGCAACTTGAGGTTGTGCCATTGCAAGGCAGCAAAGTCCTGTGCCTTGGCCGTGGCAAGCGTGTATTCGCCGCCTATTTCCACATCCTTGCGTGCGAGGATAAGCGCCTGCTGCTCTGCATCGCCGATAAGTTCCTTGGGATCAGGCTTTCCGCGCGTGAGGATGAGCGTGCAGTTTCCTTGGTCATCCATCTTCAGGTAATAGCCCTTAGCCCAGATGCCGTAGCCGCTGCCCACGTCGCAGAGGCGACCCATGACGCCTGCCTCGTCACCTGGATTCAGATAGACATCTGCACTTATCTCGTAGTCGCGCCAAGCGGAATCGCCGAGGATGGTGTAGTGATGCCACTCAGGTGCCCAGCTGAGGGTGTGGGAACCAACGACCTGCTGAAGACAAGTGTTGGAGTTGAGAGTTGAGAGTTTAGGGTTGAGAGCGGGGGTGGGTCTTAACTCAAAGCACCCGATCAAGTCAGCCAAGTAGCGCGGCAGATAGCCCCAGGTGGCAGGCTGAGCGTACTGGTCGAAATTGTCCTCGTAAGGCAGGGGGAAAGGCTTCGATGCGGGGATATTGTCGAATGACCCTTTCTGCTGACCTGTCGTGGTGGAAAGGGAATAGACGGTGTTGGGCTCCAAGGTAATGGTGAAGCGACCACTCTTCTGGCTGATGTCCTCCTGTCGCACGAACTGCTCCTGTGCATTGCTTCGCCACACGCAGAGCGGTTTGCGACTGAGGCCCTTAGGCAGGCGCACCTCCACGACCTGAGCACTCTTGGCATCCTTGGTCTCGAAAATCATACTGTAGTCATTCGTGGCGGGATTGCGCAGCGTGACCATACTGCCTCCGCCGTTCAGCTTGAGGCATCCCTCGTCGATGTACTGCCATCCCACGGTGGAGAACTGACCATAATGTGCATAACCCCACAGCGCCTCGCGCACAGAATAATGTCCGCTCCAGGGCTCGCGTGCAAGCAGCATGGCGGGGTCTTGGCTATAGGGTTCCAAGGGATAGACACCGGCAATGTCGTACCAGTTGATGACGCGCGTGGCACCGCTGACAATGTAGTTCTCGTTGAAGCATTTGACGATGCTGATGAGACAGTTGTAACCTTTCAGATAGACGTGGTCCTCGCTGTTCCAGATGGGCTTGCCCATAGCCTCGATGGCGGAGCGCTGTTCCTGTGTAAGTTGTATCTCGCTGAAAGTATGGGCACAGACGGCATCTAAGGCATCACGCAATTCCTTATCTTCCTGCATCCGCTTGAGGAA
>CAJOLE010000150.1 GCA_905235325.1 uncultured Prevotella sp. | reverse complement strand
ATGAACAGCGTCGTCCGCCAGTTGTGGGAACAGGACACAGACATTGTGATGGTCGATACGGGTAACTCCTACGAGGGCCTTTGCGAATATGTCGGCGGCAAGTACATCAGCTACACCGAGGAGCACCCCATCACCATGAACCCTTTCCGCATCCGCCGCGAGGAACTGAACATCGAGAAGATAGGCTTTCTGAAGAACCTCATCATGCTCATCTGGAAAGGCACACAGGGCGAGATTTCCAAGACGGAGGACAGGCTCATCGAGCAGGTCATCACCGAATACTACGACGGCTATTTCCAGAAGCATACCACCCAGGAACTATGCTTCAACACCTTCTACGAGTTCAGCACTAAACGCATGCCCGAGATTTGCGACGAAAACGGACTTCGCGGCATCGACCTGTCAGCCTATAACTACCTGATGAAGGACTTCTACCGTGGCGGCAACCATGAGCGAACCTTGAACGAGTCCTTAGACTCCACCCTCTTTGACGAGACCTTCATAGTCTTCGAGATAGACAGCATCAAGGATGACCCACTGCTGTTCCCGTTGGTGACGCTCATCATCATGGACACCTTCATCCAGAAGATGCGCATCAAGAAGAACCGCAAGTGCCTTGTCATCGAGGAGGCATGGAAAGCCATTGCCTCGCCCATGATGGCAGAGTACATCAAGTACCTCTACAAGACCGCACGTAAGTTCTGGGCCAGTGTCGGCGTAGTGACACAGGAGATACAGGACATCATCGGCAGCCCCATCGTCAAGGAGGCCATCATCAACAACTCCGACGTGGTGATGCTGCTCGACCAGAGCAAGTTCCGCGAGCGCTTCGACGACATCAAGGCCATCCTCGGCCTGACCGATGTGGATTGCAGGAAAATCTTTACTATCAACCGTCTGGAGAATAAGGAAGGTCGCAGCTTCTTCCGCGAAATCTTCATCCGTCGTGGCAGTGTCAGTGCCGTCTATGGCGTGGAGGAACCGCATGAGTGCTACATGACCTACACCACGGAACGCGCCGAGAAGGAGGCCCTGAAGCTCTACAAGCACGAACTTAGGTGCAACCACCAGCAGGCCATCGAAGCCTACTGCCGCGATTGGGAACGCTCCGGCATCGGAAAGTCCTTGCCATTCGCGCAGAAGGTGAACCAGACGGGGCACGTGCTGAACCTCCCCGACAAAAACAGTCATTCAAATCATCAATAACTGAAGTCTTGGAAGTATGAAAAGACTGTCTGTGACCGATGTCTCCCTACAGAAGACCCCCTAACCCCCTTTAGGGGGAATGCAAACGCTGCGTGCTGCGTTGGGCATTTCCGCGTGCTGCGATGACCATCCCCGCGTGCGGCGTTGGGAATTTCCCCTAGGGGGGAATAAATGGTAAATGAAGTAAATCCTCCTGTCATCATCACTTCCTGAAATTCCAAAACTTGATTCAATAGCCAATCTAAACAACGAAACAATGAACAAAGAATGTAACAAAATTGACTTGGCAACGCCAGTTTCCGTTATTCAGTTAGGCAAGAAGAGTAACTACAACCACATTAGGAAAAGCCTGGCCGACAGAGGAATCCAAACCATTCGTGATTTATGCCAATGGGAAGAGCAGAAATTACTCTGGTTATCTGAAATCGGCTATAAAACAGTTGGGAAGATCCGCTGCTTCCTCAACGAGCATGGTCTTTCTTTCGGCATGACGGAAAAGGACCTGGCTGAATATGAGAGGGACACACAGGAAGAAGAGCAGGTTGATCGTCTTATAAAGGCACTTTCCGAACTGAAAGATGTCCTTGCCAGTTATCCCGATACAACAAAGGCCATGGAGGAGGTGCTGGCCAAGGGATGCGACCGGCTCGATGACAGCGAAAAGCGTATCCGTGAGCTGATTCCACGGCTGAATACGGCCAAGGAAGCTTTCTATGTGGAGCGTATTGCCTACGATAACAACAGGCTCCGTCAGGAAAAGGAACTCCATGAGCAGCGTCGTTATGAAATTGCCAAGGAAATATACCTGAAGGAAAAAGGATGTTTCCTTTCCGGTTGGCAGAGAGCTTGCCGTGCCGTACACAAGGCTGACCTGCTTTTGGAGGCATTGAAAGAAGAATAACCTTATCGTGAATTGTTAAGATGCGAAAGATTGTCTGCATAATGCTGTTGCTGACCGTGACATTCCCCGTGAGTGTCAGGGCACAATACTACAGCGTCAACTACGACACCCGAACCGTGGCCGCCATGACCGCCGCCTTCGGCACGGAAGCCGCCACCGAGGCATACTATGCCCAGCAGGTGGCCAAAATCCGTGAGCACTACCAGGCAGCGGAAGTGGCAGCCGCAGGCATCTTCGCATCCAAATACCTCGACCGCAAGGCGCTCACCCATCTCGGCCTCTGGAGCAGCAGCACCGAGAACTACTACTACCGCCGCATCTACCATCTGGTATCGGCTAAGATTATGCCGAAGATATGGACGGTGGCGGGCATGATGCTGAAGTCGCCGCAGAATACCCTCTACTGGGGCAGCTATCTCTACAAGGTGTGCGACGAGACCAAGACGCTGTGCTATCAGTTCGAGTCCATCGTCACCAACAGCACGCTGTCCTTCCGCGACATCGCCTTCCTCGAAATCAACCAGGAACTAGTCGCCCTGCTGAAACTCTCGGAACTCGGCGGCACCGACTGGAAGGTCGTGCTCGACAACTTCGGACACATCGGCGAGAACTACACCAAGGAAAGCTTGCAGGCCGACCTCGACAACCTCTACAGCATGGGTGTGAACCTCGCCTCGGCAGGTGCGGAGAATCTTGTCGGCACCATCCTTCAGGGCAGCAACTTCGGCGGCACCATCTACGAGAAGGTCGGCTCCGTCATCACTGTGGCCGACAACGTAGCCACCCTCTACAACGACCTCGACCAGAACCTGGGCAACACGCTTCTCGGCTTCATAGGCGGCGAGGATGGTATCGCCAACCTCTTCAACCTCTCCAACTACAACGTCACGGCCTGGCTCACGGACTATGCCCGCGAAGGCATGGGACAGTACTACACCCAGCGGTGGTACATCTACCGCGTTGACCGTGGCAGCGTCTCGCTCTGCGACTACTATCCCCCGACGGACGACAACAGCATCCTCTACGGCGACCACTGGTACCGCATCGAAACCCGCGACCCCGACTTCTACCCGAGCAGCAGCCAGTGGGAGGCCGCCCTGCAGAACTCCGAGAGCCATGCCGGATGGAGCCGTAGCCGTGTGCAGCAGCTGAACAACAGCCAAGACGGCTACACCTACAGCATCAACTACTACAGCAGCGCCTACATCCTCAGCAGGTCCAGAAGCGGACAGTATGCCAAGGCCTACGCCTACGAGATTCATGTCACCAAGAGGTACAACACCGAGGTCAAGTATGAGGACGTATTCGACTCCTACACGATGGACCTGACCGCTTTCAAGGCTGGCATGAACGCCCGTCTGGCCGACTATAACGACAACGAGGACGGCTACACCTACTACCTCGGCTGCGACAGCAAGCACTACTACCAGACCACCGACGCGCAGAAGCTGAAGGGCTGCGAGACCGCCACCATCAGCGTCACCTGTCACGACGGCACGAAGCTCGGCGAGGGCAGCACCCAGTACAAATGCTCCTCGTGCGGTGGCTCCGTCAGCGAGCACACCAAGCAGTGCGCCATGTCCACCTCCGTCACGGAGAGCGGTTTCGACACCTCCGAACTCGACGGCCAGATTGCCGATGCACAGAGTCAGATTGCCGCCTTGCAGTCGCAAATCAACTCCTTGGAGAACGAGAACGCCGAACTCATCCGTAAGATTTCATCCGCCAGCATCGAGGAAGCTGCCGCCTACCGCCAGCAGTACAATGCCAACAAGGACAGGATTACACAACTGAAGGCGCAACTCAGCGACTGGCAGGGCAAGCTCTCCGACTTGCAGCAGGCAAAGGCCGAGGCAGCCGAGGGCGAGGCCGCACAGACCGATGACTACTACCGCATCCCGGCCATCATGCAGGACTGCAAGACCGCCTACAACCTGACCTGGAACGGCAGCGGCTCATGGAGCGGCAACACATTCACACGTACCGCCTCCATGCCCAACATCAACGGCACCATCACCTTCAACGCCACCGTGTCCATCGCCCGTCGGCCCAAATACTTCCTCGGCATCAAGATACACCGCGCCATCGTGCAGATCAGCTGGGAACTGACCACGGAATACAGCGATACGCAGGTAGTGGCCGTCATGGAACTCGACCCTGACAAGTCCGACGCGGAAAAAGCCGCCGAGGTCAATGCCAGGATTGCCGAGACGGCACGTGAGTTTCCTGGCTGCGAAGTGTCGGTGACCTACGCCAAGAGCGATCCGGCACAGAACGATGACACCGAGGACACCTACCATCTGCTGTGGTCGAGCGACCGACTGGAGATTGCCCGGCAGATAGACACGCGGCTTACCAATATCTATGCCGACCTCGTTTCATTGGAGAAGATGATGACCTACAAGCACGACATCATCGACATTCTGAAAGCCATCCTTCCCCACATCAACGAGGACGACGGGCGCAGGCTGACCCTCGTCGAGCAGTGCCGCAAGCGCTGGCTCCGCAATGCCGCTAACAGCAAGCACTCAGACGGGTATAACGGAAAATACGAAGAAGAAAGGGAGGAAGAAGATGAATAGACGCAACACCATACTCATCATCGTGGGCCTTCTGTTGATGCTCCCGACGCTGGCACACGCCCAGTTTGGCTTCGACCTCGTTTCCGTGGAAGCCTACATCAACGACCACAAGCAGCAGCGCAGCCTCCTGTTGGTGCGCTCCACCCTGGAGACCAGCAACAAGCTCCTTCACGACTACAGCAAGGATGCCAATGTCGATTACAAGGACATCAATGCCCAGCTCGACAAATACACCCGTGCCTTCGACGTGATCGATGTCCTCTACCAGACGCTGCGCACCTCGCTCAACGTCTATTCCACCTACGAGACGGTCAGCGACCGCATCGGCGACTACAAGGACATGCTCACCGCCTACAACGAGAAATGCCTGAGCCGGGGCAACATCGTCAGTACCGACACGCTCATCATCACCATCAACCTTCGGATGCTGCAGAAGATAGCCGACGAAGGCGACAACCTCTACAAATCCGTCAGCGACCTCGTGCTCTATGCCACGGGGGCCGCTGCCTGTAGCACCTCCGACCTGCTGCTGGTACTCAACAGCATCAACACCTCGCTCGACAACATACGCATCCACCTGAACAAGGCCTATTTCGAGACATGGCGTTACATCCAGGTACGCATCGGCTACTGGAAACGGCAGGTCTATCGTGCCAAGACCAAGCGTGAAATCATCGATGATGCCTTTGGCCGGTGGCGCGGCACAGGGATGCTGGACTACTGAATGACGAACTTTTCAAACAATGTACTTAAACAAGGATTATATGGCAAGAAACATCTTTCTGAAGAAACCGCTGGCGATGCTGTCACTGTTGGCAGCCTCGCTGACCGTGACGGCGCAGTCATACGTGACCTATAACCACGATGATGCCAAGATGAATCAGATTACCGTGCAGGAAATCGGTTCAGGGGGTCTCACCCCGGCTTTCTACTATGACGTGTTCCACCGCAGTTACCAGCGGTCGGCAGCCGCCAAGAACAAGCTCGGCTTCCGCACCCTTGCAGGCGTGGCAGCCTATCAGCAGATCACCGATGCCGAGCAGGTGGACTCCGCACTCACCAAACGTGCGAAGATCGAGGCCCTGAACATTGCCGACCGTTCTGGCGGCGCTCTCGACGTGGCATGGCTGGCAGAGGGCAGTAAGCTTACGTCCAAGATGCAGGACTTCCAGAGCAACATCAACCGAATCATCGGAGCCGGTGGCACGTTTCAGGAAAAGGAACGCTGGACGGAATACTACAACGTCTATCACAGTGCCATCCAGGCTACGCAGGATGCCTACATGCCCAACGCCCAGCGCAAAAAGCAGTACCTGCGCATCTACGAGGATGTCAGCAGACAGAACGAGACACTGATAGCCTACCTCATACAGCTGAACAGCCGTCAGAAAACTGCGGAACTGTTGTCGGCGACGAATGAACGCATCAGTCACAAGGCCGCCTTTGCCACCCAAGCCCACAACCGCTGGCGCGAGGCTGCATGGAAGGCCGTATCACATAACGACGAATAGAACATGGCAGACAGAAACATTCTCTCAGACTTCGGCATCAACATCCTTGAAGAGGAAATCGATGATGTCATCTTCCAGACCAACGAGTTCCTGACCGATGCCACCTTCACCGGCTCACAAGGCCCGTTCTGGTGGATTCTCCAGATGTGCATGGCACTGGCAGCCCTCTTCTCCATCGTCGTGGCAGCAAGCATGGCCTACAGGATGATGGTCAAGCATGAGCCGTTGGACGTGATGAAGCTCTTCAAGCCGTTGGTGGTCAGTATCATCCTTTGCTGGTGGTACCCGCCCGCCGACACGGGCATGACCAACAGCGGCAGTTCGTGGTGCTTCCTCGACTTCCTTTCCTATATTCCCAACAGTATCGGCTCCTACACCCATGACCTCTACGAGGCTGAAGCCACGCAGATAGAAGACAAGTTCGAGGAGGTGCAGCAGCTCATCTATGTCCGCGACACCATGTACACGGCATTGCAGGCACAGGCCGATGTCGCCCACAGCGGCACGTCAGACCCGAACCTTGTGGAAGCCACCATGGAGCAGACGGGCGTGGATGAAGTCACCAACATGGAGAAGGATGCCTCGCGCCTCTGGTTCACCTCCCTGACGGCAGGAGCCGTGGTAGGCATCGACAAGATTGTCATGCTCATTGCCCTCATCGTGTTCCGCATCGGCTGGTGGGCAACCATCTACTGCCAGCAGATACTCCTGGGAATGCTCACCATCTTCGGTCCCATCCAGTGGGCGTTCTCACTGCTTCCCAAATGGGAAAGCTCATGGGCGAGATGGCTCACACGCTACCTGACTGTACATTTCTACGGTGCCATG
>CAJOLE010000149.1 GCA_905235325.1 uncultured Prevotella sp. | reverse complement strand
ATATTTTAGTGGCTCTGAAATATATTTCCAAGCCTTTGAAATAAATTTCAGAGCCACTGAAAAAGTTTTTATCCGCGGGGCAAAGAATTTGTTACCGCGGAGAAATAAAAAAAGTGCCGCGAGTCACGGCACTTATGGGAGCGCGGAGGTCAGAAGTCGAGGCTGAAGCCGCCCATGAAGGTTGCCTTGGGCATCGGGTAGCCGGCGTAGGTCTGGTAGCGCTCGGCCAGGAGGTTCTCGCCCTTGACGAAGGCCGTCAGCCAGGGCAGCGCCTTGACACCGACTGTAGCATTCAGCAGGGTGAAGTTCTCCTTCTGCGGATTGGCACCCGTTGCGATGTAGAGCCCGCTGATGTTCTGCAGGCCAGCCGAGGCGGTCCAACGGTCCTTGTGGAAGGTGGCACCGAGGTAGAGCTTGCCTTCCGGAGCGCCTTCGATGGGCGTGTCCATGCGCAGGAAGGAGTAGTTGCCGTTGACGCTCCAATACTTATTAATGGTGTAGTCGGCGGAAAGCTCCAGTCCCCAGTTCTCAAACTCGCCCGTGTTGACGTTGCGCGGACGGCCGCCCACCATGGTTGTGTTGATGAGGTTCTTGCCCTTGATGTAGAAGATGTTGGCACCGATGCGGGCGCGAGAGCCGATGCGCTGCGTGTAAGCCAGCTCGTAGTTCATCATGCTTTCGGGCTTGAGGTCGGTCGTGGCAGGCGGGAACATGTACATCTCGCGGATGATGGGATTGCGGAAGCCCTTGCTCACCAACGCCTTGATGTCGGCGTTGCGTGTGGGATGGAATGAGAGGCCGCCTTGGGGAACGAGCTCAGTGCCGATGACGGAGTGCCAGTCGACGCGCAGTCCGGCGTCCACGCTCAGCCACTTCCAGATGTCCTGGCGGAAGTCGACGTAGGTTCCCACCTCGTCGGCGTGCTGGTTCTCCACGATGTTGCCGTCCTCGTCCTTGACGAGATAGGTCTTCGCGCCGGTCTGTTTGTCAGCATTCCAGGCGCTGCCGCCGAAGTGCTGCCAGTCGATGCCGACCGTGACGGTGTTCCCCTGGAAGAAATGCATGCTCTGATACCAGGTGAGACCTGCGATGTAGTCGTCGTGCTTGTAGAGCGCAGCCTTGGGAGTAGCACCCGGGCTGTAGCCATCGTCGATGTTGTGATGCCCCCAGTCGCAGAAGAGACGCAGGGTTCCGCTCGTGCATCCGTAGTCGTTGCTCAGGCTGATGCTTGCCAGGCCGCGTGTGATGCGGGCATCGTTGTCGAGCAGAGGCGCCGAGACGGGCCCGGGGTTGCTGGAGTTGAAGTGTGTGACGTTAGCATCGGCAAAAGCCTTCCATTTGTCGGAGAACTCGTAGCCGAGCTTCACATAGCCGCCGAACTGCTCGAACTGGCTGTTGGGTCTGTTGTTGTCGGAGCGTTGGTACTGAGCGCCCACGACGCTGCTGAACTTGCCCATGCGGAAGCGGTTCACGCCGTCGGCCTCAACGGTTCCGTAGCTGCCGCCCTGCAGTCGGATGTTGGTCTTGCAGCCGTCCTGGTTCATCTGACGCGTGACGATGTTCACCACGCCGGCCATCGCGTTGCTGCCGTACAGCAGGCTCGCCGGACCGCGAAGCACCTCCACCTTCTCCGTCATCAGGGTCTGGTAGACGTCGGGAATGGGGTGTCCCATGAGACCAGCGTACTGCGGCTGTCCGTCAATCAGCACGAGGAGCTGAGCGCCGCTGCCCACGCCGCGCACTTTGATGTTGCCTGCGCCGTTGTTCACGCCGTAGCCCAGCATGCCGCGGCTGGTGGTGAAGAGTCCCGGCGTCTGCTCCATGACGGTAGGCAGGACGGAGGAACGGTAGTGCTGGTTCAGCGTCTCGTTCGAAATGCTGGTGACGGTGAGGGGCAGATGGCGGGCATCTGTGGCGACACGTGTGCCCGTGACGACCACTTCGTCCATTCGTGTGGTGTCGCGAAGCGCTTCTTCTGCCTGTAGGGAAAGGCCTGCGGCACAGGAAGCTAAGAATAAAAACGTACGGATTTGCATAGCTTTTTGAGGTTTACTGTTTTACATTGTTCAAAATTCCGCCGCAAAGGTACGAACAATGTACGCTTACGCGCAAACCTAAACTTCGCTATGTGTTGCCGAGATTTCCCCTTTGATGTATCTGCTGAAGTGCGACATGCTGTCGAAGTTCATACGCGCCGCCACTTCCTTCGCCGTCAGCTTCCCGTGCCGGAGCAAGTGATGAATCTCCATCACGGTGAACTGCTGAATCCAATAGCTCGGGGCGCGACCGCTCACCTGCGCCGAGATGCGATGCAGATGCTTGGACGTCACGCAGAGCTGCTCGGCGTAGTAGGCTACGGTGCGGTGCTGACGGTAGCTTCCTCCCTCCAGCATGCGGATGAAGCGCGACATGATGTCTGCTGCCCGCTGCGTCACCTCCTCGTGCTCGAAGAGAGCGGCGTGGGCGTTCATGACGTCAAGGTAAAGCAGGCGCATGCTTTGCAGGACGGCCTCCTGGCGGTAAGCCTCGGGCGTGTGTTCAAGGCGGAAAGCCACGTCATCGAAGTCGCGCTTCAGCATGGCAAGCGCCTCGCCTCCGAGCTGGAAGATGGGGTGCATGAAGAGGTGCAGCCAGCCGCACGTGCCGTAGCTGTTGTGCGGCATGCAGGCCACCTGCTGCTCGGCAGGCAGAAGGAGGCGGCTCAGCCGGCAGTCGTCCGACGGCTCGATGTGCCCCACATGGCTCGCCATCGCTATCATGCAGCAACCAGGCCGCAGCGTATGCTCGTGCCCGGAGAAGTGAAGACGGCACGTTCCGGCTGTGCAGAGAAGGTGGAGAATCTGTTGCTGCATGCTGTGACTTAATCTTTTTACCGATGCAAAAGTACTTATTTTAATTCATAATTCATAATTCTTAGTTCATTATTTCAAACTTCTCCACTAAAATAGTACAAACTATAAATTATTTGTCGTACCTTTGCACACGAAAAAGCAAACGAAGCCCCCTTCCCTCTCCCACAAGGGGGAATGAAACAGTAAATAGTAAATAGTCAAATAGTAAATCCTTTTATGCCACAGATTTCCGTACGAGGCGTTGAGATGCCCGAGTCGCCCATCCGCAAGCTGGCTCCCCTGGCCTACGCAGCCAAGGACCGCGGAATACACGTCTACCACCTGAACATCGGTCAGCCAGACCTTCCGACACCCAAGGCGGCCATCGACGCCATCAGGAACATCGACCGCAGCATCCTGGAGTACAGCCCCAGCCAAGGTTATCTCAGCTACCGCAAGAAGCTGGTCGGCTACTATGAGAAGTACAACATCCACCTCACGCCTGAGGATATCATCATCACCAGCGGCGGCAGCGAGGCCGTGCTCTTCTCGTTCCTGGCCTGCCTGAACCCTGGCGACGAAATCATCGTGCCGGAGCCCGCCTACGCCAACTACATGGCATTCGCCATCTCGGCAGGCGCCGTCATCCGCACCATCACGACCACCATCGACGAAGGTTTCTCGCTGCCCAAGGTCGAGAAGTTCGAGGAACTCATCAACGAAAAGACGCGGGCCATCCTCATCTGCAACCCGAACAACCCCACAGGCTACCTCTATACCCGTCGCGAAATGAACCAGATACGCGACCTCGTCAAGAAGTACGACCTCTACCTGTTCAGCGACGAGGTCTACCGCGAGTTCATCTACACGGGCAGCCCCTACATCAGCGCCTGCCACCTGGAGGGCATCGAGAACAACGTCGTGCTCATCGACAGCGTCAGCAAGCGTTACAGCGAGTGCGGCATCCGCATCGGCGCCCTCATCACCAAGAACCAGGAGGTGCGCAAGGCCGTGATGAAGTTCTGCCAGGCACG
>CAJOLE010000148.1 GCA_905235325.1 uncultured Prevotella sp. | reverse complement strand
ATCGAGGCGCAGCTGCTCATCTTCCCCGACGAGAACCACTGGGTGCTCAAGCCCCAGAACGGCATCCTCTGGCAAAGAACCTACTTCGCCTGGCTCGACAAATGGCTGAAGGAATAAGGCCCCGCCATAACGAAATAGCGAAATAACGTCATAACGTCATAACGAAACAACGTAATAACGTAATAACGTCATAACGAAATAACGACAACAAAAAAAAAAATGACACCAATCCAAAAGACTCTTCGCGACAGTGCGGCCATGCGCTGGACTGCCCTGCTGCTCCTGGCGCTTGCCATGTTCTGCAGCTACATTTTCATGGACATCCTCTCCCCCATTAAGGACCTGATGCAGGAGACCCGCGGCTGGGACTCCACGGCCTTCGGCACGATGCAGGGCTCCGAGGTCTTCCTCAACGTCTTTGCCTTCTTCCTCATCTTCGCGGGCATCATCCTCGACAAGATGGGCGTGCGCTTCACCATGATTCTCTCCTGTGCTGTGATGCTCATCGGCGCCTGCATTAAGTGGTACGCCGTGGACGAGGGCTTCGCCGGCACCGGTCTGGAAGCCTGGTTCAACACCCACCTGAACTACATCCCCGTGTTCGACGAGCTGGGTGTGTCGCCCTTCTACGAGGGCATGCCGGCCTCCGCGAAGTTCGCTGCCTGCGGCTTCATGATGTTCGGCTGCGGCGCGGAGATGGCTGGCATCACCGTCAGCCGCGGCATCGTCAAGTGGTTCAAGGGGCGTGAGATGGCTCTGGCTATGGGCAGTGAGATGGCTCTGGCCCGTCTCGGCGTAGCCACCTGCATGATTTTCTCGCCCTTCTTTGCCCGCCTGGGCGGTCACGTCAGCGTCAGCCGTGCGGTAGCCTTCGGCGTAGTGCTGATGTGCATTGCCCTCATCATGAGCATTGTCTACTTTGTGATGGACAGCAAGCTCGACGCACAGACTGGCGAGGCCGAGGAGAAGGACGACCCCTTCAAGATCAGCGACCTGGGACAGATACTCACCTCCAGCGGCTTCTGGCTGGTGGCTCTGCTCTGTGTGCTCTACTACAGCGCCATCTTCCCCTTCCAGAAGTACGCCGTGAACATGCTGCAATGCAACCTCACCCTGTCGGCTCCCGCAGAAGGTTCGTTCTGGGCGGGCGAGAGTGTGACCATCATTCAGTACGTCATCATGCTCTTCGTGGCGGCAACCGGCTTTGCCAGCAACTTCCAGAAGAAGAGCGCCAGCAGGTTCACCCTGCTGAGCCTCAGCATCCTTGCCCTCGTCTGCTACTGCTACATGGGCTACATGCGGCAGAGTGCCGAGAGCATCTTCGCGGTGTTCCCCCTGCTGGCCGTGCTCATCACGCCCATCCTGGGCAGCTATGTCGACCACAAGGGCAAGGCGGCTTCGATGCTCATCCTGGGCTCGCTGCTGCTCATCTTCTGCCACCTGACGTTTGCCTTCGTGCTGCCCCTGTTCAGGGATTCTGCCGTGGGCGGCGTTGCCATTGCCTACATCACCATCCTGGTACTGGGCAGCAGCTTCTCCCTCGTGCCTGCAAGCCTCTGGCCCAGCGTGCCCAAGCTTGTCGACGCCAAGGTCATCGGCTCGGCCTACGCCCTCATCTTCTGGATTCAGAACATCGGCCTGTGGCTCTTCCCCCTGCTTATCGGCAAGGTCCTGGACAAGACAAACCCGGGCGTGACCGACCCCACGCAGTTCAACTACACGGCTCCGTTCGTCATGCTGGCAGGCCTCGGCATCGCAGCCCTCCTGCTGGGCTTCGTGCTGAAGGTGGTCGACCGCAAGAAAGGCCTCGGCCTCGAGGAGCCGAACATCAAGTAGGAAAGCCCCTCGACAAGGAAGTCCCGACAGGGAAGCCCCGACAAAGATACAGCGAAGCCCCAACGTAAGATACGACAAACGCCGTGCGCCTCATCTGGAAGCGCACGGCGTTTGTCGTATAAGAGCACGGCTCTTCGGAAATAAGCGCTAGGCTCTTCCGAAATAAGAGCCTTGCTCTTCCAAAATAAGCGCGAGGCTCTTCCGGAATAAGAGCCTAGCGCTTCCATAATAAGAGCACGCCGCTTACGGAAGAAGCTCCTTCTTCTTGCCGACCACGACGTTCGTGTTGCCCGTCACCTCAGCCGCATTGCCGCCGCCGAAGACGTTGTCCTTCACCGTGCCGCCGGTGATGTTCACCTGCGTATTGCCGTAGATGATGCCCGCTGCCTCCTTGCCGCTCTCGCTGCTGCCATAGCTGCCGCCAAACACGCTGCCGTAGTTGTACACCGGTGTCGAGCCGTCCATGATGGTGGTGCCCACCGTGCCGCCGCTCATGTTGACGGTGGTCACGATAGTGCCGTTGGTCGAGGTCTCGCCCGTCAGCCACATTCCCACCGTCCCCAGCTCGCTGCCGCCATAGACGCAGCCCTTGACGGTGCCGCCCGTGATGTTCAGCGTTGTGCCCTTGCAGCGGCCCAGTTTCTCCCAGCCTGGGATAGTCGATGTGTTGTCCAACTGTAGGAAGCGCCCCATGCAGCCGGTGAATACGTTGCCGCCTCGGGTGTGTACCAGCCGGTTCTGACCGTCAAGTAGGGTTGACGGCATATTGTCTGTTTCCGGCGGATAGCGGAACTCAATGTCGCCGCCGATGGTGCCGCCGCTGATGTTGACGGTGATATAGCCGTGGTTCTTGCTTTCGTCAATGTCAGTGGTAGCAGGGTCGTCAGTGCCATCGTCAGGCTGCAGTTTTCCGTAGTCGGCATCATCCGATGCCACGAAGTACGACCCTACCGATCCGAGTCGCCCGCCGCCATAGATGGAGCCGAGCATCCGTCCGCCCTTGATGTTCACCTCTACGTTGCCGCCAATGCCGCCAGCCGTCAGAGCCTCGCCGCTGAAGCCGCGACCGCCGCCGAACACGTTGCCGTCGACGTAGGACGTGCCCCAGCTGCCGATGACGGGCGAGGTAGTAGTGGTTACTGCATCATCGCCCTCGCCAGTGGTTGTCTTAGTGTCCTTGACAGTCACCTTCACGTCGCCCAAGACGTGGCCGTCCTCACCGCCGCCGAACACGGAGCCGTATATCCAGCCGCCGCTGACCGTCAGGTCCACGCTGCCCACGTTGTTCCAGTCGTTGAAGCCGTCGCGCATGTCGCCCTTGCCGGCCCCGAAGAGATAGCAGGTGACGGGGTGCGCCGCTATCTGCGCCAGCGTTCGGGGCACGCCGAGCGTGCCGCCCGTCATCTCGACGGTACACTTGCCCTTCACGTCGGTCATCTCGTTGCCGCCGTAGGCACTCGTCAGGATGTGGCCGCCCGAAATCTCCAGCCGCGCGTTGCCCTCTACCACGCCGGCATTGCGCAACCAGTGAGGTTCGTCTTTTTCTTCCTCAGTATCTTCCCCAGTCTCTGCGTCTTTAACCTTAACCTTTACCGTATATGGATTGTAGCCGCTGCCGCCGGCAAACACGTTGCCGTAGAACGTGTGGCCGTCGGTGCCCGTGGTGATGTCATGCCCCGGGTCGTAAGGCCTCCAAGGATCTTTGTACTCCCAACTGGCGCACTCCAAGTTGACATCCTTTCCGTCTTTCTTCGGCGGCACATTCGATTGGAAATCAGACTCCGGATAGCGCGTCGTCACTTCCCGTCCGGCACCAATCTGTCCACCTTGTATCTTCACGTATGTATCGCCCAGCACGTGTCCGCTCTCGCTGCCTCCATAGACGGAGCCTTTCACGAAGGCATTGCCGCTGATGGTCACGTCGGTGGTGTTCACGTAGGCCATATAGTCCACGGCGGGGTTCACCTCGGGGTTCGTCATGTCGGCAGGAGCCTCCACCTTACCCTTTCCGGCGCCGAACACATGGCCGAAGTCGTCGGGGCCACCCTCCCTTGTCATCTGCATCCCGTCAGGTCCTATCTCCGCATTGCCTGCAACGGTGACCGTGGTCTTGCCCGTGTTTTCTGCACAAGCGTGGGGCTTGCCTACACATGCTCCGTATGATATGCAGCATCGGCATAGGTGAACGTACCCACCGTACCCTCGTCGCCGCCGCCATAGACGCTGCCCTGCACCTTCGTCGTGCCGTTGACGGTCAGCGTGGCGTTGCCCGTCACCAGTCCAAGGCCGCTCAAGTCCTCGGTGGTATAGATATACTTGTTCGTCTCGTCGAACTCATTGCCGGCCGACACGCTCGCGACATGCTTCCACGTATAGGTGACACTCTCAGGGAACACACCCTGCGTATAGACACCAGAGTTCTCGTCGTAGTAAGGTTCGATAACGAATGGCGCGGCAGGCATCACGTCAACGGTAGGCACGGCAGCCGAGAAACCCGCGCCGAACACGTCGCCGCCGACGGTGCAGTTAGTCAGCGTGGAGGTGACGTCACCGCTTACCTTTCCCACGTTGCCGCCGCCGTAGAAGTTTTTCGTAATGTTGCAGCCCGTCAGCGTGCTCGTCACGTCGTGCGTGGTGGCAAGCGACAGCGAGGCGTAGTTCACATAGAAGCGGGCTACGTTGTTGTTCGAATTACTAAAGCCCGCGTATGCAAAGAACTCATACTCGTAACTCGTAGCGATGCCTTTGTTCCCTCCATCGTACTTTCTGTTATAGTGAGAATTTCTCGAGCCATTCCAATCATAGTTGAAGGAATTCGTGAGTTCTGCTCTTCTGACACGGTTATATGATGTTCCGCCATATCCTGCACCGAAGAAGATGCCGAAGGTGGTGCCGTTGGCGGCGGTGGTGACCGTCTTGTCTGTAGCCATGTCGCCGAACTTCGGGCCGCCGCAGAACACGTCCACGTTGCTGTTAAAGATGTTCGTCGTGACATTGCCCGTAATCGGTTGGGCAGCATTGATGCCGCCGCCGTAGAAATTCTTGATGTCGGCATTATAGATCTGCCAATAGACATTGCCCTTGATTTGCTCCTGTCCGGCTCCAGCCACCTCGCCGAAGCGACCGCCGCTGATGTAGCACTCGGCACTGTTGTCCGTGGCGTAATCATCCGTGTGAGCCTGATATACACCCGAGAGGTAGAACTTGTCGTAGTCGCCACCGGTGACGGAAATGGGGATATGCTTAGTTATTTTATACCCATTAGAGTGGCAACCATTGTTAAACTCCTTGAACCAGACATTTCCACCCACATGGATATAACCTGTAAGGGTAGCATTTTCCTGAGAGGTAACAAACTGCTCGACAACACCGCCCTGAAGAAT
>CAJOLE010000147.1 GCA_905235325.1 uncultured Prevotella sp. | reverse complement strand
CAGAGGGCTTCCACTACGCTCTTGCCTCCCGTCTTGGCGGGGGCAGGCAGTTTCACGTTCTGAGCCATGCACACGCTCGACGAGAGCAGCACGGCCATGGCTGATAAAATAATCTGTTTCATAACAATATTTATTTTTACTGGTTCAACTTACTTTCCAGCGGCAAAGGTACGACGATTCCCCGTCATTTCCGTTGCCGTAACAGCGGAAAAATTGTTCAAACGAAAAGTTTTGTTCCAAGAAAGGTCAGCTCCTTTCTTTATCCTTCTTGCAGAATCTCATCTATAATATATTATCGGTCGCTCATCGCCTGAAGACCCCGCGACAGTGAAAGAAAGACCGCTTATTCGGAAACGAGGTTTAGAACAAATCAGAATGAGTCCCCGTATCGACGAGTATCAACTGCAACTGTCTGTCATTCTGTCTCCATATCAGGAGCCAGTCTGGATTGATGTGACATTCCCAGCAGCCCTTGTATTTCCCTTGCAGCTTATGAGGACAGTACTGCTCGGGGAGTTCTCCCTTCTCCTGCAAGATGTCAAGCACCGTCGTGAAATCCTGAATGTTCAGGCCACGACGGGCACAGAGTTTCAGCGAGCGGCGGAACTGGCCGGTATAGATTACCTCGTACATCAGTCAGCCCAGTATTTGCTTGATGAGGTCTTCTGAGTTCTTGGCGTGATAGACATTTCCCTTGCGAATGTCCTCTAGCCCCTTCTCAATGCCGCTCTTGCGCTGCCGATGTATCGTCCAACCCATCTTCTTCGACAGGCTGCGAAGCAGGCTCATGTCGCCGCATGGCAACGAGAGCATGACGTTTTCTGATGTTGCTACTGTCTGCATATATGTCTCTCTTTTATGGTTTGCGGTGACAAAGTTACAAATTCTTTTTCAGATTGCGGCCATTTCCCTATACCTTTTTATATATTATTAGCCGAAATGGGCTGTTTTCGTACACCTAAATTTATATCACTTCTTTCTCAGCAGGCTGACGATGCGGCCCATCTGGTTGGGTATGCGTATCTGCTGCGGACACTTCGAGAGGCAGGCCTCGCAGTCGACGCACAGGCTGGCACGCTTCCCGTCGGGGATGGCGGCACGGTAGGCATCGGCAAAGGCTGCCTGGCGCTCGGCATAGTCGGGTGCCGACGTCTCGGGCAGGGGCAGCTGGTGGCTGTGCATGGCCTCGTTGTAGAAGGCGAAGTTGCCGGGTATGTCCACGCCGTAGGGGCAGGGCATACAGTAGGCGCAGGTGGTGCAGGGGATGGTGGGGATGCCCGCCATGCCGTCGGCAATCTTCTCCAAGAGTTCGTTCTCCTTGTCGGTGCAGGTGTCGAGGGGCGCGAAGGTCTTGACGTTCTCCTCGATGAACACCATCTGGTTCATGCCGCTCAGCGTGGTCAGGATGTTGGGGTGGCTGCCCACCCAGCGGAAGGCCCACTCGGCCATCGTGTCGTCGGGGCGCAGGGCCTTCAGCTGCTTGGCATACTCATCGGGTATGCGTGTGAGGGCACTGCCGCGCAGGGGTTCCATCACTACGACCTGTATGCCCGCCTTGTCGAGCTTGTCGTAGAGGTATTCCGCGTCGGCATCCTGCTTGAAACCTCTCTTGTTGAGCGAGGCGTGACGCCAGTCGAGATAGTTCATCTGTATCTGCGCGAAGTCCCAGTGGTACTCCTCGGTGCGGTCCACGAGCCAGTCGAACACGCTCACGTCGCCGTGGTAGGAGAAGCCGAGGTGGCGTATGCGCCCTGCCTCGCGCTCCTTCACGAGAAAGTCGAGGAAGCCGTTGTCGATGAACCGCCCCTCAAAGTTGTGCATGCCGCCCAGCCCGATGCCGTGCAGCAGGTAGTAGTCGATGTAGTCGACGCGCAGCTCGCTGAATGACTTCTCATAGATCTTCTTCGACTCCTCGAACGACCACGTGCGCTCGTCGTAGTTCGACATCTTCGTGGCCACGTAGTACTTCTCGCGCGGATGGCGGCTCAGGGCTGCGCCGGTGATGCCCTCGTTGCGCCCGCCGCCGTACATCGGTGCCGTGTCGAAGTAGTTGATGCCGTGGGCCAGGGCGTAGTCCACTATCTGGTTCACCAGCTCCTGGTTGTCACGCGGCATACGCATCATGCCCAGCCCGAGCAGGGAGATCTGCTCGCCCGAGCCGTGCTGTACGCGGTAGGTCATGCGGTTGTCTGGGGCTGCTGCCGATGGTTTCGTGTTGTCATCAGCCAAAGCCTTCAATGGCTCCAAGGCCATCATGGCGGCTGCCGACCCCATGGTCATGCCCAGCCGCTTCAGGAATTGCCGTCTGTCAATGTTGCTCATCATTTTATAACTTTTAGGTTTACTTATTCATCTTGCTGTGCGTATGCCGTCGTAGCTGAACACAAGGGTGTCGGCGTAGGTGACGCTGGCTGCCGTGAAGTAGCCTAAGCAGGGGTCGCCCTTGATGTTGCCGACGGGGTTGGCACCGTTACGCTGCCCCGTGCTGAGCGAGCGCAGGTAGTCGTAGGTGGGCTCGTCGACGACCATGAGGCGCATGGTGATGGTGTCGCCCTCGTAGAGGATGTCGTCCCAGTCGTCCTCCTTGTCGTCCTCGGCTGTCTGCTCGCTCATGCACATCACGTCGCGGTAGACGCGCCCCGGAGGGCATCCGCGGTCGTCGAAGACGTTCCAGCGATAGGCGTCGTGGGTGGTCTTGTTGGCGAAGTGCGGATGGTGGAGCGTGCGGTCCATGCGGTACCAGTAGTGGTTGCGCACGTCGGGCTCAGGGTCGGTGGCCCATATCTCGTAGGCCAGTATGCGCTCCTTGTTGATGGGCTGCCAGAGAAACTCTGCCGAGATGAAGGGGGCCGACGGGTGCATGAACGACGTGGCCTCGTAGTGGCGGCCCTCGAAGTCGACCGTCAGGCGGTAGGTCGTGCCGGGCCGGCCATGCACAGGCGAGCGGTAGCTGCCCGTAGCCTCGTCGTAGGCCAGGCGCTCCTGCTGTCCGTCGGCGCTGACGACGACCTCGGCTCCGCGCAGTCCTGAGGGCTTCACGGGGTCGTAGACTGAGCGCGAGCGCGTGACGACGACCTCCATGCCCTCGTTGGTCACGCGGCCTTCTATCATGACGATGGGCTCCACCTCGTTGTAGTCGAAGTCTATCTCCTTCTCGCAGGCGGCCAGTGCCGTAATACCTATTATAATATACAGTAACTTTCTCATGCTCATGTCAGTATTTCAGGGCGAACGACACCGACGGTATGATGCCGAAGAGCGAGGTCTGCATGGCCTTGGTGCCCGTGGGCTTCTCGTCGTCGTTCTCGAAGCGGATGATGTAGGGGTTGTAGTGGCGGTAGGCGTTGTAGAGCCCGAATGCCCAGATGCGGGTGGCGCGGCGCAGCTTCTTGGTGTGGGTGGCGCTGAGGTCGAGGCGGTGGTAGGCCGGGGCGCGGTAGCCGTTGCGCTCGGCATAGTAGTAGAACGTGGTGCCGTCCACCTCGTATTTCGCGCTGGGGGCCGTCAGGGCCTGCCCCGTGTTGTAGCGCCAGGTGCCCGAGAGTTCCCAGGCCGGCGTGAGCTGGTAGATGCCCACGAGGGCGATGTCGTGGCGGCGGTCGTTGGCGGCGGTGTACCATCGGTTCTGGTTGATGCCCTCGATCTTGTTCTCCGACCACGACAGCGTGTACGACAGCCATCCCGTGATCCGTCCCGTGTTCTTGTGGGCGCAGAGCTCCAGGCCGTAGGCGCGCCCCTTGCCGCCGAGGAGCAGGCGCTCAATCTCGATTTCGGAGAAGGGCGACTTGCCGTCGCGGTAGTCGTAGACGTTGCTGATATGCTTGTAGTAGGTCTCGGCCGAGAAGTCGTAGTCGCCGCCGTGCGTGATGCCCGTCCAGCCCAGTGCCACCTGGTCGGCGCGCTCGGGAGCCACGATGTTGCTTGACATGGTGTAGCGGTCGAAGGGCATCGACATGGTGCCGGCGCTGATGGCGTGTATGTCCTGCGACGTGCGGCTGTAGCCTAAGCGCAGGCTGTTCCGTTC
>CAJOLE010000146.1 GCA_905235325.1 uncultured Prevotella sp. | reverse complement strand
GTTCACGTCGTAGTACTGCCGCAGCATGTTCATCAGCAGCGACTTGCCGAAGCGTCGCGGGCGGATGAAGAAGAAATAGTGGTTGGCCTCCTCTATCTCGGGGATGAATCGGGTCTTGTCTACATAATAGTAGTTGCAGAGGCGCACGTCCTCCCAGTTCTGCATGCCGTAGGGCAGGCGGCGCGGCTTCTGCTGCTCTCGTGTAGTCTGCTGTTCCATCGTGTTCGCTATTTTTCGGCAAAGATACGCAAAAGTTTCCTAACAGCAAAAGTTTCCGCCTGTTTTCTTGTCAGTCTCAGGGAAAATCACTAAATTTGCAACGTCCAAGTAGGAGGTCACGTGTCCTCACGTGACAATCCGTGCAGGATGTGACGTGAGGACACGTTACTTCTGGCTGCGAACAGGGAAACTTATAGCTACAAAAGGCAATAATCCACCAAGTGTGGAACCCACTAAATAGTTTAGAGAAGAAACAGGCAGTACAGATGAACATCAGGGAGGCGTAGCGGGCACGAGGTGCCCCCACTCCCAAACAGGAGACTGACCAAACAATTCATTATTAACTAAGGGATTGTGCGTCGCTCCCGTTCGTACTTTATAGATAATTGAGCTTTCTGCTCTTGTCTCTCTATACGAATACCGGCAAATATTCACGCAGAGAGCAAGTAGTTCGGAAGGTTCACGCTCGATGGGGCGTGAACTATTTTTGCTTGTTCTGCGTAAGGTCACTTGCCGGTAACCAGTATAGAGAATAAGCATCGGATGGTTGCACGCCTTTTCTTATTCTCAAAACATCAAAACAAACAATGACAAAGAAATTTCTTTCCGTCTTGCTCCTACTCATGGGAGTGGTGCAGGGCGCAATGGCTCAGGAACCTTACGCCGTACTGAGCGACGACAACAGCGTGTTCACCTTCTACTACGACACGCAGATGGCCGAGCGCGGCGGCATGAGCGTCGGGCCGTTTGAGTACGATTACAACACTTATCAACCAAACACGAGTTGGTATCCACAACGCGAAAGCATCACCACCGTAGTGTTCGACGACTCCTTTGCCGACTGCACGTCGCTCACCAGCACTGCCTGTTGGTTCTATACCTGCAACAATCTTACTACCATTTTAGGTATTAAGAACCTCAAGACCGACAACGTGATGAGCATGAGTAACATGTTCGCTGGCTGCCGTAGCTTGACGAGCCTCGATGTGAGCGGCTTCAAGACCGACAACGTGACGGACATGAGCAGCATGTTCTCTGACTGCAAGAGTCTGACGCACCTCGACGTGAGCAGTTTCAAGACCGAGAACGTGACGAACATGTTCTTCATGTTCTCTGGCTGCGACAGTCTGGAGAGCCTCGACCTGAGCAACTTCAACACTGAAAACGTAACGGACATGGGCGGCATGTTCCTTGGCTCCGGTCTGACGAGCCTTGACCTGAGCGGTTTCAAGACCGACAACGTGACGGACATGATCGCAATGTTCAAGTACTGCTACAGCCTGACGAGCCTCGACCTGAGCAGTTTCAAGACCAACAACGTGACGGACATGAGCGGCATGTTTGGAGTCTGCCAGAGCCTGACAAGCCTCGACGTGAGCAACTTCGACACGGGGAACGTGACGAGCATGGTAAGTATGTTCTCCAACTGCTCCGGCCTGGAGGACATCTTCTGTAACGACACTTGGAGCTGTTCAAATAGCAATGACATGTTTTCTGGTTGCAGCAAACTGGCAGGCTTTAACAGTAGTAACCTCGATGCCTCCTACGCCAAGCCCGTCGCCGACGGCGACGGCGGATACTTTACCGCAAAGACGGAGAAGGCCAACAAAGTGGGCGGCAACTACTGGTGGACGTACTACACCGACGTGCGCAACGTGAAGGCCGACTGGCACACTACCGTCTATACCGCCACGTTGAACGCTGAAGGGACGGAGCTCACGCTGAACGAGGTGACGGATAAGATTGTGCCCCGCGGACAGGCCGTGATCATGAAATCGACTACGGGAGAACCGATGCTTTATACCAGTACGGAAACGGGAACGGGTGACTTCAGCACCAACGTCCTACACGCAGCGAGAAATATCAACATCCAACATCGAGGGCACGGTCTACACACTTGCCAGCAAGGGCGAAGAGCTGGGCTTCTATCGTTACACGGGCGAGACACTCGGTGCACGCAAGGCATTCCTCGTGATAAAGGGTGCTGGTGTACGTAGCATCAGCATCGTCGGCAATGAGGAGACTGGCATCAGCAGCGTAACCGGACAGACCGCCGAGGGTGAAGCCTACGACCTGCAGGGCCGCCGCGTCAGCGAGCCGCAGAAGGGTCTCTACATCGTGAACGGAAAGAAAATGGTCAAACGCTAAACACTTCAACGGTTATGAACAAGAAAACATATCAGCAGCCACAGGCAACGATAGTAAAGATCGGCCTGAACGACAATATGGACAGCGTCTCGATTCTCACCGCGAGCACCGGTTCGCAGTTCTCCCGCCGCACCGACCTCTGGGACGACGAGGATGAGGAAGAGGACTGGTAGTCCATCGCCCCTGCGACAGCAAGTCCCCCGGCAGAGCGTCTGTTCTGCCGGGGGCTTCCGTTAATAGCCAAATAGATGACTTACGAAAAGAAAATTGTGATTTTCTTTCCGATTTCGCTCGCTTATTCGTACCTTTGCAAACGAAATGGCAACGAAACGACTGAAACACCGCTATGTGCAGGCCGTAGGCTGCATCATCATCGTGCTGGCGCTGGTGCGCTGTGCCTTCCCCGGCATCGCCGGAAAGGAGAAAGCGACAGGCGACAGGCAGGCAGAGCAGGCGACGGACTCGACGGATAGCGTCGCTACGGCACCCGTGCTGAGCAAGGCTACCGAAGGCACCCGATACGTCAGGCCCGGAGAGCCTCCCCACCCCATCGTGAGCGTGAGGAGCTACGCCGAGGCATTCCCCGACAGCAACCACGTGCAATTAGAGGCGGCACGCAGGTGGGGCGTGACACCCGTGAGAGACCGCAAGGACGCGGAGAAGCGGATGGGCGAGCTGGTGTACGTTGGCAGCAACCCCTACTACGACGTGGCACGGCTTGACGCGAGCATCCCCTACTTAGTGCCCCGTGCCTCGATCCTGCTGCAGGACATCGGGCGTGCGTTCTTCGACAGCCTGCAGGTGAAGGGCCTGCCGCTGCACCGCATCGTGGTGAGCAGCGTGCTGCGTACGGAGGAGGACGTGACGCGCCTGCGCCGCTCCAACCACAACGCCACGGAGCAGTCGTGCCACCTGTATGGCACGACGTTCGACATCAACTACAACGTGTACGCTGCGGTGACACGCCGTAAGGTGCCCGACGACAAGCTGAAGTTCGTGCTGAGCGAGGTGCTCGACGACCTGCGCCGCGAGGGCCGCTGCTACATCAAGTACGAGGTGAAGCAGCCCTGCTTCCACATCACTGTCCGCTGAGCCTGACGACGCGTATGCCGAGGGCGTTCTTGCGCCCCTCGAGATACTGTCGCATGGTGACGGTCTCCTCTACAACTTTCTTGTGCTTGCTCGACGCGTCGATCATGTGAAGGCCGTCGGAGTGCCAGACGGCGATGCCGAGATGGGCGATGTCGAGACCGGCAGCGGATGTGACGATGCAGATGATGTCGCCATCGCTGACAGCCTGGCGGAGTGCTGCGGTGGGGCTGACCTGCGACGTCGGGATATAGCGGAAGCGACGTCCCGTGAGGTCTTCCTCCTGTCGCCGGATGGCAGGAAGGAACTCGGGATGTCGGCTGAGGGCGACGTAGGCAACGGGATGTGCAGTCATGTAACCTACGCTGACGGTCTGCACTGCCGTGAACGGCGGCTGTGGCTGCTGCACCTCGGTAGCGAATCCGAGGCGGGTGTTGTCGCGTATCCAGTCGCTGAAATAGTGGATGCGGCTGGGATAGCCGTTGCATTTGCCGTCCCAGTAGCGCTGGTCGTGCAGCTGTCTGACGAACTGCGCGAACGTCTGCTCGCCGCGACGGGCACAGAGCGTCAGCGCGGCCACCACGTCGACGTAGGTGGTGCAGTCGAGCTCGCGTGTGTTCAGCACCAGCCGCTCGTCGTCGGGGTACAGCTCGAGGGTCTGTCCGACGTATGGCCGTCCCAGGAACTGACGGGCGTAGTAGAGTACGTCGGTCTTTCCCGACCGGAGGAGCTGCTCGACGAGTATGCTGTCGGCGGCGGTGTAGTGGCAGCGGGGCATCTGTGCCGTGGCTCCGAGGCAGCACAGCAGCGCTGCGAGGAGTGAGAGGATGTTGCGTTTCATTGTTCTTTTCTGTATCTCTTTTTCAGTCCGAAATTATAGCCTACGTACAGGTTCATCGAGCCGAAGATGTTGTTGGCTCTGAAGCGTGGCTTACGATAGTTGTTCGAATGGACGATGATGCTCGCTCCGGAGTACCATCGCATATTGTTGTAGACGATGCCGAAACGTCCGACTCCATCGAGGTTTACATTGGCAAAGTCGAAGCCCTGGCTGTCGTCTCCCGCTACGTCGCCCTCACTCTTCTTGTAGGCCAGTGCAGCCTGCAGGCTTGCCCCGAAGAGCCAGTTCCTGCTGAACACCCAGTTGTAGGCATAGCCGCCGGAGATGCTGAAGTCGTGGTAGCTGACCTTGTGGAACATCAGTCCGGAGTCGAGTGTCACGGTATAGCGGCCCAGCGAGCTGTCGACGAGGCGCTGCAGCCGCTCGTAGTCCACCTCCAACGAGTTCTTCGTGTAGCCCAGCCCTGCCATCCACGACCCGCAGCTGACCTTCTGCTGGGTGCTCTGGCTGAAGGCGGCAGGATAGGAGAAGCGTCCGTGATTGAAGATGTAGTAGGCATTGAACCCGGTGATGCCGGCCTTGATGCCGTCGAAGGGCTTCCCCTCAAGCGGGGAGGTGTCGACGCCGGTGCCCAGACGGGCATCGCGCAGCTTGTAGTCGTTGCCCGTGCGACGGTAGAAGATGTCGACGCCCACCTGCGAGCTGTAGATGCTGAAGTCGAGCTGCTGCTTGATGCGCGCCAGGTTGACGTTGCCCAGCTCGAAGGTATAGCCGAGGAAGAACCATTTCCAGGCGAAGTACGGTCCAAGCCGCAGATTCATATCGGGCGAGAACGTCACCGACTGCACGTCAGGCCCTGCGCTTCGCAGTGTGAACCGGTCGTAGTTGTTCGTTGCCTGCAACATAACGGTATAGATATAATGCTGCGGCTCGATATAGGCCGTGTCGAGGCGGTCGAAGCCTCGTACCGTGCGCCGTACTGCCGTCATCTTATGGCGGTGAGGGATGGTGTCAGGCTCCTCAGCCAGCATGAGCACAGGCAGCAGCAAGAAGATGGCCATCGGCAGCAGCAGATGTCTCATACGGCTATAGCTTGCCTAAGATGCGGTCGAGCACCCAGTTGGTAGGAGTGGCCGACGTGCTCGTACACTGACACACGCCGAAGCCCTGCAGATGTTCGATGACATTCTTGATGATGGGGAACTGCACGTAGGGCGGGTTGGGCACTTCGATGTGCTGCGTCCCCTGGCTGGTGTGCAGCTCGATGGGCTTATAGTCGAACACGGAGAACGACATCGAGCCTTGCGTGCCGATGATGAGGATGCGGTCGGTGCGTGCCGACTCATGTGCGACGAAGCTCCAGGAGCCGCTGCCCGTCAGCCCGTTCTCGAAGCGGAAGACGGCACTGACGCTGTCCTCTGCCGAGTAGAGGTGGCCGCGGTTGGCACAGATGCCCCGCGCCTCGAGGATGACGCCGAAGATGTGCTGCAGCAGGTCTATCTGGTGCGGGGCAAGGTCGTAGAAATAGCCGCCTCCGCTGATGTCGGGCTGCAGCCGCCAAGGCAGCGTCTCAGGGTGGGCATAGTCGAGATTGCGCGGCGGCACGGCAAAGCGCACCTGCACGTTGACCGACTCGCCGATGACCTTCTGGCTGACGATGTCCTTCACCCGCTGGAAATAAGGCAGATAGCGGCGATAGTAGGCTACGAAGCAGGGCACGCCGGTCTGCTCGCTCACGTAATTGATGCGCGCACAGTCGTCGTAGGTGGACGCCAGCGGTTTCTCGACGTAGACGGGCTTGCCTGCCCGCATCGACATGATGGCAAACGTGGCATGGCTCGACGGCGGCGTGGCCACATAGATGGCGTTCACCTCGGGATCGTCGATGAGCTTCTGTGCATCGGTGTACCAGCGGGGCACGCCGTGACGCTCAGCATACGAGCGTGCCTTTGCCTCAGTGCGGCTCATGACGGCGACGACACTCGACCCCTCCACATCGTCGAAGGCGGGTCCGCTCTTCAGCTCGCACACCTCGCCACAGCCTATGAATCCCCATTTCAGTATCTTCATCGTGCTATCTTTTCGTTATTTGGGTGCAAAGTTAATAAATTATTGTGAATAGCGGTTGGCCTATTATGAAATATTTAGTATCTTTGCACCCAAATTAAGTATTGTATGGAAAAGAACGACCAACTTGCCCTGCACCGCA
>CAJOLE010000145.1 GCA_905235325.1 uncultured Prevotella sp. | reverse complement strand
ACAGCCTAAGGGCTGCATGATAGAACAAGGGAACATCTACTACAATGCGGAAGAGACCAGGAGCACCATGGGCATCGACAGCAACTGCCGCGTGGCATCTTTCGTCAGCTTTTCGTTTATTCCCACGGTGCATGACATCTACGGCACGCTTACTGCCGGAGCAACGCTCTATATCATCCCCGAGGACGTGAGGTTCGACTTTGTCCGTCTGGCGCAGTTCATCAACGACAACGCCATCACCCACATCATCATGAGCACCATGACGGGGCGTGAGTTTGTCACCATGTACGACTGTCCGACGCTGCGCTTCCTCTCCGTCGGCGGCGAGAAGCTGAACCCTGTCACACCATCATCCGGACTCACATTCCTGAACATCTATGGCTCGTCAGAATGTTGTGGCATGATTACCTGCTATGTCGTCAAAGGGGGCGAGGCCAACGTACCCATCGGTCAGGCTCCCGGCACTTTCCGTCTGTATATAGTCGGCGAGGACGGCAAACTTGTGGCCGACGGTGAGGCTGGCGAATTGTGGCTCAGTGGCCCGCAGCTCTGCCGTGGCTATCTGAACCATCCCGAACTGACGGCCGATGTCTTTGTCGAAAACCCGTTTGTCACCGACGAACCTGATTATGCACGATGCTTCCGTACGGGTGACTTCGTGCGCCGCGATGCCGAAGGCAACCTGCTGTTTGCCGGACGTCGCGACGGACTGGTAAAGATACGTGGCTTCCGCGTGGAACTGCGCGAGGTAGAGGCTTGCGTCCTTACCTGTCCGGGGGTGACAAGTGCCACCCTACAGTCGGCTGTCGACACACTGAACGGCACCTATATCGTGGCATACGTCACGGGCGAGGGCGAACTGGACAGTGAGGCCATCAGACAACATGTGGCCAACCTAAAGCCTGCCTATATGGTGCCCGAGGTGGTGATGCAGATTGACGAGATACCGCGCAACTTTAACGGCAAGGTGGACCGCAACAGACTGCCCAAGCCTTCCCGCAGTGCTTCGCGCCTGTCGTCGGGCGAACTCCGGCAGCCGGAGACCGACATGCAGCGTGAACTGCACGAGATTGTGGCCAAGGAAATAGGCACCACGGACTTTGGCATCGACACGCCGTTGCTGTTTGCCGGCCTCACCTCGGTGTCGGCCATCAAGTTGGCAGTACAGGTGTATAAGCGCTATGGTGTGACCCTCGATTCGAAAGCACTGGTCAAGGAGGCTACCGTTGAGCGTATGGAGAGCGAGATACTCCGTGAGAAGGGAAAAGAGATGAGCGGTGAGGCTGCTGCTGCACAAGGTGATAAAGAGCCGACGAGCGTTCCGCTCTCATACGCCCAGACCGGCGTTTATTTCGAGTGTCTGAAGAATCCCCTGACTACTGTCTATAATACGGCCTGTATGCTCAGCTATCCTGATGGTGTCGAGGCCGACCATCTGGCCTCTGCCGTCAAGCAGGTCGTAGAGTCTCATCCCGAGATGAGCGTACACTTCACCACAGAGGGCGATGCCGTCGTGCAGACTTTGGCAGGCTCTGTGCCTGTCGACGTTCCCGTCACGGCTATGAGCGACAAGGCTTTGGCTGAATATAAGAGAGAGTTTGTGCGTCCGTTCAATATCCAGCGGGCACCGCTCTACCGCTTTGAGGTGGTCAGGACTGAAAGCGGTGTCCATCTGTTGATGGATGTCCATCACCTAGTGTTCGACGGCGGTTCCGCTGATTTGCTCATCCGCCAGATAGGTCTTGTGCTCGATGGTTCCCCCATCGAGAAGGAAAGCTACACCTATTTCGATTTCGTGGCCGACCAGCAGAAGGCTGAGGACTCTGATGCTTTCAGGGCATCCCAGCAGTTCTTTGCCGAGAAGCTGCAGACCTGCGAGGGAGCCACCGAGATTCCCGCCGACCTGTATCCCCGCCGTGAGAAAAACGGTGAACCCGTACAGGGTGTCATTGGCGAGGCGGTCTGCCCCATCCCGTTTGAGACTTTGAACGCCCATCTCTCAACGCTCAATGCCCACCTCTCCGCTCACATCACACCGGCGCAGTTGCTGCTTGCTGCCACGGGTTATGTCGTCTCGCGCTACACCAACAACCGCGAGATTTATCTCTGCACCGTCAGCAGTGGCCGCTCCAACTTGAAGATAGCCGAAACAGCAGGTATGTTTGTCAACACGCTGGCCCTCGGCATCAACATCAGCGACGTCACCGTCGGCGAGTTCCTGCGCACGACCAGCAACAACGTCGTAGAGACCCTGCAACATGAGGATTATCCCTTCGCCCGCATCGCTGCCGACTATGGTTTCAATCCTGCCATCGCCTACGCCTATCAGGTTGGTGTGCTGTCACAGTACACCTTCGGCGGGAAGCCCGTCCGTCAGGAATTGCTCGACCTGAAAGTCCCGATGTTCAAGATCAACATCAAGATAGAAGCCCGGGGCGTGGTGGTAGAGTACGACGACTCGCTCTACTCCGCCCGCCTGGGTACGGCACTGGCCGAGAGCATCGTAGCCGTAGCCGAACGCATGGTGACACAGCCGCAGCTCAAGGTTTGCCGACTCTCCATCGTCAGCCAGAACCAGGAGGAGGAACTCAAGGGGCTTCGCCAGACGGCTACGGACGACGCTCCGTTCAAGTTCTTCCACGAGTGTATCGCTCACTTCGCCGAGACGCAACCTGACCACGAGGCATTGGTGGCTTGCGATGCCAAGTTCACCTATCGTGAGATGGACGAAGTGACCAACCGCATTGCCAATGGCTTGCGCCAGCGTGGTGTCCAGGAGTGCGACCGCGTGGCACTGCTGCTGCCGCGCACCAGCCGCCTGATACTCTCACTCTTCGGTGTGCTGAAAGCCGGAGCTGCCTATATACCATGCGACCCGGAATATCCCGCAGACCGCATCAAGCTCATCCTTGAAGACAGCGAGGCCCGCTACATCATCACCACTGCCGACCGCCTCGACACGGTTCCTGCCGACAACGCCATCGACGTTGAAACCCTCCTCGCCAGTCCCGTCTGTTGCGACAGTGTCGCAACAAACATAACTCCCGACGACCTCGCGTACCTTATATATACTAGTGGCTCCACGGGTCGCCCGAAGGGCGTGATGCTGCGCCATAAAGGCATCTGCAACTATCTCTACGGCCATCCCGCCAATGTCTTCGCCAATGCCGTACTGACCGATGCCAAACGCATACTGAGCGTCACCACCATCTCATTTGATGCCGCCCTTCAGGACATCGGCATGTGCTACTATAATGGCAAGACCCTGATTCTCGCCAACGAGGAACAAGCCAACAACCCGCTCGACCTGGCACACCTCATCAATGAACAACAGATCAACATGGTCAGTGGCACACCGTCGCGCTGGATGACCTGGCTCACAAGCTCCGACTTCTGCGATGCTATTGCCAAGGTGAATATCTGCCGCGCCGGCGGCGAGAAGTTCTCCGACCAGCTGCTGTCGCTCATGCGCAGTGTGACCAAGGCCCGCATCTTCAACTGCTACGGACCTACGGAGATTACTGTGGCCTCCAACAATGCCGAGTTGACGAATGCCCCGCTGGTGACTGTCGGCAAGCCACAACTGAACGTCAAGGAGTTTATCGTCGATAGCGACGGCAACGAACTGCCCGCTGGCGTGGTGGGCGAGTTGTATATCGGCGGTCGAGGAGTGGCCCGTGGCTACAACAACCTCGACGAGATGACGCGTGAGCGCTTCATCGACTATCACGGGGAGCGCATCTATAAGTCGGGTGACTATGCCAAGTGGCTGCCTGACGGCAATGTCATCATCCTTGGACGCACTGACCATCAGATCAAGCTGCGCGGCCTGCGCATCGAACTGGGCGAGATTGAGAACGTCATGCTGAAGGTGGAAGGCATGAAGAAGGTGGTCATCATGATTCGCAAGCTAAATGGCAAGGAACATCTCTGTGCCTACTACACCGCCGACCGCGAGATAGCACCCGACGGCCTGAAGGCGGAAATATCGAAGAGCCTGACACAGTACATGGTGCCCACGGCGTACCTGCAACTGAAGGAAATGCCGCTGACCCCAAACGGCAAGGTGAACACCAAAGCACTGCCTGAACCGGAAGTAAAGGCTGAGGAAATCGTTCTTCCTGAGACTGAAACGGAAAAGATACTCTTCGACCTG
>CAJOLE010000144.1 GCA_905235325.1 uncultured Prevotella sp. | reverse complement strand
GATGAATGTAGCAATGCCAGTGGGAGTGTTGAAGTCCACGGATACAGGTGTGTCGTTCTGTGCGTCGGGAGTCAGCTTAGCACCGTTGATCCATCCGGCATCAGTGCCGAAGTGGCCGTTGTTCTCGTCAATTTTTTCGCGGTCGATAATCTTGAATGGCATGATGACGGGCGAGTCCACTTCGCCGCCGCCTGCACCGTCATTGGACCATGTTTTCCAGCCACCAGTGCTGTAGTTGAAGGTGACCTTGTAGTCGTTATTGAATACATAGCGCAGAGGCTCCCAACCGCCAGTACCCACGTAGGGGTCGAAGGTGTTGGTCTGTGTTGCCTCGTTCCACTGGATGTTGTTGCCTCCATCGAAAACGCTCTGCCAGTGGTCGTTGGGGCAGTTCCAGTTCTTCATGTTCTTATAGTCGCTGTTGGCAATCTCGCCACCCAGCGTGCGCTCGCCACTGCCACTGAGCACGAATTTCTTTTGTGCGGCGTCGTACTTATAGACCTTGCCCTCGGTGGTGTTCAGCACCATCTTGCCGGGATAGACAGGGATGCCAGGCTGCAGCTTGTCGGTAGCGTCGGGGCTGAGGAGGAAATCAGCGTTGGCGTCGGCAGAGTAGAGGTACGTGTCTGTCTTCTTCTCATGCAGACCGCCCTTGCCCTCAGAATTTACGACAGGCTCGTAGTCCTTGACCAGCACATCGTCCTCGTAGATCTTGAAACCGTAGAGCTTCATCCTGGCGCGGCTGCCGTCGGCAGTGCCGTCACCCGAGGAAAGGTCGAAGATGAAGAGCGGGTTGACACCTTCGGAGAGTTCCTCTTCGTCTGGAGTCTTGATGGTGGAAAAGACCTCCAACTCGCCATACTTGGTAATCGACAGCACATGGCCGTTGGCATCTATCGTGATGCGATCGTTGATAGGCACAGTCTCTGTCTTGGGATTCTGGTCTGCACCGGCATACTCTGTCACATTCCTCTTGTACATACCACGGCTGCTTTCACCATTATGGTAGAAATAGACGAGGCCGTTGGTGGCACCACCGCCACCACCCTTACGGGAGCCGAAAACAGCCCTCCATTTGTCTGCATTTCCCTCAGCCTGCGTAATCATCACGTCGGCCACCACGCGGGTGTTGGCTTTGTGTACATAGCCCGTGTTGATGTAGGCTTTGTTGTCATCGTCGGTGGCGATGTAGTCAATCACCTTGGGCTTTGCCGACGGATCGGCAATGTTCAGCGTGTTGGTCTTTACATACACACCGTAGAGCTCATACGCTCCCAGATTGTTCCGCGCGTAGGTCTTGCCGTCGGCCTTGCTGTAGACATAGGCTTCGGTACCCGTGTAGTCGTTGATGTTGTCGACCACGGTGACATCTTGCGCTTGCGTGGTCAGCATTCCAAGCAGGAGTGCCAAACCGGAAAGAATAAATTTCTTCATAAGCATTTTTGTTTTAAGTTAATGAATTTATCTCGTTAATTAGATTTTGGCAGCAAAGTTAGTAAGAATACCGCCTTCACCATATTACATACTGACCAAATAAGGAAAAAATCCGCTCAAAAAAGAAAAACGGGCACAAAAACGTAGGAAAAACAGGAAAGAATGATGCACCCGCGACACCCAAGCCATCACCGTTTAACGGGCAGGCCGCCGACGGAAGAATCCAAGCCTCCCGTCCGGACGGGAGGCTTGGAGAAATTAGGAATACAACTTCACCATCTTTTTGACGCCGAGGCGCGTCCTTGCAGATTGATCTTAGTAATCGATAAAAAACAACTTGGTAATATTTTCAACACAGAGAACACTGAGGACAATGCTGATGAAAAAGAGTTTGGCAAGAGGTGCCTAAGGCACTTTACAGAGAAGGGCTACGCATTGGGAAAAACGGCGTGAGCCCTCTGTGAAGAGGCTCTACCCTCCTCCCGGAAATCTCCTGTTAAATGGATTTATTCTCTGTGTCCTCCGTGTCCTCTGTGTTTCAGATATCATACCTAATTATTTTTTTACGATTACTAAACGTATTTCGAACAAAGATTAAAAGATTAAAAAGAGTTTGCCATGCTCAACGCGTCAGCCCATCTTTTAAATCTTTTCAATCTTTGTTTATGAAAACAGACGAATGAGAACATGCAGATGTTGCGGGCGCGAACTGCCCGACGAACAGTTTGAACAGTACGCCACGGGCACGCGACGCCGCGTGTGCCGCCAGTGCAAGTACCAGCTCTATGGCATTGAGGCCAAGCGGCGGTGGCGCCTGCGCCAGATGGCCGCACTGATTGTGAATGGCAGGAGATAACCGACACTTCCGACACTCCCTGCACCTACAGAATCTTTTTAGGTGTAGGAAGTGTAGGAAGTGTAGGATAAAAAGTACAAATAACAACTATAATAAGGACTATTATGATGAAGAGTTTACGCCAATGGCTGCTGAATCTCCTCTTTCAGCAGCACGAACCGGCACCTGAACCTGCACCTAAGCAGGGAGAGGAGAAAATAGAGGTCGAAAGTCGCCAACCGGTCAACGGACGCACCAAACAGCTTATTGCCAAGGGTGTCGAGAAGTTTTTCAACGAGCACTACGACCTGCGTTTTAACATTCTGAAACAGGCCGAGGAGTTCCGGCCGCTTTCTGCGGAAAAGGCACCGGGTTTTGCTGAAAAGGCGGCGGGTTTTGCCGAAAAGGCACCGGGTTTTGACGGCGGATGGCAGCAGCTGACCAACCGCGAGCTGCGGCGCATCGCCTTCGAGCAGATGAAGAAGGTGGGCTTGGCATGGAGCATCGACATCGAGCTCTACGCACGCTCGACCATGATTCCCGACTACGACCCCATCGCCGACTTCCTCAGCCACACCGCACCCTGGGACGGACAGACCGACCACATCGGACGGCTGGCGCGCCGCGTGCCCACCACGTTCGCCGACTGGCCCGACTTCTTCCACCGCTGGTTCCTCGGCATGGTGGCCCAGTGGCAACGGCGCAGCCGCGACTACGGCAACGCCCTCGTGCCCATGCTCATAGGCCCGCAGGGCACGCATAAGTCGACATTCTGCAAGCTGCTGCTGCCACGCGAACTGCGACAGTTCTACATCGACGACATCAAGCTCGACTCAGCAGAGCAGGTGGAACGACTACTCACCCGTATGCTGCTGGTCAACATCGACGAGTACAACGCCAAGACGACGCGCGAGCAGGCCAAGATTAAGCGCGTGCTCACCGAGCACGACGTGCAGACGCGCCGGATGCGCAGCGACAGCTATCTGATGCTGCCACGCATGGCCTCGTTCATTGCCACGACCAACGAGCGCGAGCCGCTGACCGACCCCACGGGTTCGCGACGATACCTCTGCTGCGAACTGACGGGTACGATCGACACCGACACGCCCATCGACTACGCCGCTCTCTTCGGACAGGCCGTCGCCGAACTCGACGCCGGCGCAACGTGGTATCTCAGCCGCGACGAGGAGGCCGCTCTCGAGCTGCACAACGAGCTGTACCGCCAGCACGCCACGGCCGAGGACTTGCTGACGGCACGCTTCGAGCCGGCACCGCGCCAGAAGGAGTTCTTCATGCGCGCCGCCGACATCCTGAAGGAGCTGGCTAAGGACGTGCGCACCGCCGACCTGCCCAACCTGAAGCAGCTCACGCTGGCTCTGCGACAATGCCACTTCCCACACGGGGCTATCGAGGGCAGGCGGGGGTGGTACGCGCGGCAGCGGACGGGGGCGGACTTCCTCCGGCAGCGGACGGGGGCGGAATTCTTATAGCAGCGGACGGGCACGGACTGTAACGGACTATAATCTGGCAACGGCGGTAGACGGCGGATTTCTTCTGGCAGCGGACGGGCGCGGAATTCTTACAGCAGCGGACGGGCACGGACGGAAACGGACTATATTCTGGCAACGGCGGCAGACGGCGGATTTCTTCTGGCAGCGGACGGGCGCGGACGGAAACGGACTGTAATCTGGCATCGGCGGTTGACGGCGGAGTTCTTCTGGCAGCGGACGGGCACGGACGGAAACGGACTTTATTCTGTTAACGAGGTGTAGGGATGCGGCTGTGACGGCGGATTTCTTCTGGCGGTTCTGCGAGATTTCGTGTGGGTGATACCGCCAGTGTAGGGGCAGGCCCCCGTGCCAGCCCGATGGCCCGTAAGGGCCAATTGGGTTCTGCGGATGAACGCCCTGTCGGGCGTGCGGGCTGGCACAGGGCCTGCCCCTACATCCGCTGTATGCCTCACCCACACAAATTCTTGTAGAACCCTTCTGGCTGCGGACGGGGACGGACTGAAATGGGCTTTAATCTAACAATGAGGCGCAGAGATGAGCCAGACGACGGTACTCGGCAAAACGCTGACCGCTGACAGGGGCATCGGAGGCATCCCAGAGAGCAACACGCTTGCGGAAACTCTGAACGGCCAGACGACCCAGCTCCTTGGCAACGGGCAGGTGGGGATGGGTGGGAACCAGACGAGCTACGCGGTCGGCAAACTCGCGGAAACAGCCCTCCGGCGTGCAGTCCAAATCAGCCAGCGCACGGTAAACGGCATACCACTGGCGACCGTTGCTCACCTCGGGAGCCACCGCAGCAATGGCAGCGTCGGCCTTCGCCGACGTGGGCCGCGACGGCTCCTCACGACGCGCCACCGTGCGACGAATGGCCTTCAGACAGTCGGCCGACGAGGCACGCACCACGCGCTTCTCAACACCCACCACCGTGCCCAGGATGCGCACGTTGCTGTCGGGCGTCAGCAGAATGGCATCGTAGCGCTCGTTGCAGGGCACCAGCCAACGGCGCTGCTCGACGTCGCTGAACAGCACCTTCACCGTGGCCGCACCGTCGACCAAAGCCACGACGATGTCGCCGTCGCGGGCCGACGGCGACAGGCGCACGCGCAGCAGGTCGCCGTCGGCGAAGCCCGCCCCGGCCATCGAGTCGCCACGGGCAGGGATGAACAGCTCAGGGTCTAAGCCCAGCAGGGCCTCGGGCACGAGCATTCCCTCGCTGCCGCCGTCGTCGCCGGGCACGGCGGGCAGGCCGCACATGGCCGGACAGTCGCTCACGCGCAGCTTATGGTTACACAACTGTGGACTCACGCCTGCACTGGCAAGCAGGCTCAGGATTTCTCTCAATTCGTCTTTTCTCATCATTGCTATAGGCTCTAAGTAAATTACCGGGTGCAAAGGTAGCGCCAGGCTGCACCAGAATGTGGCGCAGCCTGGCCCTTTTTTGTGCCTAATGGCCGGAAAAGAGCATAAATTTGGCCGCCACAGCCTAATTTATGGATAATTCACTATGATTTCTTGCCGAAAAACACTACCTTTGCACCACGATGAAACTGCCACAGAAATTCAGGGAATACATCTGGCTGGTGAACACCATCAGCCGAAGCCCGCACGGGCTGACGCTCGCCGAACTGAACGAGCGCTGGACGGAGACGGAGATGAGCGGCGGCGTGCCCATGGCGCGCAACACCTTCCTGCGCCACAAGCAGGCCGTCGAGGAGATGTTCGGACTCTACATTGAATGCGACACCCGAGCCGGATACCGATACTACATAGGCAACGAGCACGTGCTCAGCGAGAACAGCGTGCAGAACTGGCTGCTCTCGACGCTCACCGTGGGCAACCTGCTCAGCGAGAGCCTCGGTATGCAGCACCGCATTCTCTTAGAGGACGTCGGAGCCGACAGCCGGCTGCTGGAACAGCTCATCAGCGCCATGCGCACAAGCCTGACCGTGAGGATTGGCTACCAGGGCTACCAGCGGGCCGAGGAGCACGACTACACCGCGGAGCCTTACTGCCTGAAACTGTTTCAGCGGCGATGGTACCTGCTGGCGCGAACGGGAGGATCGTTCCGCGTCTTCGCCCTCGACCGCATCAGGCGACTCACGACGACCAAGCAGCGATTCCACGCCGACCCCTACTTCGATGCCGAAGACTACTTCGGAGAGTGCTACGGCGTGGTGGTAGGCGACGGCAGCCGGCCACAGCGCATCGTCCTGCGAGCCTTCGGCCGCGAGCAATATGCCATGCAGGACCTGCCCCTGCACCACACGCAGCACATCGTGGACCAGACCGACGACCATACCGACTTCGAGGTGACGCTGCGGCCCACTGCCGACTTCATTGCCCACCTGCTGAGCCGCGGCCGCTGGCTGAAAGTAGTCCGCCCCCAGGAGCTGGCCGACGAAGTGCGGCGCCAGCACCTGGAGGCGGCAGAGTGACGTAATTCACTATCGCAGCGAAAGCAGTCGTTACTCGACTATCTTCTGTATGACGACCGTGACGTCGGCGATGTTCACCACGCCGTCGTGGTTTAAGTCGGCGGCTTCGACGTCGAAGTCGGCGGGAACCTCGCCGAACAGGTAGTACGTGATGAGCTCGGCATCGTAGATGGTCACCTCGCCGTCGCCGTCGAGGTCGCCCTCAACCGGGTCGATGGGCACGATCTTGTCGAACCACGCGGTCCACGCCTGCTCCCTGTAGAGCTTCAGACTGGCAGCGGGCACGTGGAGCACGTGGGTGGGGGTGATGTCGTTTTTATCGATATCGAGCATTCTGCCGAATTTAAAAGCGGTTTCACTGACCTCGGGCGGCGTGGCGGCTGGCAGATAGACATCCTTTACCATCGCACAGAGCTCGAAGGCTCTGACGTCGATGCTGAGCAGCGTCGAGGGCAGGATGACGGTCTCCACACCCGAGCATCCCGAGAACGCCTCCCTGCCGATGGTCAGCAAGCCCTCGGGCAGGCTGAACGACGTCACCCATTGGCAATCCTGGAATGCGTTGTCGCCAATGTGCGTCACCTGATAGGTCCCATAATCCTTCCACCAAACCACTTTGTCGGGGATGGTGATTTCGCCTCTGGTCTCTATCTCGATGGCACGGTCGAAATGCGGTTCGGAATCCTCTTCTGGATCATATATATAGGCACTCACACACACCTCGCATAAGTGGTTTGTGAAGTCAGTGATGTTGCAGGTCATTGGCACGTAATCGTCCTCGTCCTCTCTGATGTTAACGGAGAATCTGCCGTAGCTTTCAGTGTAGAAACTAATGACAGTGACGGTGCAGGTGGCCACCAGCCCGGAGCCGTCCGTGGTTCTGCACGTCACGGTGGTCTTGCCGATGCCTTTTGCCGTGACAAGTCCGCTGTTGTCGACGGATGCCACCGTCCCGTCAGCGACCGTCCACTCAACGGACTTGTCGGTGACGTTGGTTGGGCTGAAGACGGGCACGAGCTTCTCGCTTTCGTAGTAGAAGTCGTCGTTGAGAATCCTGAGCTCCAGCTCCTGCTTGTTCAGCGTCAGGCTTTGCGCAAGAACGGTGGTGTTGACCGTCACCTCGCAGGTGGCCTGATGGCCGCTTGCGGTCTTGGCCGTGATAGTGGCGGTGCCCTGGCCCTTGGCGGTCACCTTGCCCTTGCTGCTGACGGTAGCTACATACTCGTTGCTCGTTGTCCACGTCACCGTCTGGTTCGTAGCGTTGGCGGGGGTAAAGACTGGCTGGAGGGTCGCCGTGGCGCCGATGGCGGTCAGCGTCAGCGACGTCTCGCTGAGCCTGATGCCGGTAGTTTCGACGTAGGCTGCACCGGGGCCTATCTGCACGCCCGATGCCATGGTGCCGTCGCGATTGACGACCTGCTGTGCCGAGGTGTCGTAGCTTCCGCCCTCGGGCGTTGTGATGGTAATGCCGTCGGCGAGGGTAAACTGCTCGAAGCCCGTCATGTTGCGGGCGTAGAGCTTACCGCTTTTCACCACTAACGACTCGCTGCGCTCGCCGCTCAGCCAGCCACGTAGATGGCCGTCATTACAGATGACGGTGGGGCCATCGACAATGAAGTTCACCCCCAGGATGTTGACACCGTGGTTGATCAGCAGCTGCCCTGTGCCGGTGAGCGTGGTGTTGGTGTTGAGATACAAGGTGTTGTAGGGGTTTTCCGTCGTAGACTTGTTATTCAGATAACAATTCCCGTTCACCTCGATTTCCAGCGTTCCTTTAGCTCTCGTAATCAGGGCGTAGTCAGTACCATTGACGATGGCATTGGTCAGCGTCAGCTTGCCTATGCCGTCGTACTTCACCGAGCCGCCGTCGCCCAGCACGTCGTTCATGTTGGTTGCCGTCACCAAAACATCGCCGATTTGTATGAGCAGGTTTTTGGTCAGCCCGCCAATGACAACATTCTTAGCCTCTTTGCCCGCAGCATCGACAATACAATTTGTCATAGGTGCCGCCTTCAGGTGACTGAATAGCGATGCCGTCACGTAATAACAAGTCCGTGATCCCTCCAATTCCTTGAGCAAACTTGACCATGCCCTTCACCACATTTAAAATGCAGTTGGTATAGCCCCAAAAAGAATACTTGCAGTCGATAGTAGGGCCGTTGACGGTACATTGAGGGTAACATTGCATTCCATTGTAGGCAACGACCAGTGTCCCCGACCCGTTAAAAGTAGTAGGATTTTCGAAATGGACTACACCAGTCACTTCACAGTTGCCATTTACCTCGATAACAAGTGTTTTGCCCGTCGTTTGATCAGATTTCAGGTCACCTGAGATGTGGGCATTGGTCAGCGTCAGCTTGTATACGCCGTCGTACTTCACCGAGCCGCCGTCGCCGAGCACATCGAGCATATTCTCCTCAGTCACTTGAATACCAGCCACGGTTATATGTAGGTCGTTGGTCATAATGGGGATGATGTCGCTACGCCGCAACCCCAAATAGCTCACGTATTGGTCCACGCTGGCGGGGGGAACCCTGAACTTGCAGCCAGAATAACCGTTAAAAGCAGTCGGACTATACGGAGGTTTGGAGCTTTTGAAGGTGACGGTGCAATTCTTCAAACCCGCGAATGCTTTTTCCCCGATGGTGGTCACGCTGTTGGGGATGGTTACGGAGGTGAGGCTGCTGCAATAACCGAATGCTTTTTCCCCGATGGTGGTCACGCTGTTGGGGATGCTTAAGGAGGTGAGGCTGCTGCAATCTTCGAATGCACCAGAGCCAATGCTGGTCACGCTGTTGGGGATGCTTACGGAGGTGAGGCTGCTGCAATAACCGAATGCATCTTCCCCGATGGTGGTCACGCTGTTGGGGATGCTTACGGAGGTGAGGCTGCTGCAAGAAGCGAATGCATAGTTTCCAATGCTGGTCACGCTGTTGGGGATGCTTACGGAGGTGAGGCTGCTGCATTCCCAGAATGCATTTTCCCCGATGGTGGTCACGCTGTTGGGGATGCTTACGGAGGTGAGGCTGCTGCAAGAACGGAATGCAAATTCTCCGATGCTGGTCACGCTGTTGGGGATGCTTACGGAGGTGAGACTGCGGCAATATTCGAATGCAAAGATTCCAATGCTGGTCACGCTGTTGGGGATGCTTACGGAGGTGAGGCTGCTGCAATAAGCGAATGCACCACGGTCAATGCTGGTCACGCTGTTGGGGATGCTTACGGAGGTGAGGCTTTTGCAAGAAGCGAATGCATCTTCCCCGATGATTTTCACAGAATTGGGAATTGTGATGCTACTCAAGCCGGTACAACCAGAGAACGCAAATTCACCTATTTGTGTTACGGAACTCGGAATTGTGATGCTCCTCAAGCCACTACAACCAGAGAACGCATAACGATATATTCGTGTTACAGTACTCGGAATAGTGACATTCTCCAGTTCAGGACAAAAACCGAATGCATTATCTCCAATATCTACTACGGTATAAGTCACACTTTCATATTTTACGGTTTCCGGAATGGTCACATTTCCTGAGTAGGACCTCAATTTGTCCATATCATGGTCTACTGAAACGGTACGTTTGCCTTTATCATAATATGAATAGTAGATGGTCACACCTTCTTTGTTCACTACTTTAAAGTCGTAAGCCACCGCCGACGTCATGGCCAGCAACATCAACAGGAGTGTCAGTGCTCGCTTGTACCCCTTAGAAATGGGGTAATGTAATTTTTCGATTTTCATGTCT
>CAJOLE010000143.1 GCA_905235325.1 uncultured Prevotella sp. | reverse complement strand
GTCCACGTAGCCGGGCACGATGTCCTCGTTGAACTCAATGGCCAGCTGGTCGCCGTAGCCCAGGATGCCGTTGGCGGGCGAGGGCGTGAAGAGGTTGCGCGGACGCGTCAAGTCCTTGGTGACAGCGATAACGTCACTGTACACTTGTACCAGTTCGTTGCCGTAGGGCGTGGTGGTGAATCCACGGAACTCATACCGGCCCTCGGGGTAGGAGATGTCGCTTGACATGTCAACCTTCCAGCACAGGTCGCCCGTGGAGGGCAGCAGGCTGAAGCTGCTGCTGGTGCTGTCGGCCTTGTTCGTCACCCAGGTGTGCAGGTCGGTCCACTGCGTGTTGCCGTCGAAGCGGTACTGCACGCCCACGTTCTTCAGGTTCTTGAACTGACGGTCGAAGTTGGTGAGCTTCAGGTCCAGCTCGCCCGTCTTGTTGTCGGTGTTGAGCACCGGCTCAGCGATGGCCAGGTCGACGGCCGACGACGCGGGCTTGAAGTGTACGTTGAGCGTGCACTGGTCGTTGATTATAAGAGGCTGGTACTGCGACCTGAACCATATCTCGATGTTTTCGTAGTCAAGCACGCTCTGGTCGGTTTGGCGCACGGTTATAATCTTCTTGATGGTTTCGCCCTTTGGTATGAAGATGCTGCGTCCTTCGGCCGGTACGCCGTCCATGTATATCTCCAGTCCCTGCTGATTGGCCATTTCCTGCACCATGATGTTGTAGATGAAGGGGACAGCCTGGTGGGTAGTGCTCTGGTTGGACAGGTGCAGGGTGAACTGCCCTGTGCCTCCGGCGGGTATGTCGGTCAAGGTGGCACTCTTGGCGGGCGTCTCGCCGTCAGTGCTAATCATAATGACGGGTTTCTCCATCTGCTCGGTGCCGTACGAGATGACGTGATTCTTCTCTGGTTCGTAGTACTTGGCGTACTCCATCTTCTCGTAGGGATTATAGCTCTGTCCGGCTCGTAGCAGGAAGATGTCGCTCCAGCCTCGTGGTGAGCGATAGATGTCTACGGTGAAGTCTGTGCTGGTGTTGCCGTCGTTCAGTTCATAGTCGTACTCGGCGTAGGTCTTCACGTTGTCCAGCGAGTCGCCCACAACCTTGTTTCCGGTGTAGCCCACTTCTGTATTAAAGTTGATGTTTGTTCCAACCATGCCTCCAGATTTAACGTAGAATCCAGTCTTATAGCTATAAGTTATTCCGACCTTGGCGTTTGCGGTATAGGTGGAAGTCCGTGTGGTGTCGCGTCGTTCACTGTAGGTATAGGCAGTGCCGCCGTCGAAGGAGCGGTTCTCCTTGAAATATTCGGGACTGTTGAAGGCCTCTATCTTGTCTTGCTCGTTATCGGCCAGCCGCTGTATCCACAGCCTCATCGACTCGTTGTAGTGCAGCACCAAGTTCTGCGTTTTTCCGTTGATGTTGGGCTTCCATACGTAGGTGTCCTCCTCGCCGTAGCGTGGGTCGTCGGGCTTGAGCCAAGTCAGATAGACGTCTTTGTCGGAGGTGTTCTTAAAGGCGACGGCACTGGTGCTGTCGGCATACTCCAGTAGCTGGTTGCGTGTGTCCTTTATCTTCGGAAGCATGGTCTCCTCTATTTCGCGGGTTGTGTACATAAAGTCGGTCTTGATGCTGTCGTTAATGCTCACGGCCTCCTTCAGGCCCAGCCTGATGCCGTCGGCCTCACGGTGGAATCCCAGTTTGCGGCAGGTGCCTATGATGTAGTTGTGCGACTTGCCGATAAAGATGTCACCATCGGCACCCACATATTTGGATCCTGTGCTGGTGCTGATGTTTTCGGCATTGGTATATACGAAGGTCGTATCATTTTTCCACAGCCAGGAGCCCGAGCTTTTCTCGCCGATATTCATCATTGTCGTGGCTTTGCTGCTGGAGATGAGGGCTACCCCAAAACCTATGGCCGTAGACAGTTCTGTTCCCCAAATGACATCGAAATTCAAGTCCGAATCCGTGTAGGCACCATTTGTCCGACTCTGTATCTTCGTCCAGCTGGTGCCCGTCCTCCATGTGGTCTTGCTTTTGGCTCCTGGCGGGTCGCGCAGCACCATGTCTACATGGTCGGGGCCGTCGGTCACAAAGTTGTCGCCGTTTGTCAGTTCGCCCAGCACGATGCCGTTCACTGCCGGGCCGGTGTAGGTGCGCTTGTTGCGCTCGTAGGTCACGCTGAACTGTCGGGTGTAGGGAGCTGTGATATTCGGTGCGCCGGTAGTGAAGGTGATTTCGTTTCTTCCCATACTGTCCAGGCGTACCTGATTGCGCTTCAGCTGGTAGATGTCTCCTTCCTTCAGGTTGGTCATGGTGGCGTCTGTCACGCGTGCCACCACGCTCTGTTCGTCGCTCATCTCGTTGGCCACGGTCAGCACCAGCCCGTTCATCGGTATGGTGTCGGTGACGGCCGTTCCCGTGTCGTAGTTGGTGTATGCCTCATAGCCGAAGAGTCCGAACTTATACTCCTTCTGGCGTGCGAAGACGGGGTAGTCGTAGGTGTACTTCACGGTGCCGTCATCCTCACGGGTCCAGATGTCGTTGATGTCCACAGTCTCGGTGCTGCTCACGGCATACTCTTTCAGGGACTCCTCACCGAACGCACCGCCACCGTCCACCTGCAACAGTGCCACCTCGGGCTGTGCGAAGTAGGTCTTCACCATCTTGGTGTTGTACTTGTAGTAGTTCCATACGGAGTCGCCATACTCAGTGACTTGTTTCAGCGAGTCGGTCATCTCCTTGCGCACGTTGGTCAGGTCTAACTCTGGAAGGGCGGAGAACTCGATATCATCCTTGGTTTGGGGAATGTCGATGCTCCTTGTCACGTACTTCAGCGGTGGCAGCAGTGCCGAGAACTCACCTGTCAGCGGGTCGGTCTTTATGGTGATGTACTTTGCGTCGCCGCCGATGCCTGTCTGTGCAGTGCTTTGTACCGACGTGGTGTCGCTGGCCCAGGTGCGTATTTGCGTGGGGTCGGTATTGAACGAGAACGACTCGTTGTTCAGTCTCAGCGTGATGGTGGCCTGGCCGATGTTGTTCTTGGAGGCTCCGAAGCCTATGGCCAGCGTGTCGTTGCGAAGACCGCCGCTCACGCGTCCCACGAAGTTGACCAGCGTGGAGTCTGCGAAGTCGCAGGTCAACGAACGGTCGAAATTGAAGCGTCCCTCTGTTGGGAAACGTCCGCCGCTGACCATGGTGTGGCCGTCGAGTTTGGCCTCTACAAAGTGCTGGCCTATCGGCACCGCTACGCGGTAGTAACCATTGTCGTCGGTCTGCACTATTTTTCCGTCCTCGGACTGCAGGTCGCCGTCCACGTACAGCTGTATGCCCTCGGCGGGAATGTTGGTGCCGGCATAGTAGATGTAGCCATCCATGGGGAACGACGAGACGTCCTCGAAGTCGATGTTGTTGGCCGTCAGGCTGGTGGGGCTGACGAACATCGAGCGTGTGGCGGGCGAGAACTCATGGATGCCCAGCTCAGGTGCCAGTTTGTAGTTGGTGCCGCCCTGCTGGAAGGGTATACCTTTTATGATATAGTCGCCTTCAGCATCGGTCAGGCCGTAGAGGGCCAGCCGCTGCGGCACGATGGCCGACGGCTGTGCGTTGACGCCCACCGTGGGGTGGTTCAGCTGGTAGATGCCGTCCTGACGGCTCACATCGAAGGCGTAGCGCTTTACGCTGATGCCCTCGTCGAGCGGCCAGTAGAGGATGAGGCCGTCCTCGGTGCCGCCCTGTATGCGGGTGTAGTTAGCCTCCACCTCCTTCGTGGTCAGGGCGCGGGTCCACAGGCGCACGTCGTCGACATAGCCTTTATAGACACCGCCGATGCGGTTGCTGCCGGCCAGGGCGAGGGTTGGCATGTCGGCGTTCGTGCCGCTGCTGGCTGCTATGGCGTTCCAGTTGGCAGCTTCAGCCGTCATGCTGGCTGTGAGCAGGGTGTCGGTGCCCACATAGAAGGTCCACTTTCCACCCTGATAGACGGCGGCCACATGGGTGAAGTCTATCGGGTCGAACAGCAGGTCGGGGAACTCCTTCACCGTTGTCCCGCCCTTCGAGTTGTCAACGGCATAGAGGTGGCACTCACTGCCATTGCCCTTCACGCCTATCTCCAGCGCACCGGCCAGCCGCAGCAGGGCCATGGTGCCGTCGGTGCCTGCAGGTTGTGGCTTTGCCCATAGCTGCAGCGTCAGGGGACGGCTGCCGTTGAGCGTCTTTTCATACTTGGCCGAGTCAGCTGGCCATTGCAGGCCCTTGC
>CAJOLE010000142.1 GCA_905235325.1 uncultured Prevotella sp. | reverse complement strand
AGCTTTCCCTGCGAGAAGATGGGCTGTGCGAGCTGCCCCACGGCGTTGAGCAGGAGGCTTCCGGGGTTGATGACAGCTCCACCGCCGCTATTTGTCCAGCCGACCAGTCCCGACAGCGTGATGGTGGGGAAGAAGGCGGCCCGAGCGGTCTGCATATTATAGAAGGACTCCTCTATCACATGGTTTGCCATGCGGATGTCGGGACGGCGCTCCAGCATCTGAGCCGACACGCCGTTCACCAACTTCTGCGACAACGCGTAGCTGCCCCACTTGCTGCGCTCGATGTGTCGGGGCGAAACGCCCAGCAGGCTGCAAATGTCATTCTCCACACTCTGGATATAGCGCTTCGTGTCAACAATCTGCGTTTTGACGTTCAGGTACGACGACTCCATCTGGTTGACGGCGGTAGAATATGCCTTGCCATTCTCCCAAAGCGACTTTTGCGTTTCGAGCGAAGCGTTCCAGAGCGCATCGGTCTGGGTGAGAATCTCCAGCTGACGGTCCAGCACCTGCAGCAAGCAGTACTGCTGGCTGACTGTGCTGACGAGATTGGAGTACACCGCATCCTCGTAGCACTGAGCCTGCAGGAGCACAGCCTTTGCAGCACGCTTTCTGTTGGTAATGGAGCCGAAAACCTCAACCTCCCAGTCCATCTGCAACGGCAGGGTGTAGGCTTTGGCTGCACGGCTGTAGTCGAAGCTTGAGATGGTTCCCTGCGGGGCGATATAGAACGAGGGCAGGTATGCGAGCCTGGCAGCCTTGAGCGAAGCCTCGCTCTTCTCTACGGCAATACGGGCAGAGCCCAAGTCGGTATTGCCAGCCAGTACCTGCTCGATGAGCTGTTGCAGGAGCGGGTCGGTGAAGAACTCGCGCCAAGAGAGCGGAGCCTCGGCAGATGCTGCGTTCGGTACGCCGATGACATCGGCCGGAATCTCTGTCTTCTGTTCGTACTTCTTGTATAAGCCGCAGCCCGAGAGCATCAGGCTCACGGCTGCAACAAAGATGATATGCTTCTTTTCCATGTCTTTCGTTATTTCGGTATATCGTTGTTTTCGTTATGACGTTATCACGTTCTTACGTTATTACGATGTTTCCTCTGTTCTCCTTTTATTTTTCAGTGCCGGTTCCCTGGAACTTCTCGTGCAGATTCTGGAACACGATGAAGAAGGCCGGCACGACGAAGAGCAGGGCGATGGTGCCGATGCTCATGCCGCCGATGACGCCGAGAGCCAGGGCACGGTTGCCGTTGGCACCTGCACCGCCCTCGATGACGAGGGGCACCATGCCGATAATCATCGTGAGCACCGTCATCAGGATGGGGCGCAGACGTTCCTTGCAGGCCTCGAAGGCAGCTTCGGGAATGCTCAGGCCCTGGGCGCGACGCTCGGAGGCGAACTCGGTAATCAGGATGGCCGTCTTCGCCAACAGGCCAATCAGCATGATGACACCCGTCTGCAGGTAGATGTTGTTGTCCATGCCCGGCAGACCCTGCGTATAGCCAAGGTAGGCGAACACGAAGGCTCCCATCAGGCCGAACGGCACACTGAACAGCACGGCCCACGGGGTGAACCACGAGTTGTACAACGAGGCCAGGATGAGGTAAATCAGGATGGCGCAGATGACGTAGATGAGGGCCGTGGCGTTAGAACCGGAAGTCTCCTCTACCTCACGCGACATACCGCTGTACTCGTACGCGGCCGTTTTGGGCATCTCCTCCCTGAACACTTCGGCAATGGCCTCATGAGCGTCGCCCTCGGTATATCCGCTACCGGGCTTCACGATGCAGGTGATGCTCTGGAACAGGTTGAAGTGCTCGATGTTCGACGGACCGACAATCTGCTTCAGCGTCACGAACTCTGCGATGGGTGCCATCTTGCCGCCCCTCACCTGTATGAAGATGTTTTGCAGCGCCTGCGCGTCGAGGCGGTACTCGGGCGACGAAGCAGCCATGATGCGGTAGACCTTACCGAACTGGTTGAAGTTACCGATATACGCACCGCCGCAGAAAGAGCCCAGCGTGTTGAGCACTTCGGCCGGAGACACACCGGCACGGTCGCACTGGGCGGCATCGACATCGACCTGGTACTTCGGGAAACGCTCAGAGTACGTTGACATGGCAGTGGCTATCTCCGGGCGTTCAGCCAGTTTGGCCAGGAAGTGTTCGGTCTGCTTGGCAAACTCCGACAGGTTGCCGTCGGTGGGGTCTTCCACCATCAGCATGATGTCGTTACTGGTACCATAGCCCGGAATCTGGGGCATCTCGAACGGAATCACCCGCACATTCTTGATGTCTTGGCAGTCATAGTAGAAACGATACATGACGAGCGTTAGCAGGTGGTTCATGCCGGAACGGTCGTCCCAGTTCTTCAGACGCACCACCATCGTACCATAGTTGGAACCGGCACCCGATATCATGCCATAGCCACAAACCAAGGAGAAACTCTCCAGTTCGGGAATCTTCTTCACCTTAGCCTCAACTGCTTTCGCCATCTCGCGGGTCTGCTTCAATGTGGTTCCCTCCGGAGCCTGTATCTCCACCAGGAACACGCCCTGGTCCTCCTGAGGCACGAGACCCGAGGGCAGGTTCTTCATGAAGAACACGAGCAGCACGGCAGCAACTGCCAGCAGAGCCCAGGAGAAGAAGGGACGCTTGATGAACTTCTGCACAGCACCGCTATACTTATTATATATAGCGTTGTAGCTGACCTCGTAGGCTTTCTTCGTGTAGTAGGTGAGGCTCTTGCCCTCCTTCTTGCCTTCCGTGACGCGCATCATGATGGCGCACAGGGCTGGGCAGAGCGTGAGGGCCGAGACGCACGACAGGCCGACACTGGAGGCAATGGTGACGCCAAACTGCGTGAAGAACGTGCCCGACGTGCCCGGCATGAACATCACGGGCACGAACACGGCCATGAATACCAAGGTACACGAGACGACGGCTACCGACACCTCGTTCATGGCCTGGCGAGTGGCCTCGCGGGCATCTGTGAGACCGTTCTCCATCTTCGCCATGACTGCCTCGACCACCACGATGGCATCATCGACCACCGTACCGATGGCGAGCACCAGGGCGAAGAGCGTGAGGATGTTGAGCGAGAAGCCTGCCATCTTGACGATGGCGAAGGTGCCCAGCAGCGACACGACAATCGAGATGGAGGGGATGACGGTGGCCTTGAAGTTCTGCAGGAAGAAGAACACCACGAGCACCACCAGGATGATGGCGATGACAAGCGTCTCCACCACGTTGTGGATGGCGGCAAACAGGAAGTCGTCGCTGGTCATCATGGTCACGAACTCCAGTCCGGCCGGCATCGTCGGCTTCATCTCCTCAAACGTCTTGTTGATGCTGGCGTTCACCTGAGTGGCATTGGCACCTGGGGCCGCGAACACCATGCAGAGGGCGCCCGGCTTGTCCTGAATGTTCGACGTGAAGTTGTAACTCATGGCACCGATCTTCACCTCGGCCACGTCGCTCAGGTGCAACATGCCGCCGCCGCTGGTGCGCAGCACGATGTCGTTGAACTCCTCGATGGTCTTCAGCGTACCCTTGTACTGCATGGAGTACTGGTAGGAGTTCTCCGACATCTCACCCAACGAACCCACACCCGCCACGAAACTCTGTCCGCCGATGGCGTTGAAGATGTCGTTAGGTGTCAGGCTGTACTGTGCCATCACGTCAGGCTTCAGCCAGATGCGCAGGGCGTAGGTGTTACCTAAGCTCTGGACGTTACCCACACCGGTGATACGCATCAGCTTCGGCTTGATGTTGATGTCGATATAGTTTGACACGAAGTCTTCGTCATACTTGCCGTCGGAACTCCTCACGGCGAAGATGCGCAGGATGTTGTTCTGTCGCTTCTCCACCTTCACGCCGACCTTGGTCACGTCGGCAGGCAGCAGGGCCTGTGCGCGGGTGACGCGGTTCTGCACGTTCACCGTCGCCATGTCGGGGTCGGTGCCCTGCTTGAAGTAGACGTTGATCTCCACCTCACCGTTCGACGAGGCTTTCGAAGTCATGTAGGTCATGTCGTTCACACCGTTGATGGCCTCTTCCAGAGGCTGGATGACCGACTTCATCACCGTGTTCTCGTCAGCACCGGTATAACTGGTGGCGATATTCACCGTTGGCGGTGCGATATCCGGGTACTGCTCAATGGGCAGTGTGCTCATAGCCCACCAGCGCTATCACAATCGAGATGGCGCAGGCCATCACGTACTTATCTATAAATATATTGTTCTTCATGTCTTCAATTCACAATTCTCAATTCACAATTCTCAATTCATAATTCTCAATTCATAATTCATAATTATTGTTTACTGCATGCATCATGATGCATTGTGCATTATGCATTATGAATTATGAATTAAGAATTATGAATTTGAATTATGAATTAAAATAAAACCTTCTGTCCCTCTGTCACGTTGTTGGCACCGGTGGTCACGATGCAGTCGCCCTCGGTGAGGCCGCTGTTTATGATGAAGTCCTTGCCGTTGCCAGTGCCCGACATCGTCACGTCAATGGCTGTCGCTGTGCTGTCGGCCTGGACCTTATACACAAACGACTTGTCCTGCAGGCGCACTACGGCATACTGCGGGACGATGATTACGTCCTTTTCGGCAAAAGGCATCACTACCGTGCCCTGTATGCCGGAAAACAGATGGCCGTCGGGATTGGGGAACGACACCTTGCAGGTCAGCGAGCCCGTCTCTGCATTCACCACACCAGTCAGGCTGACGACACGTCCCTTGTGCGGGTACTCCGTGCCGTTCTTCATGACGAACGTGGCTTCGGGCAGATTGGCAATGTGCTGTTCAACCTCTTCTGCGTTCAGGCCTTCCCGCACCATAGCCTCGACAATAGCCTCCGTCACGGAGAACTCGGCATACATCGTCGTATTGCCGCTGAGCATGGTCAACTGGGTCAAGGCCGACACCTGGTCGCCGACACGGACCGGAATCTCGCCGATGACACCCGACACGGTAGCCGTGATGGTGCAGAAGCCGAGCTCCACCTTGGCACGGTTCACTGCGGCACGGGCCTGAGCCACCGCTGCCTGAGCCTGCTTGTAGGAGTTCTCAGAGTTGTTCAGCATGTAGCTGCTCACAATCTTCTTGTCAAAGAGGTTCTTGTTCGACTCATATTCCAGCTTGGCAGAGTTCTCCTGAGCCAAGGCGGCCTGAAGGTTTGCCTCGGCTGCCTCTAATTCCAGCTGGGCGTTGCGCGAGTCGATGACGAAGAGCGTCTGTCCCTTCTTCACCTGCTGACCTTCCGTCACACAGATCTTCATCAACTGGCCACTCACCTGCGGTGTGACCGTCACGTCGTTCTGGCCCTTCATCCTGGCACTGAACTTGTACGGAAGTTCGATGTCCGACTTCTTCACTGTCATCGTTTCAAACGATGTTGGGACCTCCTTGGGCATGTCAATACTACACGATGCCAGCCCGACTACAGCGCCGAGCATGCATGTCCACTTTGCAAGATTCTTTCTGTTCATTTGTTTAGTTCTGTATAGTTTATTATTTGATGCTTTTCTTAAAAAACAATGTTTTATCCACAGTATTTCGCACAAAGTTAGAAAAATTCCCGCAGATACGGAATGCGACGGAAAAAACATTGGTTTTTGCCGATTTTGCAACTAATTTTGCACATTTTGGAAGTCTCCACTCCGTTGCAAGTCGCCAAGAACGGCATTAGGGGCACAATAAAAGCCCCTGCCCTACCTCCCAGGGAGGAAGCCGAAGCCTCCGACGAATCTTCCCCGAGAGAGAGAGACCTCAAGGCCGTTCGATGGGAAACGGCAGGGGGCGCTTCCGGAAGAGCCTAGCTCTTATTTCGGAAGAGCCTAGCGCTTATCTCGGAAGAGCCTAGCGCTTATTTTGGAAGAGCCTAGCTCTTATTTCAGACACCGACGGATGTATAAGCTACAACAACTTCTCGTTCCGCATCCAATCCGTCACGGTCGTGCCCATAACCTGCTTGAAGGCTATGCCGAAAGTGCTGTAGCTGCGGAAGCCGCTCTCGTCGGCAAG
>CAJOLE010000141.1 GCA_905235325.1 uncultured Prevotella sp. | reverse complement strand
CGTTTCGCTCTTGGATTCTATGAGAACGAGTTCTTTGCATACGTCAGTGACGAAGGTGATGGCTTAGGCACGCTCAAGATCGGTATGAGCATCCAGAACCAGCACGGCAACGACTGGGTTCCGTTCACCAACTGGCGCCTCTACTACTATGGTACTGAGAGCCAGTATGAGGACCAGACGCACAAGCCTGACGCCATCAACGACGTGAACAGCCTCAGCGACGTGACGCGCCAGGATGTCTTCACGCTCGACGGCCGTCAGCAGCAGACCATGCGCCGCGGTGTCAACATCGTACGCATGCAGACCGCCGACGGACGCACCGTTGTGCGCAAGGTGTTCGTGAAGTAATACGATATTGTCGTAGTTATTGCATCAATTGTATTTCCAGCCCCCTCCAGACAGAGTGGGGCTGGATTTTGTTTTGTTCCCGACATTATTGGCAAGAACTTTTACAGCATGTAGTAGAATAGTTGCTAAATTTGCATTGAGAATAAGGTAAAGATGGTTCGACAATAGAGCATGTAATTGTTAGATCTGGGAATCAGGTCCTTTTCTCATGGAATTCTTTGAAGGAAGGGAGGTTGGCATAGGGATAACATTTTGAAGAAACAAAACGAATCCAATAATGACAAACAAAAAGATGAACTACACCTGTTTTGTAAATGCCTGTCGGTATTGTCTGGCAGTATCGCTGACTTTTTGTTCCTTGGGAAGTGTGCAAGCCAAGGATGTTAACGTCGGTTCTTTCGGTGTCAAAGCCGATGGAAAGTCCGATAATACATCGGCAATTCAACGTGCGATAGAAGAATGTGCCCGTACCGGTGGCGGTCAGGTGATTTTTGCTCCGGGACAGTATGTGTCGGGGCAGATACAGCTGCGCAGCCATGTTACGCTCAACCTGCAGAAGGGAGCAGAACTGCAGGGCAGCGTGCGTTATACGCAGGACTACCCCAACCGGGCTTTTGTCTTTGCCGACGGTGCCGAGGATATCGGCATTACGGGAGGAGGCACCATCAACGGCAGGGGTGGGCATCCGGACGTGAAAGCTCAGGGATTTGTCGTGAACGACTCGAAACGCCCCAACCTGATTACCCTTCGCGACTGCAAGAACGTGCGCATCACCGATGTCAACCTCGTCCAGTCGGGCAGCTGGACGTTGCGTCTCTTCCGCGTTGACGGCGCTATCATCGACCGCATCAACCTGCGCTCGCTGGATCAGGGAAACAATGATGGCATCGACGTGGATGCCAAGAACGTCGTCATCTCCAACTGTATCATCGAGGCCGAGGACGATGGCATCTGCCTGAAGAGCGACGACAAGAACTTCATGCCCGAGAACATCGTTGTCAGCAATTGTATCATTGCCTCCAACTGCAATCCCATCAAGTTCGGCACCGCTTCATACGCCGGATTCCGCAACGTCAACATCACGAACTGCGCCATCCGCCGCACTACGGAGAGCGTCATCTGGAACTGGCCGAAGGAGTACCGGGGTATCAAGGAAGGCACGCTGACAGGACTGGCAGGCATCGCCATCGAGAGTGCCGACGGCGGCATCATCGAGCATGTCAACATCCAGAACATTACGATGGAGGGCATCATCACACCGATCTTCATCTGCCTCAACCACCGCCATGGCGACACCGGACGCATCCGCGACATCTATATCAACAATATCTCAGCATGCGCCGAGGGTGTCATCCCATGTCTCATCACAGGCAGCAGCCGCCAGCGCATCCGCGACATTGTGCTGCGTGACATCCGCGTGGAGCACGAAGGCGGTGAGCAACCCATGAACGAGCGCCTCGGCGAGAGCAACGGATATCCCGAAAACCGCATGTTCGGACACCGCAACCCCGCCGGAGGACTCTATATCCGTCATGCAGAGAATGTGAAGGTTGACAATTTCGTTATCAGCCAGCGGCAGCGTGACTTCCGTCCGGCCGTGGTGCTTGACGACGTGCATCACCTCACTGCCACCGACATTACGTCACGCAACAACCAGTCGCAGCTGGTTGGCGTGCAGGGCGAGGTCAGCGATGTCAGCGTCAACGGAACCAGCTACTGACCCCTTACTCAGGACATATTACATAGGACGGAAAATCATTAGATAAAAATACAAGGACGGTTCTTTGCTCCTTACGGTGGAACTGAGAACCGTCCTTGCGATTTATCAACTTGGAAGCTTATCTCCTGACTACTTTGCGGCCATTTTGGATGTAGATGCCAGCGGGCATGTCGGCGGTGGGGTCGACACGCATGCCGCGCAGGTCGTACCATCTGTCAGCAGCGTCGCCGGTGACATTGGCTGAAATGCCGCCGACGGCTGAGTCGACAGGCACCTTGGCCAACTCAATCTTGTCGACATTGGGTGCGGCAGCTGTCTCGTTGCCTAGCGAGATAGAGTTCTGCCCCACCTGCAGCTGCACACGGATGGTCTTGGTGCCTACAGGACGGCTGCCATTCCAGCTGCCCGTGCTGCCGAAGGTGCGGCGCACCTTGGTACCGCCGTTTATCTGGTAGTGCATGTTACGGTCGGAAGCCGAGTAATAGTAGATGGTGAGGTCGTAGTCGCCGGCCTCGTCTGCATCGTAGTAGAAGGTAATGTAGTTACCGGCGCCGTTGCCGAGGTTGGCAATGTATTCACCTCCCGACGAACGGTCGTCCTTCTGGATGTTGGGAGAACCGGTGCTGCGGGCTTGCTCAGCCTCCAGCGAGTTGCTCACAGGCGAGAGGTAGACCAGCTCGACCTGTGTCACCTCGGGCATGGTCGTCGTGGCATTGCCCAGCTCGATGGTGTTGTCGCCCTCACGGAGGGTGACGAAGAGCGGTCGCAGGTTGACGTAGCCGTTGGTGTTGTTGAAGGACTGCGACTTACGCTCACTGCCGTTGACGGAGATATACATCGAGCGGTTGGCATCGGTCTTGTAGCTGACGCGTGCCTGATAGCGTCCGGCCTTGTCGGCGCGGTAGTTGAAGATCATCTTACTGTCACCCACGCGCTCAGCCTTGTCGGCAGTGAGGGTGTTGTTCTCCTTGGTGGTGGTAACAGGCGTGATGACAATCTTGTCGATGTTAGGCGATGCTCCGTTGGGATTGGTGAGCATGATGTTGATGTTGCCGGCACGCATGTTCACTATAGCCGATACCTTTCCCTCTTTCGACAGGTCGTCCCACGTGCCCACGCTCGGGCAGCTGACGGTGATGCGCTTGGTGCCTGCGGTAATCTGCAGGTCGCGGTTCTGTGCTGTGACGTAGTAGACTTCAATACGGTAGTCGCTTTGCTGTGCCGACGGATAAGTCAGACGGATGTAGCCGGTGCCGTTATCAAGGTTGCCGACGAATTTCTGGCCAGTATTGGGGTCGGTGAGTATTTCAGCGTTGCCTGAGAGCGTGCCGTCCTCAGCCTCGAGCGTGGTGCTCTCGCCCGTATCGACGTAGAGGTCATTGAGCCTGGGTCCGAAGGCAGCTCCGAGCGAGGTAGAGGCACCGAAAGGCCTGTTCCCGTAGTTAATTTCACCTGCCATGAGGTCCTCATTGGCTTTGGTAAGCCAGTCCGTGGTTCCGAATTCGCGCGAGTTCTGGTTGCAGTAGGCATGCATGGCGTTGCGTATGAGCCATTCCTTGGTGGTAGCGTCGTCGAACTCGTTGGCATAGAGCCCCACGTAGCGCATGAGGATTCCCTTGAAGCCCTGCAGGTCGTTGTTACCTACATCCCGACAGGCACTGATAACGCCGTCGCTGTTGCACAAATTGTTGCGGCTGAACTCGATAATCTTGGCGGCATCATTCTTGTACATCTCGTCGCCATAGTGGCGATAGAGCAGCACAGCGGCGCCGAGCATCGTGCCCTGGTTATAGGTGGAGGCCCAGTTGCTGTATTTAACTATAGACAATGTGGCGGGGTCGAAGACGACATTGTCATAGACACGACCCGTGTTCGGCTCATAGAGATATTTGCGCTGATTGGTGTAGAGCTCCTTGGCCTTCTCGAAATAGCTCTCGTCGCCCAAACCGGCGGCGATGTAGCAGGCAGCCACCTCGGCGGGGCCGTTGACGCAGGAGTTGGCACCGTTGCGGTCGCCGTCCTGCTCAGCCCAGCGCAGCAGCCCGACGTAGCCGAGATATGCGCGGTTCCAGATGATGTCGAAGTTGCGCTTGGCATCGTCTAAGTAGACGCGCTTGCCGGTACGAGCGGCGGCGATGATTTCCCACATCACGTCGTCGTTGAAGCTATAGCCAAACCAGCCGTAGCCTCCCACCTGCGTACCGCCGTTCCAATAATTGCCTACGTGGTATTTCAGCAGGTCATAGCTGGCCTCGAAGATGCCCAGGATGGCGGGGTCGCCAGTGGCTTCATAGGCATCGAGGATGATTTCCTGCATCTCGCTCTCGCTCCATCCGCCATTGGCGAAGGTACGCCGTCCGCTGCCCTTGTCCTGCATGAACTGGAGCAGGAACCCGTTGAGCATGCGTCGGCGGATGGTCTCGGTCAGCTCCGTCTGGGCTTCTGTCTCTGCGAGAATCCATTTCTGCGGGGTAGCCGTCGTAGTGGGCTGCGTACCGTCGGTGTAGGCCGATGCATTCAGGTAGTTTTCACCTAGTTTCAGGTAATAGGTGTCCTCAGCGTCTTCAACAGGTTCCAGTGTCCACTGACGTGCTCCTGCCACCTGTACCAGCTGGCTGCCCGACGTGCTGAGGTATCGCCCCGTGTAGACATTGCGGAAGGAGTATGTTCCCTCGGCAGTGCCAGCCGCAGCCGTCCACTGCTGTGCGGGGCGGTCGGTCTCTGTCCAGATGACGACGGCGCTATTGGCACCGAGACTGGAGTTCCTGACGAACAGCGATTTTGACGTGTTGCCGGCAGGCACGATGCGATAGGTCTTGCCGGTCTCTACGGCTGCCTGCACAGCGGTGCAAGCAATGATTGCAAGTAGTAATACAAATAATTTCTTCATAGTTCAATCAATTATTTACT
>CAJOLE010000140.1 GCA_905235325.1 uncultured Prevotella sp. | reverse complement strand
TCCCAGTCTTTCAGTACGAGGTAGCTGCTGCTGATGATGATGATGTCGCAGATCATGATGACGCGGCCAAGCGAGACGTCGCGGTATTTGTTGACGATGGCGGCGATGATGTCGGTGCCTCCCGTAGAGCCGTTGTTGGCGAGTCCGAGGCCTACTCCGCATCCGCAGAAGACGCTGCCGATGATAGCGGCCATGAAGGGCTGGTCGCTGAGCAGGTGGCCGGTGTATTTCTCTGCCACCATGCCGACGGCCACCGTCAGCACGCTGACGGCATAGATGGTCTTCACGCAGAACTTCAGCCCCAGTATTCGCAGGGCAATGACCAGGAGCACGGCATTGATGAGGAAGTAGGAGAACTGCACGGGGATGCCTGTAGCCCAGTAGAGGATGGAGGTCACACCTGCCACACCGCCCGTCGTGATATTGTTGGGCAGGAGGAATATGGCCCATCCTATGCAGTAGGAGAGCATCGCAATGGTAATCATTACGTAGTCCTTTGTCTCCCGCCAGAAGAATGAATTCGTGTGTCTTTCCATTTTTTTATTCAGCCTTGAACAGGTCTTTGATGCCTCCGATGCTACCCAGGAGGTTGGTGGCCTCGTATGGCAGGTAGATCGTCTTCGTTTTATCGCCCTCTGCCAGTTCCTGCATCATCTGAATGTACTTCTGGGCCAGGAGGTAGTTGGCGGGGTTGGTCGACTTCCCTACTGCCTGTGTGATGAGTTCGATAGCCTTCGCCTCGGCCTCTGCCTTGCGGATGCGGGCCTGAGCCTCGCCCTCTGCCTGGAGGATAGCCTCTTGGCGGGCTGCCTCAGCGCGGTTGATGATAGCTGTCTTCTCACCTTCCGACGCCAGGATCTCGGCTGCCTTCTGACCCTCGGAGGTGAGGATCTGCGCACGCTTGTTACGTTCGGCCTGCATCTGCTTCTCCATTGCCGTGAGGACAGAGCTGGGTGGGGTGATGTCCTGCAGCTCTACGCGGTTCACCTTTACGCCCCACTTGTCGGTGGCGTCGTCGAGGACGGCAGAGAGCTTCTTGTTGATTGTGTCGCGCGAAGTCAGTGTCTCGTCCAGTTCTAGCTCGCCGATGATGTTTCGCAGCGTGGTCTGCGTCAGCTTCTCGATGGCGTTGGGCAGGTTGTTGATCTCGTAGGTAGCCTTGAAGGGGTCGACGATCTGGAAGTAGAGCAGGGCATTGATCTCCGTCTGCACGTTGTCCTTCGTAATGACGTTCTGCTTGGGGAAGTCGTACACCTGCTCGCGAAGGTCGATGGTGGTGGAGTTCTGGTAGCGCCCGTGACTGAGGACGACGATGGTCTTCGCCTTGTCGATGAAGGGGATGATGATGTTGATGCCAGGCTTCAGCGTGGCGTAATAGCGTCCCAGACGCTCCACGATTTTGGTTTCTGACTGGGGGATGATGACCAGTGCCATCTTGATAAAGATAACCACGCATACGACAATGGCTATCAGCACACAACTCATAATGTCCATATTCTTTTTCTTCTTAAGGATGATAGTGTTTTCCTCTCTTTGGTTCTTTCTGCGTGTCACTGCACAGGCTTTCTCAGCACCCATTTCTGGTAGGTGAGTACGTCCGTGCAGGAGAAATCGTAGCCCAGATAGCCCAGGATGATGTTCGTGACGAACTGGTCGGGCAGCGTGCGGAACATCAGCCTTGCCAACCACGTACGTTCGAGAATCTTGGCCGCCTTCCGCTCGAGGCTCTTCAGGTCGGGACGGATGTTAGCCGAGTAGTCCGTCTGGCTCTCCACCGTGAGTCCGCAGCGGGTGTAATGCCCGTTCAGCTCGTCTACCGACTCGATTATCGCGCAGGCTCCACCCTTCGACAGTAGGGCGATGGCCTTCTGTATGCGCTCGTCGTAGGTCTCGAAGGGAGCCCCCAGGCCATAGTCGTAGACCACCATCCGCCCGCCAGGCTTCAGTACGCGCTGCACCTCGTGGTAGATGCGTTCCTTATCGGAGTTGTGGACGATGGTCTCTATGGCGTACATCACGTCTATCGAGCAGTCGTCGAACTGTGCAAGGTTGCAGTAGTCCGCCTGGTAGAGATGCACGTTCGAGGGAATGTCCTTCCTCCGCATCGGCGACAGGTCGATGCCGTGGAACGTCGTCTGCGGATGGCGGTGCGCCAGGTAGAAAATGTTCGACCCCTGCCCGAAGCCGAACTCCAGCACGCTGTCCCCGTCGCCAATGAGTTCCGATATGGAGTCGGGCTGGCGGTAGACATCCTTGTCGGTGAACGTACCGTCCTCCGAGATACGGAAGTGCATGAAGCCATCCTGCGAGTGGAAACGGCGGTATGCCCACATGTTGATGCGGTAGTAGGAGCGTATCTGCTTGAGCGAGTTCTTCTCGCCGCGGATATACTTGTCGAGGTCGAGGAAACGCCCCATAGCATCGATTTTGGCGTGCAGATGCTGTATGCCGGTTGTCGTGTCCATAGTCTTACAGGGCGTTTACGCGTTCAACAGTGATAATAGTGCTCTTGCGAGCCACTACGTTCACACGTTCCCCGGCTGCGATGTCCTGTCCCTCCAGGGTGACGGCACGCCACACGTCGCCGTCAATCTTCACCCTGCCGTAGCCGTTGGCCTTCACCGTATCGACCACCGTCCCCTGCCGCCCCAGCAGGGCGTCGGCGTTGCTTACGCGGCAGTCCTCGCCCCGGTGCAGGTAGCGCAAGGCAACGGGTCGCACCAGGAAGATGCTCAGCAGCGAGCAGATGGCAAACACGATAATCTGCCCTGCGAAGCCCAGCCCCGTCAGCGAGGCGAGCAGGCTGCCCACAGCCCCAATTGAGAAGCAGATGATGAAGAAGTCGCCTGACGACAATTCCAGGATCAGGCAGATAACGGCTATTACTGCCCACAGCTGCCATAGGTTTTCTGCAAAATACGCTATCATAAGCTCTCATTTTGATTTTATGTTGCAAAGGTACGGTAAATCGGGCGAAAAACAAAGAAAATTCCCGCTTTTCTTTCTTTTTCTGCATCGTGCGAAGTTCAGAGGTGCAAAACGCCGGGAAAACTCAGCAGCGGTTTGGCTTGGGCCCTGAAAGAAAGTGACGGTGGGGGAATCCGAAGAAAATAATGATTTCGCTTTGTGTTTCACTCCTTTTTTCGTACCTTTGCCGCCAAAAAAAGACAGCGAAAGCAGAATAGGGAATGAAGAAACTGTATATTGAGACCTATGGATGCCAGATGAATGTGGCTGACTCTGAGGTGGTGGCCTCTGTGATGCAGATGGCTGGCTACGAGACAACGGATACGATCGAGGAGGCTGATGCGGTATTGCTGAACACCTGTTCGGTGCGCGACAATGCCGAGCAGAAGATCTACCGACGGCTGGAGGCGCTCGACGCTATGAGAAGGTCGCGGCGGCTCATCGTCGGCGTGCTGGGATGTATGGCGGAACGTGTGAAGGACGAGCTGCTCGAGCATCACCACTGCGACCTTGTGGCGGGTCCCGACAGTTACCTGTCGCTGCCCGACCTCTTTGCACAGGCAGAGACGGGGCATAAGGCCATCAATATCGAGCTGTCGACTACCGAGACGTACCGCGACGTGGTGCCGCAGCGCATGGGCCTTGGTCATAAGATTGGCGGCTATGTCAGCATCATGCGCGGCTGCAATAATTTCTGTCACTACTGCATCGTGCCATATACCCGCGGTCGCGAGCGCAGCCGAGATGTGGAGAGCATACTGAGGGAGGTGCGCGACCTGCGTGACCGTGGCTTCAAGGAGGTGACGCTCTTGGGGCAGAACGTGAACTCGTACAGCTTTCCTCCTTCCACCAATTTCCCCCAACTGCTGAGAATGGTAGCCGAGGAGGTGCCCGAGATGCGCATCCGCTTCACGACGAGCCACCCGAAGGACATGAGTGACGAGACACTCGGCGTGATTGCCGAGATGCCTAACGTCTGCCGCCATATCCATTTGCCCGTGCAGAGTGGTTCAGACCGTATACTTGGGCTGATGAACCGCAAATACACGCGTGAGTGGTACATGAATCGCGTTGCTGCTATCCGGCGCATCATTCCCGACTGCGGACTCTCGACCGACATTTTCGTGGGTTATCACTCGGAGACGGAAGAGGACCACCGGCTGTCGCTGTCGCTCATGCGTGAGGTGGGATACGACTCGGCTTTCATGTTCAAGTACTCCGAGCGACCGGGCACCTATGCCTCGAGCCACCTGCCCGACGATGTACCCGAGGAGGTGAAGCTGCAGCGGCTGAACGAGCTGATTGCCCTGCAGACGGAGATCTCGGCTGTGCAGAACAGGAAAGACGAGGGGCGCGAGTTCGACGTGCTCGTAGAGGGATTCTCGAAGCGCAGCCGCGACCAGCTATGCGGGCGTACGGAGCA
>CAJOLE010000139.1 GCA_905235325.1 uncultured Prevotella sp. | reverse complement strand
CCCTCTGCGTCAGTAACGGTGAGAGGACGGTGTTTTGTTACATCCGATATAGTGGCACCTACAATAGGTTCTTTTGTATCTTTATCAGAAACGTATCCGCATATAATCGTCTGACCTACAATTATTTGAGAAATCATCAATACGACGACTGTATAAATAAACCTTTGCATCTATCTACCTATTCTAAACCGGATGCAAAGGTATTGCAAAAACTCAGGCTACGCAATACCCAAAAGATAGTATTTCAAAAATAAAAATAAGTTAAGAGCCCCCTCTGTAATTCATAGTTAATCGCTCGGCGACGAAGGAGACATATACTATAAATTTTTCGTCTGATTTGTTGTTTTGTTGCAAATGATAACAACAAAATAATTTATGGCAATAAACTGCTATAACTGATACGCTTGAGGCATTCCGTAGCGAAAGCCTTGTCACGGTACAGCATCCCGCGATTCTCAAGCAGTTCAATCTGCTCTTGTATAGTTCTTGACGCTTTGTTAGCCATAGTTCATAAAAATGACCCGCCGGCAGTTCTGATGGTATGCACAGCGGGTACTGTTATCGTAAGACGGGCTAACAGCCCTCTGTCTTTCTGATTTTCGGAGCAGAGATAGGCTTTTTATTTCAAACCTTTTTATTTCAAATGATAGAAATACACGGCGATGTCAAACATTTTTTCTCCTTTTTTATTTGGCGGTTTCAATAATTATTACTATCTTTGCGGCTGTTATCATCGCATAACCGATTAACTTTAAAAACGTAAAACTATGGAAGTTGAGAAAATCATGTAGCAGCTGGAGCGCAAGCACCCCGGCGAGTTGGAGTTTCTGCAGGCTGTACGCGAAGTGCTCGAAAGCATCAAAGACGTGTACAACCAGCACCCCGAGTTTGAGAAGGCCAAGATAGTAGAGCGCATCGTTGAGCCCGAGCGCATCACCACGTTCCGCGTGCCTTGGGTCAACGACAAGGGCGAGGTGCAGGTGAACCTGGGTTACCGTGTGCAGTTCAACAGCGCCATCGGCCCCTACAAGGGCGGTCTGCGCTTTCACCCCTCTGTGAACCTGAGCATCCTGAAGTTCCTGGGCTTCGAGCAGACGTTCAAGAATGCCCTCACCACGCTCCCCATGGGCGGCGGCAAGGGCGGCAGCGACTTCGCCCCGCGTGGCAAGAGCGATGCCGAGATCATGCGCTTCTGCCAGGCTTTCATGATGGTGCTCTATAAGGTGATAGGCCCCGACATGGACGTGCCCGCCGGCGACATCGGCGTGGGAGGCCGTGAGATAGGCTACCTCTTCGGCATGTACAAGAAGCTCACCTCGCAGTTCCACGGTGCCACCCTCACGGGCAAGGGCATGGAGTGGGGCGGCAGCATCCTGCGCCCCGAGGCCACCGGCTTCGGCGCCCTCTACTTCGTCGACCACATGCTGCAGGCCCACGGCCTCGACATCAAGGGCAAGACGGTGGCCCTCTCCGGCTTCGGCAATGTGGCCTGGGGTGCCGCCAAGAAGACCACGGAGCTGGGCGCGAAGGTCATCACCATCAGCGGCCCCGACGGCTACATCTACGACCCCGCCGGCCTCGATGCCGAGAAGATAGAGTACCTGCTGGAGCTGCGTGCCAGCGGCAACGATGTCTGCCAGCCCTACGCTGAAGAGTTCGAAGGCTCGGAGTTCTTCGAGGGCAAGAAGCCCTGGGAGCGCAAGGCCGACATCTACCTGCCCTGTGCCACCCAGAACGAGCTGGACGGCGACGATGCCGACAAGATACTGGCTCAGAAGCCGCTCTGCGTGGCCGAGGTGAGCAACATGGGCTGCACCGCCGAGGCTGTGAACAAGTTCATCGCTGCCGGACAGCTCTTCGCACCGGGCAAGGCAGTGAACGCCGGCGGCGTGGCCACCAGCGGACTGGAGATGACGCAGAACTCCATGCGCATGTCGTGGACGGCCGAGGAGGTGGACCAGCGTCTGCACCAGATCATGCAGGGCATACACCAGCAGTGCGTGAAGTACGGCAAGGAGCCGTCGGGCTACATCAACTACGTGAAGGGGGCCAACGTCGCCGGATTCATGAAGGTGGCACATGCCATGATGGCCCAGGGCATCGTATAGCGGTTTGCGGTCTGAGGGCCGCAAACCTGAATGATAAATGAATAATGATAAATGAAAAAGAGGTCATTCAAAGTAAATAGCAAGCTTGGTAAGCCGTTGGGTTTATCATTCGTCATTTTCCATTTGTCATTTAGCCTGGCCATCGGCCAGACGCAGAAGGGCATCGCCAGCTACTATGGCAAGCGGGCCACGGGGCGGCTCACCAGCAGTGGCGAGCTCCTGCACCACGACAGCATGACCTGTGCCCACCGCACCCATCCCTTTGGCACGCTGCTGCGGGTGTACAACCCCCGCAACCAGCGTGCCGTCGTGGTGAAGGTGAACGACCGCGGACCCTTTGGCCGTGGCCGCATCGTCGACCTGTCGTGGGGGGCTGCTCGTCAGCTCGGCATACTGCGCCGCGGCATAGCGCCAGTAGAAGTGACCGTCTTCGACCCCGAGCGCGACGGCCCTCTGCCGCTGCCGGACAGCATACCGCCCCAGCAGTACTGACAAGTGCTTTTTTTTATACTTCATCTTCACATTTTCCTGCTTTTATTTCGCCATTTGAAATAAAAGCAGTAATTTTGCAGCCGATTTTGGTGATGCCGGGGCAAAACGCTGCCCCGGGCAGAGAGGGAATCAGGTGAGAATCCTGAGCAGTGCCCGCTACTGTCATCTCCATTGTGGAAAGTCCACAGACAGCCACTGACAGGCCCGGTGGTCGACGCGTGAGAACGCTTCGCACGGCGTCCTGTTGGGAAGGCGGACTTTCAGGAGAGAGCCAGGAAACCTGCCATGATCAGAGCATGAACACAACGCCGGCTCCGGGACCAGAGCCTCGTAAGAGTGAAAAGAATCAATGACGAAAAGGACAATCTTAGTGGGATGCCTGCTGCTGTGGAGCTGGTTGGCCGCCGGCACCGATGCCTGTGCACAGCGGTGGCGCAGCAGCCAGATGAAGGACTCCGTCCAGCTGCAGAGTGTCACCGTTGTGGGAAAGTCGCGCACACAGCGGCTGCGCGAAGGGGCACTGACGGTGAGCGCCATCGACGTGAGCTCCATCGTAGGCTCGCTGCAGAACCTGACCGACCTGGTGGACCACAGCGCCGGCGTGAAGGTGCGCGAGGAGGGCGGCGTGGGCAGCGACTTCGACCTGAGCATCAACGGCATGAGCGGCAACAGCGTGCGCTATTTCCTCGACGGCGTGCCGCTCGACGCGAAGGGGTCGGGGGTGACGCTAGCCAACCTGCCACTGAGCATCATCGACCATGTGGAGATATACAAGGGCGTGGTGCCCACCTGGCTCAGCAGCGACGCACTGGGCGGGGCGGTGAACATCGTCACCAACCGCCGACACACCAGCTATCTCGACGTGAGCCTGGGCACAGGGTCCTTCCACACCCACCGCGCCGACCTGAACGCCCAGCATGTGCTGAAGGGCGGCATCACGCTGAGGCCCACCGTGGCCGTGAACTACTCGAAGAACGACTACATGATGAAGGGCGTGGAGCTGTGGGACGACGAGAGCCGCAAATACCTGCCCCGGGACCGCCGACGCTTCCACGACGACTACTTCTCGCTGCTGGCGCAGATGGAGGCCGGCGTCACCGACCGGCCATGGGCCGACGAGCTGTTCCTGCACCTCTCTTATAATAAGGTGGACAAGGAGATTCAGACCGGACAGATGCAGACACGCGTCATAGGCATGGCCGAGCGGGACGTACAGGCATGGAGCACCGGTGCCCGCTATCAGAAGAAGAACCTGCTGGTGGAGGGCCTGAACCTGTCGGCACAGATGAGCCACACCTGGGACAACTCCGTCACCACCGACACCGCCTACCGCCAGTACGACTGGAACGGCGACTACATCTACTCCGCCCGCAACGAGCTGAACGGACGCACACGCACCCGCCGCCACTACCGACGGCCGCTGACACTGCTGCACGCCGACCTGAGCTACCAGCTGGCCGAGGGGCACCAGCTGAACCTGAACTACTCGCTCAACCGCACGGGCAACAAGCGATGGGACGACGTCGACAACAGCTTCACGCCTGCCAACGACGTGCTGGCCAAGCACATAGCGGGGCTGGCCTACAACCAGACGCTGCTCGCCGGACGCATGAACAACACCCTCTTCCTGAAGGACTACGTGAACCACCTGAGCGTGGAGCAGACCGACCTGCCCACGGTGACCGGCTCGCGCGACGTCATGGGCACGTCGATGAAGAACTTCGTAGGCTACGGCGTCGGCTCACGCCTGGAGCTGCTGGAGCCGCTGGCACTGAAAGCCAGCTTCGAGCACAGCGTGCGCCTGCCCCTGGCACGCGAGCTACTGGGCAATGGCACCACCATCTATGCCAACATGGCCCTCCGTCCCGAGAGCAGCAACAACCTGAACCTGGGCCTCTTCGGCACACTGCGGCGCGCCGACCACACTCTGGCCTACGAGGTGAACGCCTTCTGGCGCCGAAGCGAGGACTACATACAGCCGCAGGTGTCGGAGAAAGAGGGTACGATGCAGTACGTCAACGTGCCCTCCGTACACATCAAGGGCATGGAGGGCGAGCTGCGCTACGACTGGCAGGGCCGTCTGCAGCTGCTGGGCAACCTCAGCTGGCAGGACGCCCGCGACCGACAGCGGCTGAAGAGCGACGGCAAGCCATCGGTCACCTTCAACAACCACGTGCCCAACCGCCCCTGGCTCTTCGCCACTGCCGAGGCACACTACACCCTGCAGGGCCTGCTAAGCACCAACGACCGCCTGCGACTGGGGGTGGACTACCAGTGGGTGCACTGGTTCTACCTCTCCTGGGAGGGCTACGGACGCAAGGACACGAAGGCGCGCATACCCGAGAAGAACGTCGTGGGAGCCGAGGCCACCTACGCCTGGCACAACGACCGCTACAGCCTGTCGCTGCAGTGCCAGAACCTGCTCGATGCCACCATCTACGACAACTACATGCTGCAGAAGCCCGGACGCGCCTTCTTCGCCAAGTTCCGCATCTATTTACACTAAACAATAATCATCTATCAAAAAAAACATTATGAAAAGAATCACAATCTACCATTCCATGCTGGCAGTACTGATGATGGCTGCCGGCTTCACCGCCTGTTCCGATGACGATGACGACGACAAGAAAGAGCCTGTCGTGGAGACCGTCACGCCCTATCACTTCGACATCACCGTCACCGTGGGCCAGCAGGGAGGCATGGCCCGCAAGGTGACCACCATCATGCAGAGCGTCGACTCGCTCAACGGCGGACCGCAGGTGGACTTCCTTGGCCAGGGCGGCGAGATCAACGCCACCTACAGCATGGAGACCATCCTCAAGGGCAAGTACTACTATCAGGTGCCCTTCTCCGCCGACCGCTTCACCAAGTTCCAGTTCGTAAACGACCGCGTGCAGGTGGTGCAGGAGCAGAAGTTCCAGCAGAACACCTATGACACGCGCAGCTACACCCACGCCTGGATCACCGACAGCACGCTGGTCGTCATGGCTGCCAACGGCGACAAGAACGCCATCGTCTGGACCAAGCTCAACGCCAACGACATGCGCATCCTCGCCGAGGGTACGCTGAGCCTGCAGCTGTCCGAGGGTTGGGATGTCTTTACCACCAGTGGCATCGTAGCCTACCGCCAGAGCGACGACAAGCTCTTCTACTTCTACTACCAGAAGAAAGGCTCGGGCCGCTCGGCCCAGAACGAGGAGCACTTCCACACCGCCGTCATCAACGCCTCGACCATGGCCGTGGAGCAGGACATCGTATGCCAGGAGGCCAACGAGACGGCCGCCTCCGCATACGGCGAGCTGCTGCAGCAGACCGTATTCTTCGACGAGCAGGACAACCTTTACCTGGCCTGCTTCAACAAGGAGGAGGCCGGCGAGATGGGCCGTCTGCTGCGCATCAGGAAGGGCGACACTGCCTTCGAGGCCGGCTACAACGGGTTCCCCGACTGCGACGGCAAGCTGCTTACCGTGCAGTACCTGGGCAACGGCAAGGTCTTTGCCTACTCCCGCCACGACGACCAGGAGCTGGGCACCGGCATCGACAGCTACGCCCACTACTACAGCGTCATCGACCTCAACGCCAAGACACGCACCCGCATGGCCTTCCAGGGTGCTGACATCCCCTACAGCAGCGGACGTTTCTCCCAGCGCTCGGCCTTCGTCCCCCAGGAGAACAAGGTGTACTTCGGCGTGAACACCGAGACGGCACAGCCACAGGTATACATCTACGACGTGGCCACAGGCCAGGTCACCGAGGGCGTGAAGATTGCCGAGGGATACTACTTCGAGCAGATACGCCTGGTGGAGGAGGACTCCTACACCGTCGTCAGGTAGCACACCGCTCGCTCTCATCACAGCTCCTACGCCTGTGCGTGGCTCTCCACTCGTCGTCATCGAGAAGATGCTAAGGATGAAGGATATGAAGGATGCCACGCAGGGGGAACTGGCCGGGCTGCTGCCACACAAGTGGAAGATGCAGCACCGCGCCGAAGGACTATAGCACTACATATAAATAATGGCGACAGCGACAGTGGTACTACCATTGTCGCTGTCACTTTTTGTGGGGGGGTACTTCTAACCTGAATTATTCATAGCCCATCACTTTTTTCAACTGTATAGCATGGATTTCTTCGCGATGGCCTGCCCCTACATCTGCGGTGTCCACCGACACGAAATCTTGCAGAACCGGAGAATCTAAGAGGAATTAAGTGGAATTAAGTGGAAATAACTGGAATTAACTGGAATTAAGTGGAAAGCAGTCCGGCGGAATGCCGTACCTTTGCATCCCAGGTTCCCGCTGATCAGATACAGGCAACACTGGCTATGGCCGACCTGCCCTTCTGACAAGGACGGTGACAGATGTGACAGATGGTTATATAACTTCCCCTTATAGGAAATTATTTACCCCCGACCTAAATGTTTTTCCTTTATACGAAAGTTATATATCTATCTGTCACATCTGTCACACCTGACGCTTCCGGGTGATGGCTCTCGCCGGATGTAGGGGCAGGCCCCGTGCCAGCCCGATGGCCCGACAGGGCCAATGTGTCGCGTGATTGCAGGCGGAAAAGAACGCCGTGACCGGCGTGCGGGCTGGCACAGGGCCTGCCCCTACATTCCGCGAAGCCAGTCTGACGTTCTGATGAACGATTATGAAGGATATGAAGGATAGTATAGTAACTTCCCCTTATAGGAAATTATTTACCCCC
>CAJOLE010000138.1 GCA_905235325.1 uncultured Prevotella sp. | reverse complement strand
GCCTGCGGGCATCTGGTAGCTGCTCTGCGAGTCGTAGAAGGTGGCGTAGCCGGCCTCAGCGACGGCGATGTCGATGGTCTGCTGGCTGCTGCCGCCGGTAGTGATGGTCACTTCCGGCTTCAGGTCCTTGGGCTCGTTGTGGCCTACGCGGTCGGTGGCCAGCACGCAGAAGCCGTACTTCGTGCCAGGCTCTGCGGGTATGGGCACACGCTGTGCGGAGGTGATACCGCTCACGGCAATGTAGTCCTCGCTGTCGTTGACGAAGACGAAGAAGTCGTAGTGGTCGATGCCGCTGGTCTTGTCACTGCCTTCGAATGTGACGTACACAAAACCATTATCCTCTGTCACGTCGGTAATCTTCGACGTCGGATAGTCGGTGTCGAAGGTGTTCACGTAGGTATTGGTCACGATAGGCTCGTTGGCATCGAAGACGATGGTGCCCTTGTTGCTGATAGTGGAGCCGTTGGCGGGATTGGCCTTGTGCTCGATGATGAACGAGACGAAGCCCTCACCCACGCCGTTGTCGTTGTTGGGCAGCAGGAAGCCGTTCATGATGTCGTCGAGCTCGTTGCCGTTCTTCTCTAATGAGACGAAGCTCCAGCGGGCGATGCCCGTCTCGGGGTCGAACTGTCCGCTGACGCGCACGAGGATGTCGTGGCCGTTCACCTTGTATGCCACGTCGCGGGTGAACTCCTGCGTCCTGCCGCCGCCAACTACGAGCGTGGTGTCGGCCCAGCCGTAGCTGCTGAAGGCAAAGGTGGAGAGGTCGTACTTCGTGGCGTCGAGCGTGTCGGTGACGAACACCTCGTTGGCGGGAGCCGTAGCCGACGACTTGTTCTCGAAGGTGATGGTGTAGGCCATGTCGTGGATGGGCTTGATATAGTGACGCTGGTCGTCCGGTCCCCACGGGCCTATCATCTCGTTGGGGTCGTAGCTGCCGCGGCCCTTGTTCTTGATATCCTTGGGGTCGCCCTTCAGGCAGTCGTTCAAATCCTTCATGTTCTGGTAGTTGTTGTAGAAGGACCATGCCGTGCTGGCAAACTTCCACGCTGCCTGGAATGCATGTGCGCCGGGAATGAATTCCTCGCCACAGCTGAAGCCCACGTCGAGCAGGTTGGTGAGCAAGGTGCTCCATTTGCCTTCGGCACCCGTGGCCGTGCTGTAGCCGTTCTTGGCAATGCTGTAGATGCAGGAGGCACCGGGCACGAAGCCGATGGCCGTCTCGAAGACCAGCTGGCCCCACTTCATGGCAAAGCATTCGCCCTGCTCCAGCGTGTAGGGGGCTCGCGTCTGTACGGCTTCGGGGTCGTAGGGGCCCCAGGGCTGCTCTATCCAGTAGCCCATCTTAATCTCGGTGGAAGGCTCGTTGGTACCCGGTGCCATCTTGATGCGGAAGGCCACCTGGTTGGTGCTGTTCGGAGCGATGTATGGGACCATGAACGAATAGACGCGTATGCTGTCCTGCGTCTGCTCGTCGTAGGCCATGAGGTAATCGCCGCGGTTGCCTGTCTCCAGCTCGTAGTAGTTTTCCACGCCCAGGTCGCAGATGTCGAAATCGAAATCAAACACTACATCGACGGTACCATGGCGGCTGGGAATAATGAGGAACAGGGGTGTGTTGTAGGCTGCCAAGCCCGAGCGGTTGCCGTAGTCGATGGTGTAGCGCTGCCACTTGTTCCACAGGCTGGCGCCGCGACCGTTCACCTGCATCCACACCTCGGGCTCCTCGCCGCCGGCCTTCAGCGTGAATGCCTGGCTGAGTGTGTCGGAGCCAATGATGACGTCGTACTTGCCTATTGGGGCAGCACTCAGGTCGAACAGGGCCTCGGGCAGGTCGTCGGCCGACTGAACGGCCTTGCTCATGTCGTAGCCGTACTCTATGAGCCACTTGCCCTCAATCTCCTTGTCACCCTGCTTCAGCACCACCTTGGGCTGACGGCTGTAGGTCAGGCTGTAGCCGCCCTGCACGCGTAGGCGCACGCCCTTGTCCTGGGCTGCCTCGGCGGGGAACACCTTGCTCAGGCCGCCCACCATCACTGTCTGTGTGGTTGAGGCATAGGCATTGCAGTTGCCCTTGGGAGCAGCTACCATCGTGTAAGTGTAGGTACCGGGGTGACCGCTCACGTCCTGTTGCTCGTGGCGCTTCTCGCTGGTATAGTACCTGTCTGTGCGACCGAGATTTGAGGGGTCTGGCTTAATCCACCAACAGCACTCGCCGTCCTGGGTCATGTCGTTGAGATAGACGGTCTTGCCCGTCATGTCCTTCGTGGCAGTAAACTCAGGATGTACGGGGCGGATGCCGTCGTGCTCTTTCAGATAAGTATAGCTGATGGGCACGGCATCGTTGCCGTACTGGCTCTTGTCCTTCATCGAGCCGTCGAAGGTGAGCAGCAGGCGGCAGTCCTTGTCCTTGCCGTCGGGTGCGGTATAGATATGCTCCAGGAGCTCAGACTGCGGGAGCGCACGGCTCCATACCGTGAAGTTGTCTATCAGCACCTTTGCTTCCGTGCCGTAGCTGTCGGACTTGCCGATGACGATGGGGTTGCTGCCCATGAGGATGTCGCCGTGTTCGGTCTGGGTGCCGATGAGCACACCGTCGACGTAGAGGCGGATGTTGTTCTCCTGCACGGCATCGTCGTAGGTCAGAGCGATGTGGTGCCAGTAGCCTGTCTGGGATATCTTATAAGTGCGCTCATAGATCTGCTTGCCCCAGCCGTCTACAGACCTATCGGTGGTCAGTCCGGCAATGATGACGACGTGGTCTTTAGAATAGTCACCGTCTATCTTGATGTACCAGCCGCCACTGTGTTGACTACCTGTCGTGGTGCCGTCGGTATGGGTAAGGCTGGCTATCTGGAACGTCTCTCCCAGTTCATCAATCTTCGCCCAGCATTCCACGGTAGTGGCTTTCTGGGTGGCCATCAGGCTCTCGGTGACGGGGATGGTGAGCTGGTGCTGGGGTATTGAGCCGGGCGTCTCAGAGATGTCGAGCGCCATATCGGTCTTGCCCAAGTCGGGCTCGGGGTCGTTGCGGCGGTAAACGATGTTGTAGAAATATTGGCTGAAGTTCTTGTGCGGAGCCACGTATTGTGCGAACCAGTGCTCTGTACCATTCTCATCGACCAGCACGCGCAGCGCCTCGTTGGTGCATTGGTTCTGGTCGGATGCTTCTCGGCCTTTCTCGAAGATGCGGCTCAGCGTGCGGAAGCCGTCGCGGGTCTCGGCACAGTAGAAGCGCTTGCCCGTCAGGTAGGCATGCTGGCCGGTGGGGTCGTCGGGAGCGATGTAGAGCATGTAGGAGTCGCGCATGTTGTAGCCGTCGCTGTCGCCGCTCCAGCCTCCCCAGCCTCCGCGCTGCTGCACGGCCCAGGTCTTGCCGCCGTCATGGGAGTGGAAGATGCGGTACTTTTCGTCCCAAGTGGTATATATATATATGTTGTCGCCCTTGGCAGCGATGGTGCCCGTGCCGGCATAGTCTCTCATACCGGTAGATTCCGGCAGATACTGCGGCACGCTCCAGGTCTTGCCGCCGTCGGTGGAGCGCTGGTGGATGGTGTGACCGTAGTCGTAGGCTGGGTCAGGCTCGCCGTCGCTCAGCGAGCCGCGGTACATCACATCTACTATCTGGCCCTGCTGCACCATCTGGGGGTGATAGGCAAACATGGGGTTGTTGAGTGTGGAGACATCGGAGTAGGTATAGCCGTCGCCAGATACGTGGGCGATGTTCTGGACATCGACGCTCTTCCCGCCGTCATCCGACCTGACTATCAATACCTCGCCTTGTCGTGTATAGGCGCCGCCAATCAAGCCATTAGTTCCAAGCGCTATCCAATTGGTTCCTGATACAGTCAGGTCTGTGAGCCACATTGTCTTTTCTGTCTTCACATCGTTGAAGCTGTCGCCTCCGTCGGTCGAGGTGAATACGCGCAGGTAGCGATTCCTGTTGTCGTTTTCTGTCACCGCTGCTACAACAGTGTTGCCGTCGCAGGCAATTTGAGGGGTTTGGTAGGCAAACTCATTACCTTCGAGCAACACCTTCTGTGTGAAGGACTTGCCGCCATCAGTGGAGCGGAAGTAGCGCACCCGGAAGTCCTTGAACCACTCCTGATAGGGTATCAGCAAGTGAACATTGTTGCCGGAGACAGCCATCAGTTTGCTATTATTCCCGGCGATGTTGGCGTTACCAGCCCATTCGTCCTTGTTGGTAGCAATCAACTGGGCAGCCTCCCAGGTCTTGCCCAAGTCGGTGCTGCGGCGGTAGTAGATGGGGTACATGCCGTCGGCATTCTTCGCCCAGTCCATGAAGAGCACGTGGATGGTGTTGCCGGAGATCTGTGTCTCCAAGGGCAGCATGTTACTTGTGTAATAGGTGGAATCGGTCACACTGTAGGTCAGGTTCATCCACCCGCCACGGTTCGACGGCAACCGGCTGTGCAGGTCGTCGGCCGCTACGTTAAGGGTTGCTGTCGTCAATGCCAATAGGGTCAAAAGTAGTGTCTTCTTCATAACATTTGTTGTTTGATTTTGTGGCAAAGGT
>CAJOLE010000137.1 GCA_905235325.1 uncultured Prevotella sp. | reverse complement strand
CGCAGATTCTCTGGTGAGCAGTCGTCGACAATGATCAGTTCCCAATCAGAACACGTCTGACTGACAACGCTCTCAACAGCCTCGCGGAGGTATTGAGCCTTATATGCTGGTATGGTAACTGAGAACTTCACTTCTGCAAAGGTACAAAATAAAAGTCAAAGCGCAAAACTATTTCAGACGAAAAAGCAAAATGTCACCTGCTTTTACCGTGTAGGAGGATTCCATGAGCTCTTCTTCCAGCGTTTTTGTCAGGTGGCACGTTGTTACGGGTTCTGATGCGTACCGTCATGCTGCGTTCGTGATCTTTGTTGACAAGGGCAAGATAGCTGTGCCCGTCTTTTTCCAGTTGTGAAACGACGGCCCCCTTCTTGCCTGAAATCTTCAGTGAGCGGATGTTGTCGGGCATCACGGTCTGGCGGGTGGTACCTTCTGGGATGACACCGAGATGGTGGACCGTCAGCACACGGGCACCATAGAACAGTCGGGCCACCGGCCTGAGCTCGCGGTTCATCTGCTGGACGGCGGCGTAGGTGGCGGTCTTACGGCCGTTCATGTCGACAGGTGCGTCGTGATAATTGAAGCGACCCGGAGCGGGTGTCCAGTAGGTGAAGTACTGTATGGCCTGGGCGCCGTAGGCCAGGTTGGAGTACACCTGCAGGCGTAGTGCCCCGATGGTGGGGGTGGGGTAGTAGGTGTTCGGGGTGAACGGCACGTCGTGGGGCACGGAAAGCACGAAGCCCCAGAAGGGCTTGCCGGAGGCCAGACTCTCGCGGCGCACCATTTCGAGGTTGTGGTACCACGTGGGGCGCAGGCCGGTCGTCATAATGGGATAGAAGTCAAAGGATAGTTGCTTGCACGATGTTGCCGAGGCCGCCTTCAGATATTCCGGGTATGTTTTGGCCTTCGTGGCCGACCGAATCCAGTCCTCGCGATAGCAGGGATAGAGGTTGATGTAGAAGACGTGTGCCGTGTCAACCGTTGCCAGCCGCTCAATCTCCTTCTGCCGCTGCTGGATTTCGGGCACCGACGGCTCGTCCTGCATATAGTAGCCGAAGAACCCTTTCTCCTGCTTCAGCGTCTGGGCGGCCAGCGCGGGCTTACTTGCCATTTCGGGACATTGTCCCATCACGCGCACGCCGTATTTGTCGGCAAAGCGGCACGCCTTAACCAGCAAGTCTAAGGACGGGTATGTAGACATACTGACGGTGAAGCCGCACTCGCTGAACGTGCGGAAGTGGGCGTCGGACATCAGCGCGGCGGGCACGCCGTTGAAAGCGATGACGGGCATCTCGGCGTCGGCGGCTGAGCACCAGCGCCCCCAGCAGGCGGCGAGCAGCGACAGGAGGAAGAGTCTTCTCATAAGCGTGCATACTAATAGAACCAACAGGTAGAACCGTCGAACTCGTATTCGAGTGATTGTGGGCGGGTGCTTACTTTCGGGAATACCGGCCACGACGTCGTAGGGCGCGACGTCGCGGGTGACGACACAGCCCGCACAGCAGACGGCCCCCTCGCCGATGGTGACCCCGGGCAGCACGACGACGTTGCTGCCTATCCACACGCGGTCGCCGATGACGACGGCCTTGTTTCTTTCGTTATCGTAGCCGAACATCGGGTCGCGGTAGTCGTGCTGTTCGGTATATATCGACACGTTCGACGAGAGGTTGACGTGGCGCCCTATACGGAGATCGTTACGGGCATCAAGGATGGCATTATCGCCGATGATGCTTCCGTGCCCGATGGTCAGCCGGTAGGGCGCCCTGATTTCGGTCTTGTAGTGAACCACCACCTGCCGTTCGATGTCGCTCCCTAACATACGGTAGAGCGTTCGGCGCAGGGCGAGCGACGGTACGTGGCCGATGTTGATGATGATAAACCTGGAGGCACCGTCGCGTGTCAGCCGCTCAATGGCCATGCCGGGCACGGCCAGCACTTTCCTCACGGTTCCTTTGTGGCGCCGGAACTGAAAGAGCAGGCTGACCCATGGGAATGCCAGCGTGATGAGAATCCACTTCAGGTAGAGCAGTGTGACTAATATGAGCAGGATCAAGAGCATAGAAATCTGACTAATGGTTATGACGTGAATGCAAGAATTGGCGAACGGTGTCGGCGAGCTGCATGGCCACCTTGTTCTTCAGAATGAAGACTTCGGTCAGGAAGGCGTAGACGATAACGACGACGGCGACAACGGCAAGCATGGTGTAACCGCTGCCAACCGCCCGGTAAACGAGGAGGGCTATCAGCAGCAGTGGGAAGTATGCCAGGCAATAGAGGGTCATTCGCCTGACGGGCATCAGGTAGTGGTACTTGCGGTAAATGTCAAACGCCGACAATACCATGATCACACCTTCGGCCATGACCCAGACAATGGCCGAGCCGGGCGCTCCCAGACGGGCCGTGATGAGCACGTTGAGAAGGAGTGCGGCGAGGGCGCCGATGAAGGAGTTGCGCAGCACCGTGCTGTCCTGGCGCATGGCCAGCAGAATCTGAATGACGAGTATCTGCTCGACACCGATGACGAGCACCAGCGGCGAGATGATTCTCAGGGGCAGATAGGAACCCTCGAAGCCGTCGCCCACGCACAGGTGGAGCAGGTCAGGGCCGGCCACCAGCAGGAAAACGATGGTAGGAAACGAGAAGAGGAATATGGCCTCGAAGGCTGTGTTGATTTTATTCCAGAACTCCTCCTTATTGCCGTCGGCCAGCAGGTTTGAGACACGCGGATACAGGATGTTCGTAAACGAGAGCAGCACGGCCATGATGATGTGGTGCAGCTTGGTGGCGGTCGTGAAGTAGCCAACCTCGTCGGTATCAGTCACAAAGCCCAGCCACACGGGGTTCAGGTAGGTGTAGACATTGGTGAACAGTATGTAGACGCCCATGATGAGAAACGCCTTGTAATAGGGCTTCAGGTTGACCAGGCGGAACGAGTAGCCTACGAACCTGCGGCTGTAAACGATGTTGATGAGCGCGTTGGCGATGACGACGGCGACACCCAGAAAGAAGTATAGCTTGTAGTCGGCCGGCTCCCTGACAAACAGAAAGACCGACGCCACGTAGATACACTTTATGAGTATTGAGCGCTGCGTGATATACTTGAAGTTCTCCATGCCCACGAAGAACCACTCTATCAGCAGCAGATTGAACACCAGCTTGACGAGACCTACATAGAGTAAGTCCCTGAAGGGAAACAGCTTGGGGACGGTGTACATGGCTATCCACAAGGTAGCTATGGCTATCAGTGTGGTGATGATGGTGAGCGACAGCAGCGACATGAACGTAGCCGACAGCGACCGGCGGTTGCTGCGCACGGCGGCAATCTCGCGGATGCCTACTGTCGAGATGCCCATCATGGAGAGGAAGACGAAGTAGTTGACCAGACTGTCGACAAAGTTGACGATGCCGATGTTCGACAGCCCCAGCGTCCTCGACACGTAGGGGTAGACCAACAGCGGAAACAGGTAGGTAGATACCGTCAGGATGCAGCTATATATGAAATTCTTCTTCAGACTCATGGCGCGTGCTCTTTACATGAACATCAGGGCCAGCCCGTAGGCCAGCACGCTGGTTACAAACCTGACGGCAGATATCGCGTTGTTGACAATCTTGCCGATGATAATCGGTGTGAAGGCATAGACAGAGGCCGTCCACAGCAGTACCGACGCTACTGAGAAGTAATCGCACATACGGTTGCCGACCACCATGCTCAGCGCGTTGACAAAGAAGAGGAAACAGAAGCCCACGCCCTGTAGCTTGATGGCCACCGACGTGTACTTGAAGTGCTTCACCAAGTGGTCGTGATAATAGATGCAGGCATAATACAACACGATGTTCATCCATATCAAGAGGTTGCTGCCCAGTTTCCATCCGGCCAACTCATCCTCGATGCCTTTTTCCCTCATGGTGCGGTATTTCATCAGCTTCAGACCGCCCAACTCATCGGGGACAATCGAGAAGATGTCGAAATTGGTGACGTAGACGACGAGGCCGACGGGCACGATGGCGTAGAGCAGGTACCGCTGCCACCGGGGGAAACCGTTGCCCAAGAAGAAAATGACCAGTCCGGCAATGGCGGAGTAGTGGAAGAGGATGCCCGTCAGTATAAACAGCAGTGAGAAGAGCTTCTTTCGCTCAACATAGAAGTAGATGGCCCATAGGAACAACCCCGACGCTACGGCACAGCGTATCTGCACCATGTCGTGAATCATATAATAATATGACAGGTAGACGGTCAGCATCAGCAGCGGAATCCTCGAGAACCGCCAGAGGGCCGACAGCTGGATGGGCACGGCAAGGATGGCGTAGACGAAGAACAGGGCGTTGATGCCTAATGACATCGACTGCAGAATGTCGGTGATGAAGCCGAAGGAGGGCTCTGTGAGCATCATTGAAATGCTGTCCTCCTTGGAGTAGTACATATCTTCGTAAGTCTCAGAATCGGGCGTCGAGCCTACCTCGCGCATTCCTGCTATCATAATCATGGCTATCCCAAAGAGGACGTAGAGTATCTTTTTCTCTCTGTCGCTCAGCCGATCCTCAACGAACGACAGGGAAAAGCAGGTGATGAAAAGCAAGACGAGCGATACGACCATTTATTCCGATGCTTTTTCTTTCTTCATCAGTAGTTTGACAGTGACGACGATGCCTGCAAGCATGGTCATCAGTATGGAGATAATCATTCTTTTAGGACCTGCCGGCTTGTGGGGAATCGACGCACTCTCGATGACGGTGAAGGCCGGAGTGGCTTCCTGCAACTTCGCCTGGGCACCCTGGCTCATGGCGGTGTAGATGTTGTACTTGGCCTGCATGTCGTTCTCCATGCTCTCCAACTTGGCCTGATAGGAGGCGAGCACCGTGTTTGTGTGGGCATCGGCGCTGGCGGCATATTCTACAAGGGCCTTCTCGTAGTCCTCCTTGGCCGTGTCGCAGAGTTTCTTGTAGTACTCGTAGTCGATGCGCGACTTGTTTGTCCGGTAGCTGATGATAAACTCCTGCAGCTTCGCGCTGGTGGCTTCTGCCATCATGGCTGCCACCTGCGGGTCCTGGTCCTTCACCGAGATGTAGACGATGTCCGTCCGCTTGTCGTAGCGGCAGCTGACTTTGTCCTCCACGGCGTCAAAGAGCTTTTCTTGCCGCTTGGTCAGGTTGAAGGTGGAAATCTTCTCTTTCCCGCTGTAGTTGTCTTTGGGGGTGTCAGCGAATAGATTGACGATAAACAACATGACGCTGTTCCACCAGGCGGTCTTCTGATGGTCGCGCAGATAGGTATAATAGTTACACTGCACGTCGCCGTCCTTGGTCTTGATGTCGACGGTCATCAGCTCGGCAATGAAATTCTTCGACGCGACGACTTCCGGATAGATCTCGGCATAGATGGCATCCGTCGAGTTAAGTTTGCCGAGCGAACCGAGTCCGAACGACGAGGCTAACGACTCTAAAGAACCTGAAATCGACGTTCCGCTTGTTTCGGGAGCAAGGCTTATTTCGCATTTATAGTACCTCGGGAGGCATAACATGATAAGGTAGGTGATGACCAGCGTGGCAGGCAACACCATATAATATACTTTCCGCTGGGCCCATAACGACTTGAAAATCTTTTCTAAGTCAATCGGCGAGATTTCTTTCTTGTCTTCTTCCATAACTTCTTATTTCGTCAGGTTAGCAATGGTGGCAATCATGGTGCCGAGGGAGGCGGCACTGGTGCCGATGCTGATCCACTCCTGGAGACCCAGTCCGCGACGGATACGCTTGGTGGGAACCACGATCTGGCAGCCTGGCGTCGGCTTGTGCTTGCGGTCGGCCTTGGCCACCATGCCGTTCATGTAGATGATGATAGTCTGGCTCTTCTTGGCTGTGGAGGTGACGCCGCCGGCCAGGCCGATGTAGTCCTTCACCGACAGGTTCTCCTTGTAGCGCACGGTGTTCGGATAGAGCACTTCGCCATTGATGCTGACCGTACCCGTATAGCGGGGCACGACGATGCGGTCGCCCTCGCGCAGCATCGGGTCGTCGTCGCTGCCGGGGTTGGCCAGCGCCTTGTCAAGCTCGATACCTACGGGGAAGGTGGTCATCGTCAGCAGTTTCTTCACGTCGATGGAGTCGTTGCCCGAGTTGCGCTGGGCCGTGCGCAGCACCGTCTCCATCTGCTCGCGCTCCTCCTGAGTCATCTTGCGCAGCAGCTTGGCTCCCTCGGGATAGGCGCGCTTCGTCAGTCCGCCGGCTTGCTTGATGATCTCGCTCAGTCGCTGGTTGCTGCTCGTCAGCGTGTAGTTGCCCTTGAACTGCACCTCGCCCTCGACGGTGACGTTCTGCTGCTCGTTGTACTTCGGGCTGCGGCGCACGTAGATCTCGTCGTAGGGCTGCAGCGTGAAGTCGTTGGCCTCGCTGATGGCGTAGTCCTTGTCAATGCTGAAGCTGTAGGTGAAGGCCAGGGTGTCGCTGGCCTCCGTGGCCTCGCAGTCGATGATGCGGCGCGCCACGTCGACCTTGGTCAGCGAGGCGGCGTTGGTCAGTCCGCCGGCCTGCAGGATGGCATCCTCCACCGTCTGGTTGGCAGCATACTTATACGTGCCGGGGTAGGCCACTTCGCCGTGAATGGTAATCGTCTTGTCGGCCTCGCGCTCCTCGTTGCTGGCCACGTAGAGCACGTCCTCATTCTTGATGGGAATGTCGGGGACGGAGCCTTCAAGAATGCCGCTGATGTCGATGCTCAGCATCTCGAGCGAGCGGTCAGGTCTCGTGCGGTGCATCACGGCGTGCCGGCCGATGGCCTCCTCGGTCAGTCCGCCGGCAGCCTCTATCAGGGCCTTGACGGTACCGATGTGCCCACCCACCTGATACATTCCCGGGCGGAACACGGCACCGATGACCTGAGCCATATTCTCGTAGCGCACGATGGTGGAGTCGACGGTAATCGAGTCTTCGTCGGCCACCTTGAAGTCGTTCATGTCGAACTCGCCGACGTTGAATACCGAGTACAGTGTACCCGCCTTGCGGTGAACGCGGATGGACTTCGTGAAGGCGTCGCCCGTGAATCCGCCGGCATAGCGCAGCAGTGTGGCGGCACTCTCCGTCTTCTTCATTTCGTAGTACATGGGGCGCTTCACCTTGCCGGCAATGCACACCAGCGACTCGTAGGGACCGACGGTGATGATGTCGTTGTCCTGAAGGCGGACGTCGCCCGTCAGCTGGCCGTTCAGCAGGAAGGCATAGACGTCGACGCTCGAGATCTGCCTGCCGCCGCGGAACACCTTGATGGAGCGCAGCGTGCCGATGTCGTTGGGGCCGCCTGCCATGTAAAGGGCGTTGTAGACCGTAGCGAAGGCCGACATGGTGTAGGTGCCCGGCATCTTCACCTCGCCCGTCACGCTGACGGTGATGGTGCGCGTCTGGCCGACGGTCAGCTGAATCTGCGAACCCTGGTAGCGGGGGCCGATGACCTGGCGCAGGCGGCTCTTGGCCTGGCTGACGGTCATGCCGCCGAGCTCTACCACGCCAATGCCCTCGATGGTGATGGAGCCGTCGGGCGAGATGGTCTCGGTGATGCTCTCCTGCGAGGCTCCCCAGATGTCGACGTTCACCACGTCGCCGGGGCCTAAGCGGTAGTTCTGCGGCGTGGCGATGTTCATCGAGCTCTCAAACGTCATGTTCCGGTTGTTGAACACGTCGTGGCCGAAAATCTTGCGGCCTGTCGGCTGCTCCTCCTCCAAATAGTACTTCAGCGAGTCGGGCATCATGAAGTCCATCGCGTCGTCCATCTCCGTGAACTCCTCGTCGTTCTCGTCGTAGGTGTTCTTCTTCGTCTTCTGCCTGCTTTCCTTGATGCGGTAGCTCGAGACGTTGCGCTTCTCGCGCTCCGTCTCGTCCTGGCGCTTCTCGCCGTTGGCCTCGCGCATACGGCTCTTCACCTCCTTCGAGCCGGCGGTGATGTCGTCGGCGCCGAGGGCACCGTTCTTCATCTGGCGCTGATATTTCTTCTGGATACGTCGTATCTGGTCGATGGTGACGCCACGCTGCATCAGCTGCGTCACAATCTGCTGGCGCGAGACGCCCTTTGCATTCTGTTCGATGACGTAGTCCATCACCTGGTTGTCGGTCATGCCCGACTGTGCCCATGCCATCGAGGCCGAGAGCACAAGGCAGAGTAGAAAACTGGCTGTTCGTTTCATTCTGTTAGTACCTGATATCCTTTTCACTTTCAATTTTTCACTCTTTCACATTACTTATATAACCCGCGAAGGCTCGGAATATTGTGCCCGGAGGGTCAAAAAGCGGTGCAAAGGTACGAATTTTTTCAGAAAAGTTTTGCTGATTTCCGAAAAAAGCGTAACTTTGCACCGAAATTACGTTCCCGTTCCCGTCTAAAAGGGGCTGACTGGATTTGACGGCGAGATGAAATGGTACGTAAGCACGCGGAGGCTTGTTGGTTCCCTCCTAAATCTGAGTCAGCGCAAATTTAATTGGCAACAATGAGTATGCTCTCGCTGCTTAATCGAAGTACAGTAGATTACGAGCTTAATTCCACTACAAGGTAGAGGAACGAGACGTCGCTCCGAGGATGTTGTTCCGAATCCGGAGATCAAGCGGCGCAGGTTAAATCGGGAATAGCCGGGGCAGGCCTCGATGCTGCGGTGAAAATTTAGAGGATCAGGCTGTGATTGGTGGCTTGGGTCTTGTCGCAGCTCGAAAACGAAGGCCAAGATAAGCGTGTAGAAAGCGTATGGTTTCCTTGTGCGGACGAGGGTTCGACTCCCTCCAGCTCCACAGACAGTAATAAACTATCTCCCATGTACGCTGTATGTGGGAGATTCTTCGTAATTTTGCAGTCGGAATGGTTTTGGAAAACAGTCGGAACACTAATAAACAACAAGATATGATAGACCAGATTTTAGACTTCAACAAGGACTTTGTAGCTCGGAAGGGTTACGAGAAGTATCTGACTGATAAGTACCCCGACAAGAAGCTGGCGGTGCTTTCATGTATGGACACCAGACTTACCGAACTGCTCCCTGCTGCCTTGGGATTGAAGAATGGTGATGCTAAGATTATCAAGAATGCAGGTGGCTTGGTTATCTCTGCTTTCGATTCGGCCATGCGTAGCCTCATTGTAGCCATCTATGAGTTGGGTGTAGAGGAAATCATGGTGGTGGCACACTCTCATTGTGGAGCCTGTCACATGAGCTTTGACCACTTCCACCATCAAATGATAGAGCGAGGCGTAACGGACGAGACGCTTGACACCATCGCATCACTGGTTGGAGGGATTCAAGGACACGCCCGAATCCGTCCGCAAGACCGTTGCGACCATCAAGACCCATCCGCTCGTTCCGAAGGACATTGTGGTTCGTGGGTTCATTATTGATTCAGAGACAGGAGCATTGGAGGAGATTAAGAACTGATGGATTACCTACCGAAGGACCCAGCCATATTAGTTTCGAGCGTCAACATGCTTCTGAGGGATGAAGAGTTTGACAGTCTCGAATCATTGTGCTATGCTTTCAGCAGAGATCCGAATGAGATTAAGGACTACCTGTCAGGAAAAGGTTTTGTCTGGAGTGAGTGTCAGAAACAATTCAGACCGATTGGCTACGCATGATAACAAAGGACAGCATAGAGACAGCTTACAGTTTCTTGCATCAGAAGCGGAACGTCTATATTCATTCTTCGCTTGACTGGCAGAAGGATGATATTGAGTATGCCATTGCCTCGTATGCAGATGAAATGAGCCAGGAATTACTTAACGCTATTTCTGGTGGCAGGGCAGACTTCCTGAGAGACCACAAACGGTTTCAAGAGGACATCACGGAAAGTTACACAATTTAGGTTAAAACCTTGCTTTTCTCGGCAAAAAGCAGTACCTTTGGCTTTCGCCGAAGGTACTCACGCTCGGAAAAACTCAAATTTATTTGGTTTTTCGCTCGCTTATTCGTACCTTTGCAAACGTTTTTGCGAAGATGCTCACGCTCGGCAAATGAGAACTCGCTCTCTTTGCTCTCGCTTAACCGCATCATTGCACTCGATTATATCACTTTTTGAAGCAGCCTGGCAGAGCTGTGGGAGGCTAAAGCCTCGAAAACTCCAATGAAACTTATGTCGAACAATAGAATCGTTTCACGACGAGTGACAGCT
>CAJOLE010000136.1 GCA_905235325.1 uncultured Prevotella sp. | reverse complement strand
CCCGTCAGAGTCGGTTATAAACAGGAACTGTTAGGATACAATCCCTACCGCTGGAACCGGCAGACTGAACCCATGCGTCTGAGCGTCGCCCGGCAGCAGATGAACTATTCTGTGGAGCAGACTGGTGTTGAGGCCGTCAAGCGTTTCTTCACGTTGGCAGTGGCACAGGAGCAGCTCCGAATGGCTCAGGAACAGTTGCAGTCGTGCGATACCATACTTGCCATTGGCAACCGCCGCTTTCATATCGCATCCATCTCCAAAGCGGAACTCGAAATCCTGGCGTTGCAGCGCTCCCTTGCCACTACTTCACTGAAGAGTGCCCAACTTAGTCATCAGAAAGCCTCCAGGAGCCTGGCTGCCTGGCTGGGAATGGACGAAATGACACCACTGGAGCTTATCGTCCCCTCTGTCCTGCCGCACCTCAGTGTGACCATCGATGAAGCTATCGGCCAGGCAACACAGCACAACCCCAACTATCTGTCGATGGAGCTCAAAGAACTGGAGGCACGTCGCGATGCAGAACAGCTCAAGCGCAAGAAAGGCTTGAATACGAGCATTGACGCATCGATAGGACTCAACCAGGTATCTGACCGCTTCGAACATGCCTACCGCAGTCCGTTGGTGCAAAATCAGGTGACGGTTAATCTCACCGTACCCATCAGCGACCACGGCAAGAAACGTAATGCGTGGCTCGCAGCGCAAAGCAAAGTGGAGACGGCTGCCCGCCAGCGACAGGAGCAGCGCCGTGATACCGAACTGGATATCGCACAAACGGTGGCGGAGGTCAATCAGCGTCAGTCGATGGTTGACGACACCCGTCGCTCACTACAGATTGCCGAGGACGCCTATACCGCTATGCTGCAACGTTTCATCCGCGGGCAGGCTACCGTGAACGACCTGTCACTGGCACAACAATACTGGCAGGAGGCACGGCGCAGTCAGATCACAGCCCTCCAGGATTTCTGGAACAGTTATTACCACTTGCGCCAGTTGACGCTCTATGACTTTCTCAAGCGGCAGCCGATACACCACTGATGGAAATCTGCAAATACCATTCCTTACGAAGGCTTACCAGAGGTCGAACTCGTAGATGCGGGTGGCATCCATGTTGACGGTCTGTGTAGGACTGACGACAAACAGACGGACGTAGCGGACGCTGACGGGTGGGAACGAACGGTCGACGTCGTTCTGGCGGTTGCCGTCAATCATGTCCAGCGTCTGCCACTCCTCCTGCTCGTTGCTGCGTCCCTGCAGGATACAGGTGCGGGTGATGTAAGCCGACATCTCGCTGCCTGCGTTGAGCAAGTGCCAGCGACTGACGGGACGGACGCTGCCCAGGTCGAAGGTGAGGTAGTTGGGTGTGCGGTTCGTGTCGCACCACTTCGTATTCTCGTCGCCGTCGCATATCATCTCCGGTCGCTCGTTCTCGTTGACGAAGCCCGAATAGCCGATGATGCGGGCGTCCTTCAGCAGGCTTGGTGCCTCGTTGCGGTTGTCGCCTGCCATTGTTGTGTAGGCATGGTCGTTGCGGTTGGATGTCCTGAAGAGCGGACCGGCAGGGGTCGTCTCGGGCTTCCCGTCGGTGATGGTGGCTGCAAAGAGCACGACATGCTCGTCGGCGGGCAGGATGACCTTGCTGACACCCTTCGGGATGTCAAGGCGCAACTTGAACATATAGGTGTACTCGTAGGGCTCGTCCTGACCTGACGAGTGGCGGTGGGTACCAACGTAAGCCACTTGTGCCTGTTTCAGATAACCCTCGGTCTGTCCGTCGTGACCCCACTGTCCGATGAAGCCCGTGTAGAAAGGCACTTCCACGCTCTGCGTGCCCTTGCCCAAGCGGAACTCTGCCTGGCGGTCGCCCTTGTTACTGGCTGCCAGCAGGTAGAGCGTGCGCTCGCCGGCAGCGTCGCCTAAGTGCAGCGTGTCGCCCTTGCAGGTCATGCCGTTGAGACCGTCCACCTCGCCAAACTCGAAGTTGACGCCGTCGACGGTCAGTTCGTCGGGACGCAGCTCGGCAGCATAGCTGTAGCCGCCCTCGAAGTCGGCTTCGCTGCGGAACTCGTTGAACGTGAAGCAACGCTTGTTGAAGGGCAACGCAAGAGCCATAGCCCCCTTATGCGCAGGGTCTGTCGTGTTCCCCTCGGGGGACGAAAGGGAGGCATTGACCTGCAGCTTCACCTTATACGTCTTCACGCTGAAGGGACGGATGGCGACTTTCAGCTGGTTGCCGGCGAAGGCAGCGCTGCCGAGGGTCTTCTCCGTGCCGTCGGCTTCCACCGCCTCAGTGATGGTCGAGGCGAAGGTCAGGTTGGCCTGCTGCTCCTGCTTGCCGCTCAGTTCGTAGACACGTACGACATACTCGTCGCTGACCTCAGCCCGTTTCAGGGTGCGTATGATGACATTGGCGTTGTCGCTGCTGACGAACGAGAACTCGCGTCCCAGCTCGCCCTTGTGCTTTGGTGCATGGAAGGCGCGCAGCGGACTGTTGAGCATCGTGGCTTTCTGCGTGGCATCGACCATGTTGAGCGGTCCCTGGTGACCCACGATGCTGTAGGTAAACACATGGTGACCCTTGTCCTGCTGAGCCTGGTAGACATAGCCGCGGTTGGGCTTGGGTGCATAGAGCAGCGACAGGCGCAGCGTGTTGTCGTTGGGCTTGTCCCAGCCGTAGCGAGAGTCGTTGAGGATGGTGACGCCGTACTGGCCCGAACGGTCGGTCAGGTCGGTCCACTCGTGGCTGTACACCTCGTGAGCCTGAGGCTTGTTGTTGCCGCGCTCCACCTTGCCCAGTCCGATGTCATACGAGGCATTCTCGTTGCTGACGCTCAGGGGAAACTCCGCTTTCAGCAGGGCGTTCTCTGCCCGCCAGTCCACGACGTTCTCGAAGTCGATGCGGTCGGCCAGGGCACCCTCATAGAGGTGGATGTACTGCCGGATGTCGGTGTCGCCGTATTTCTTGGTGATGCACAGCGTCTTGCGCAGTGGACCATCCTCGGTCAGTGCCACCTTTGTGCCGTCGTGGATGGGCAGCGGGTCTTTGTCTATCGTACGCTTGTGGATCTCCCATGCCGGCCACGCCTCCGAGCGACAGTCGTCGAAGATGACCAGTCGGATGTGCTTGCCTTCAGCCACCAGCTCGCGTCCGGCCCGCTTGTCGTAGAGCGACTCGATGTCGCCGTTGGCATCCACGCAAAGCGTGTAGATGGAGTTCTCTATCTTTGAGGTTTGAGATTTGATTTTTGATGTTTGAGGTTTACCGCCTTCTTTGATGCTGAAGACGGCGAAGCCCGTGGCGGGGACGCTCGCCTCGAAGAGCAATGCCTTCTCTCCGTTGTTCTCTACGACCTGCGAAGGCACTTCTTTCCCGTCAGGTCCCAGCACCCGGCAGTGACCGCTCTTCACAGGGAGGGGCAGGGTGAGAGCCTTCTGTGCAAACGACTCATTATTATATATAATGACAGGCGTGCCGCTGACGTTAGTGTCCATCTTCCTGACTACGCCGCCCACGCTGGTGTTCAGCACGTCAGAGAACTGTTTCAGCGCGATGAGTTCGTCGTTCCATGAGAACTCGTAGGCACGGGGAATGGAGGTGCCCGTCACGTCGTCGTGGAACTGATGCCAGATGACGCGCTTCCACGTCTCCGTCATCTGTCCGATGGGGTAGTCGACACCGCCGACCCAGTCGGCCATCACGGCGGCACGCTCGGCAGCGTCGCCTAAGTGCTCGTTCTGGCGGTTGTACAGTTTCATGGCAGCCTGCGACGTGTAGCAGCCGTTGCCGTGCAGGTCCATCGTCAGCTCACCGTCGAAGACGGGCAGCGATGCCTTGCCGTCACCCTCGGCGTCCAGCAGAGGAGCCAGGTCCTTATACAGCTGGTCGCTGGTGGCACTGATAATCTTCAGCGGGCCGTCGCCCTTCAGTCCCTTTTCCATGGATCGTACAGAGTTGATGGTCGGTGAACCGCCGATGTCGCCCGTGCCGTAGTAGCGGTAGCCAATACCCAGCGGGCTCTCGTCGACCTCGCGCATCAGCATCTCGTTCTTCGACAGGTCCTCGTCGTCGAACCGCTGACCGTAGCCGAAGCCGTGGGTCATGAAGATCTCGCTGCCGTCGACGCCTTTCCAGCGGCCTACGGTGAAGGGATATTTCTTGCCGTCCTCATGGAAAGGCACCGTGCGCCACATCAGCTTCTGACTCGAAAAACCTGTCAGACCGCAGTGACGGGCCAGCGTAGGCATCGTGTAGGGGAAGCCGAAGCAGTCGGGCAGGAACACGTCGGTGCCCTCCTTGCCGAACTCCTGGCGATAGAACGTCTGTCCCAGCAGGATGTTACGGATCCACGACTCGGGCGAGCAGACGATGACCTCGTTGGCATCCCACGAGCTGCCGGCTATGTGCCAGCGTCCGCGGTCTATCCACTGCTTCAGCTCGGCATATTGTGCAGGGTAGTACTCCTTCATCCACGCATACTTCACGCCGCCCTCGAAATTGAAGATGTAGTCAGGTCAGGATACTGACGGAACAGCATGAAGTTCTGCACCATCGTGTTCCAGATGTGACTCCTGATGGTTGCCTGTACGTCCCAGTTCCACTGGGTGTCCAGATGGGCGTCGGCCACCAGATAGACCTTCTTCTCCTGTGTCTGTGCCTGTGCACTGACTGCCATGATACAAGCCATAGCCAATGTTTTTAATCTCATACTTACTATTTACTATTTATATCACCATTAACAAACGGTTACGTTTCAAGCATAGTTATAATAAATGGTTTCTTTGGTGCAAATTTAGATAAAATTTCTGAGATTATAAGCCAGGCGAGATAAAAATGTGAACAAATTGCCCCAAAAAGTGGCTTTGTTATTGTTGTCAGCCCCGATATTAGCGGGGCGGGGCAATTTTGTACCAGATTTGCAGATTATCGCTCTTTTACGAGATATTCCGTGCCATTGGCATAACGACGACGCTGCATACCATTGAGGTTGGAGAGTATGCGCCCGAACCCGATGAGACTCGACTGTCGTAGGGTGGAGCCGGCGACTTTCTTGATGCGTGAGTAGATGGCGGCAGTGGTCATCCACTGTCCTTCCTGCTCGTTCTCTGCGACCTCAAACAGCTCATGGAAATACTGTTCGGCAGGTGACTTGACCTGGAACTGCCGGTTATGCTGCATGATGAGGTGTGTCTCCTGGTCGTCAAACCAATAAGGCTCGCCTTGGTCGATGAGTGCTTGTGCCTGCGCATAGATCTGCTCATGGTTGGGACGCACACTGACATCGATAGGTCCTGTCAGCTCTATCCCGATGAAACGGCGGTTTCCTGTGGGGTCGGCAAGGACATCGGTGATATTCGTCGTGGCGATGAACGAGGCGAGACGGGGGAAGTCCTCGACATGTTTGCCGTAGGGGCGTTTCGCTTTCACCCGTGCCAACTGGATGGTGTTTTTCAGGAAGCCTTCCTGTATCTTAGGTGAAATTTGGTTGAATTCATCGAGATTCACGAGCAGCATCTGTGCCATCGCCTGTAACACGGGGCGTTTCTCGTCGAGTGAGAGATTGTCCATATAACCCCATTGTAACTCGTCGGGTAACAGGGAGCGGCAGAAGGTCGACTTGTTATAACCCTGTGCGGAGATCAGCAAGGGTGCTACCGAGTTGCCATAACGACGGTTACGCCCTTTCCATTGTGCCACCATCGCCAACAGCCATGTGCGGAACCACCGTTGCCAATGCGGCAAGGGTGGTGGGCATCGTCATCGTTACACTTTTTACACGTTCTTGCACTTCCGTACCACGCAGATGACTGGCACTCAACAGGAGGATGCCGTTC
>CAJOLE010000135.1 GCA_905235325.1 uncultured Prevotella sp. | reverse complement strand
CAGCATCTATCGCGACGTGGCAGAGGCTGCCGCCACACGCTATCAGTCCAAGGACGGCTACGTCCATGGACTCACCAACTACTGGCCTATGAACGAAGGTCACGGCTCCGTGGCTGCCGACATGCGCCACACCCACGATTTCCAAGTAGATAACGAGTGGTGGATCAACAACAACAACCAGTCGCTCGTGTTCGATGACGGCAAGGGCGTTGAGGCCAGCATCGCAGAATGCAACACCAGCCCCGGCGACAGCTATGCCATCGAGCTGTGGGCCAAGGTCTCCGACGGCACCACCGAAAAGACCCTCTTCGAGACGGGCACCAATGACAGCAACCGTCTGCGCCTCTACTTCGATGCCAACGACGACCTGCGCCTGCAATATGGCGAGCGCGAACAGACAGTGGCATCGCACGCCGACTTCCCCAACCACGATGAATGGGTGCACTATGCCCTCAACGTGGTTCGCGGCCAGGCTGCCAGCTTCTACCGCAACGGCACCCGCACGGCTGTCATCGCCGAGACCCACCTGCCGCCCGTCGAGGGAGCTACCCTGCGTCTGGGTAAAGGTTTTGCACTGCTGTCGCAGCTGGACGAAGTGCGCTTCTGGCACGCCTCGCTCTCCGAGAGCCGCCTGTTGGCCAATATGTACAACATGATTGACACGGCCGACATCTACTCCCGCGGGCTCGTGGCCTACTATCCCTTCGAGAAACCCGATCCGCAGAGTCCGCGAGGCTACACCCTGCCCACCTATGAGAACATGGCACCCCATGGAAAGGATACCATCCACTGCGAAGCCTTCTGCGACATCTTCAAGATAGGTGCGCCGCTGCACAGCGCGCCGCAGGAGGTGCGGATTACAGCAACGCCCGTAGCCTCGGAGCGAAAGGTGGTCGTGAACCTCAAAGGCACCACGGTGAGCGCGCGCGAGCTGGAGGGCACAACGCTCAAAGTTACGCTGGCCGACATCCACGACCTGCACGGCAACACCTCGCAGCCCATCCTCTGGACGGCCTACGTGCGGCAGAACACGCTGAAATGGCAACGCGACACGGTCAACGTCATCAAGCAGTACGGCAAGGACTACACCTTCGACGTCGATATCGAGAACCAAAGCGGAACCACCGAGTACTACACCTTATACAATATACCGCAGTGGCTGAGCGTCGTCGGCAGCTCCACGGCTGATGACATCGCACCGCTGAAGACCAAGACGCTGCGCTTCGCCGTCAATCCGTTGGTGCCTGTCGGCAACTACGACGTCACCATCGGGCTGCAGGGCAACAAGGAGATTCTGGAGCCCCTGCGCATCGTCATGAAGGTGAGAGGCCAGGAGCCCGACTGGGCCGTTGACCCGACTCGCTACGACCACCAGATGAACATCATCGGACAGGTCTATATCGACGGCATCCTCATGGAGAATACCGAGAGCAAGGTGGCCGCCTTCATCGATGGCGAATGCCGTGGCGTGGCATCGCCCACCAAGGTACGCGGCGCTGCCTACGTCACGCTGGGTGTCTATGGCACCGACATCGACCCAATGGACCGCAACAAGCCCATTACGTTCCGCATCTGGGATGCTTCGAAGGGCGTGGCCTACACCGACGTACATATTGCTGTCGATGGCAATGCCACCGATGTCCTCTTCCAGCAGGACAAGATGATTGGCAACTTCGACTCGCCTGCCATCTGGACAAAGAGCGACAAGGTGGAGCAGCTCATACCCATCCACGAGAACTGGAACTGGATAGCCTTCGGCGTGGAGCCGCAGACTTCATATCTCGACCTTATCTTCAGTGAATATCATGGCTGGGAGATGATAGTCAAGAACCGTGACACGTTCAGCGACTCCAACGGCGTGGAGTGGCACGGCAATCTCGTCCCGAGAGCAAACGACATGTACAAGCTGAAAGTGTCGCGCACGCCTGCCACGCTTCAGCAGGAACTTGCCACGCAGCTGTCTGTTTCCGGCCGTCTGCCGTCAGCCTCCGAGATGCCTGTCACGCTCAGGAAGGACTGGAACTGGATAGCCTACACGCCCCTGACGACGATGACCATAGGCGAGGCTCTGGCAGGAGCCAACCCGAAGCTGGGCGACATCGTGAAGTCGCAGACTGCCGTATCCATCTATGGTCCCACCGGCTGGGAAGGCACACTCCAGTCGCTCGAAGGCGGCCACGGATATGTCTATTTCAGCACCGACTCTAAGGAGAAGCAGTTTGTCTATCCTGCTGTCTCATCGTCTTCATCCAGAATGTCTGCGCCGCGTCGGAGGGCAGAGCCGCTGCATGTCTTCACGCCCGTCAGCAAATATGTCTATCCGAACAACATGACGATGGTGGTGCGCCTGACGGACGGCGAAAACGTGGCAGACACCTGCGAGCTTGCCGCCTTTGTGGGCGACGAATGTCGCGGAGCAACGCGTGCCATGGATGGCCTCTACTATCTCGTCATTGTCGGCGAGGGAGCAGGTCAGCCCATGACGTTGCGCACCTGCCTTGGCGGAGAAATCGTCACCATCGACGAGTCGTTGCAGTTCGTGAGCGATGCCAACATCGGCACATCCTGGCAGCCCTACGTCATCGACTTGCAGGACGTCGCCACCGGCATCGCCACGCCCGACGGCACAGCCACCGACGACGACTGGTACTCCCTGCAAGGCTTCAAGCTCGGACACCGCCCATCCCTCCCCGGTGTCTATATCCACCGAGGCAAGGCGGTAATTGTCAAAGAATGATGACAGACCACTTCAGGCCTCCCCGTGCAGGGCAAATGACTCGCCGAAGGGCAATGCCAGTACCACCGCGGGAAAACTCCAGTACTCCCGCGGTGGTACTGGAGTTTTCCCGCGGTGGTACTGAGGCTTCGTTATAGGACATGGGCCGACACCATCAGCCTCTCTTGCGGTAGTCGCGGGGCGAGAGGCCTCCATCAGGAGCATCTGGTTGACGTAATCGATGACGGTGCGGCCCTTTTTCGATATAACCTGATGTCGTAATACCGTTATGACGAATTGATGAGAAAAGGCTATATGATGCTGCGTTCATCAAGCCTGTTTTTGATTTATTTCATCATTTCTTGGGCCTCCTTGCTTCTGTTTTCATTTAATTTCGCTATCTTTGCAGTGATAAATGATTAAAATAACGGTATCAGTCTCCTAAGCATTCAACATAATAACATAACGTATATGGAAACAATCTATGATTTCAAGGCCCTGACAAGCAGGGGCAAGGAGGTGGACTTCGCCGCGTTCCGCGGGAAGGTGCTGCTCATCGTCAACACCGCCAGCAAGTGTGGCTTCACGCCTCAGTTCGCCGGGCTGGAAGAACTTAACAAGAAGTACAGGGAGCAGGGACTGGTCGTCATCGGCTTCCCCTGCAACCAGTTTAAGGAACAAGACCCCGAGGGCGACGAGAAGATAGAGGAGTTCTGCCAGCTGAACTACGGCGTCACCTTCCAGATCATGAAGAAGGGCGACGTGAACGGACCTGCTGCCGAGCCCATCTTCGAGTACCTGAAGGCTCAGGCTCCCACGGAGGAATACAACGGCCTGAAGGCGAAGGCAGCCAAGACGCTGTTCAAAGCCATCAGCACAAGCGTGGAGAAGGACAGCGACATCAAGTGGAACTTCACCAAATTCCTCATCTCGAAGGACGGACAGACCATCAGACGTTACGCTCCCACCACCGAGCCCAAGGACTTTGAGGCTGACGTGGAGGCGATGATAAAACAATAAAACTATGGAAATAAAAGCTATTCGAATGTTCGACGGCGGGTTCATGAACCAGCCGTTCGCCTTTGGCGGCGAGGAAGGCAAGGAGGCCTTCGACGAACAAATCATCTATCGCAGCTCGCTGCAAAACTTCCTCATCGACACGGGGGAAGAGGTCATTCTTGTCGACACAGGCTTCAAGGCCGGTTTCCCGGTTCCTGCCAAGAAGCTTGGCGCACCGCTCTACATGGGCGAGAAGGTTGCCGACTACATGGACGCCTTTGCCCAGACGGGTTACAAGCCCGAGCAGGTGACGAAGATTCTCATCACCCACAAGCATCCCGACCACAGCGACTGCATCTCCTGCTTCCCTAATGCCAAGGTTTACATCGCGCCCGAGGATGCCGACGCCATGAAGCTGGAGGGAGAGAACATCGTGCGTGCCCAGTACGGAGGGGCCTACAAGAACTTCCCCAATGCCCAGCAGGTGGCAGAAGGCATCTGGTTCATCGAAGCCAAGGGCCACACCAAAGGCAACAGCATCGTCATAGCCGAGGACGGCGACCTCTGCTATATGTTCCACGGCGACGTCACCTATTGCGACGCAGCCCTCAAGGCAAACAAGCTGAGCATCGTCTACGAGGACAAGGAGGCAGCCCGCCAGACGCTCGACCGCGTCCGTGAGTTCATCCGCCAGACCCCAACCGTCTATCTCTCGACGCATTGCCCCGAGGGGTACGAGAACCTGGAGATGAAGCGGGTGATGAAACTCTGAGAAATTAAGTAGTCAGTAGTTAAGTAGTTAAGTAGTCAGTAGTTAAGCCAATAGTTATGGCTGCTGCTATAAAGCGAAATAAATGTATCGGCTTAACTACTTAACTACTCACTACATTACTACAAGAATAATATACAAAAACAACTAACACTATGAACATTTTGATTTTACAAGCTTCGCCCCGTGCGAAGGGAAACACAGCCTGGATGGCGGAAGAGTACAAGAACGCAGCCGAGGCAGCAGGTCACAAGGTGACACTCGTCAACGTCTCGAAGAAGAAGATTGCTGGCTGTCTGGCCTGCGAATACTGTCATGGCAAAGGCAACGGCGCCTGCATCCAGAAGGACGACATGCAGGAGCTTTATCCCCTCATGGCTGAGGCCGAAGTGCTCGTGCTGGCATCTCCCATCTACTACTTCACCCTCAATGCCCAGATGCAGGCACCCATCCAGCGCATGTACTGCGTGAACAAGCCTGCCAAGGTCCAGAAGATGGCGCTGCTTGTCTCGTCCTATTCGCCCGACGTCTATAC
>CAJOLE010000134.1 GCA_905235325.1 uncultured Prevotella sp. | reverse complement strand
GACGAAAGGCATCTATATCCACAATAACCGGAAGGTCGTTGACAAACGGTGACCGCTGCCTGTGTCGCCGTATCACACCAGCAAAGGGGGCTGCGCACTGCTGCGCAGCCCCCTTTTGGTTGAGTGAGATGCCCAAGGCTACTCGTATTCTTAGTCATCCCCAGTGTGGTGACACATCACTTCCTGGCGCTTTGGAACTTCTTGTCGCCGCGGATATAGACGCCGCGGCTGCCGACCGTCGTCACCTCCTGCCCCTTCAGGTTGTAGGTGTGGGTGCTGTTCCGGCGGAGGCTGCCGTTGTTCATGGCCTGGGGCCTGACGGCTGTGGCATCTGCGGCTGTGTCCTCGAGCATCGTCATCTCCGAGAGCTGCATGGTGCGTGCCTGCGTGTCGGTGACCTTCAGCTTATAGTACTTGAAGCGTGCGGGGCTGTCCACCTTGTAGAGGGCGGTGAAGTAGTTCTCGTCGGTCAGATAGGTGTCGTTGCTCACGTTGTCCACCTCGGTCCATGTGCCGTTGCCCTGGTCGTCGCTGTCGTTGCTGCCATAGAGGATCCACGACTTGGGGTTGCGGCCCTTCCACTGGAAGTTGTCGTTGGCGGTGGTGAGGCTGTAGTACTTCACGGCCATCGGCTCGCTGAACTTCCAGATGAACTCCTTGGTGGTGAAGTCGTCGGAGCAGGTCTTCGTAGCGATTTTGCCGTCGAAGAGGCTGGCGTAGCCTTCGTTGCCCGTGCCGCCGGGGCCTGCCAGCGGGGTCACCTCCGTGGCGTTGTCTATTTTCCTGGTGTCGGCGAAGCACTGGTCGTACTCCTTCTCTGCTGCCTGCAGCTTGGCGTAGTTCTCCACCTTGTCCTTGGCGTCCTTCATCGTGTGGTCGTAGACGAAGCGGGCTTTCGCGATGCGCTCTCCCACGGTTCCCTCGTCGGCAATGTCGCCAATCGCGTCGATGTCGGCAGCGGCAACCTTCGAGTTGAAGTCGAGGAAGTAGTCGTAGGCGTAGGGCACCATCTCCCAGTAGCCTGCCTGGTAGGGGTGAACCATGTCGTCGTTGATGACGACGCCCTTTTCCGGATGCCAGAGTTTAAAGTAGTCGATGACGCCCATGCCCTTCTTGTTCCACTTGGGATAGATGAGCTTCGTCAGCGCGCTCTCCATGTTGGAGTATGAATCCCTGCTGCAGTCGGGCCCCGACCAGTAGGTCACCTTGCTCTGCCAGGTCTCCATGGCGTAGGCGATGATGAACTCCATGCCGTTGATGATCTCGCGGTTGCCCTTCTTGCCGTAATCGTCGATGCGGTTGTCGTAGTACTCGCTGCGGAACTCGTTCTTGGGGCCAAGCTTTCCGATGGGCAGTCCCCATCCTGAGTCGTTCGTGGAGAGCTGCACAATCAGGTGGTCCATTCTTGCCGTGGTGGGTATCTGCGTCAGCATACGGCCGATGTAGCTGGCATCCTCGGTGTTGACGAGCGTCGTTCCCGACAGGGCCCGCTTCCTGACGATGACCTGGTCGCCATACCGGTCGGCCAGGTAGTCGGCCCAGCTGTTGCCGTGGTCGTTAGTGCCGTAGGTGACAGAAGAGCCTAAGAAATACATCACCTCGCGCTTGTCGCCGGTGTTGGCATAGAGTATGGTGTCTTCGCCGTAGCGTGGCAGGTCGGCCTCGGTCACGGTTTCGGTCTTGTTGCCGAAGTACACGTCGTAGCTCTCCTGCGTGTGCCCCCACTTGCCGACGATGGTCCCGTTGTTGTCGAGCACGTAGGTGGCAATGGTCATCTCTGCCTCGTCGACGAAGGTCACGTAGTGCTGGTTGGCAGCGAGCACCACCTCCGGGCCGTCGAGGTTGGTGGTCTGGTGCGTGCCGTCGAGGAAGTTGACCTTGCCGCTGCCGGTCGTCCTGACGGCAATCTGCTTCATGCCGTTCTTGCCGTCGCCGTAGTTGTCGTAGCGGAAGTAGCCGATGCCGTTGGTTCCGAGGAAGCTGCCGCCGGAGATGTTGGCCGTTCCGCCGGTGCGCAGTCCGAGGCCGTCGCCTTCGGAGCGTGTCTTGCCGATGAACACACCGCCGGAGATGTTCACCGTACCGCTGGCGTTATAGACGGCCATGGAGCTCGTGTTGTTCTGCCAGTCGGCGAGGTCGGCAGCGTAGAACCATCCGTCGGCGACGTTGGCCGTACCGCCGTTGTTCCACAGGGCGTAGGCACTTTGCTTGCCCTTGCTCCATGCCTTGAAGCTTCCGCCGGTGATGTTCTCCAATTTTCCCTTGTTGTGTATAGCCACGGCTCTGCCTACGCCGCCATCCTGTAAGGCGAAGACAGTGCCGCCCTCGACGGTGAGTGTGCCGGTCTTCTCGTTGACGACGGCCTCGATGTTCGAGCCGCTGTTCTTCGCAACCTCGATGGAGCCGTTTCCTGCCGAGTCGATGATCCTGAGCTTGCCGCTGTTCTTGATGACGTTGGTGCCGGCGGAGGTCAGCTTGTGGCCGTTCAGGTCGATGGTGATGTCCTTGTCCTGTGCTATCACGACGGCCTCCTCATAGTCGTCGTCTACCGTGAGGGTTCCGCCCTGCGGCGTCGCTGCCACTTTGTCGGCCAGCGTCACTCCCTGCAGCAAGAATTTCTGCCGGTCGGCCGACTGGTAGGCAGCCTGCACGACGTACACGCCGTCGCTCTGGCTGTCGCCGGCGACGTTCAGTGCGAGGGTCGGTGCACACTTGGGCGAGATGCGGTAGAGGTTGTTGCCCAGCGAAATGACGTTCCACTGCTGGTTTCTGGCGTCTTTCTTGTCGGTCTGTGTGAGCAGCGTGTTCTCCTTCGTTGAGTTGGAGGGCACGCCGAGTGCCTTTCCGCTGTTCTTGTTGACAATATAGTAGTAGCCGTTGCCGGCATACTCGAAGGTCCAGACGACGGAGGTGTTGCGGCTGTCCTGCACGAGGGTGGCATTGTCGGCCTGTGAGTCTTCCTTGACGGCCAGCGGCTTGCCGCTCTCCTTGTTGACGATCTTGAAGGTGCCGCCGTCGCCAAGCATCTTCGGCATATAGATGCGGAAGTGCTCCACGGCCTCGTCCACCTTGCCGTTCAGGCTTTCCTCGCTGATCTTCGACACGTTGAAGGCACGGTAGTTGAACGTTCCCCACCAGCCGTCGGTGACTATTACCTCGGGCATCGTCACGACGCCGGGGCGGGGGTTCGTGGTGCTCGTGCCGGTCTCCCATCCCTCGGGGCGATACTGGAATCCCTCGTCCACTTCGATGAGCGACCCAGTCGGAATGTCCTCTCTCTTGAAGAGTTTCGAGGCGACGAACTTATCGCTTGTCCCCAGCGTCTGGCTGACGTTTCCTGCCGAGTGCCAGTAGGAGTTGGCCTTGGGGCTCCACTCTGTCTGGACGTACTTGGCGGGGTCGATGTCGAGCAGGTCCTTGATGTCAGGATAGGACGATGTCGATACCTTATATGGGTTCAGCACGGCGTTCTTCACCGCTTCGTGGATGGCGGGCAGGTAGAACGTGGGCACCTCGCTCTCGCTTGGCACGTAGGTGATGTCCTCGGGGTAGGGGTTACCCTGCAATTCGCAGAGCTTGTAGATCCAGGTGAGGCTCACCGTGTAGCGGCCTAAGTAGTAGGACATATGGTAGCCGTCGCGCGTCAGGTTGTCGCCGATGAAGCTGGTCCTGAGGTTCTGGATGGCGGTGCCTGCCGGCAAGACGAAGTCCATGCCCGATTTCTTCATCACAATGTCGCGGGTGCAGCGGACGATGGCATTGTACATCGTCTTCTGGTCGCGGTTGTAGTTGGCAAACCCACCGTGGTCGGAGTTCTGCTGGTAGGCCCAGGTCATGTGCCAGCCGATCTTGGCGTTCGGGCGGTATTCCTTCACATAGCTGATGAGGTAGTCGAGGTTGCCGTCGGTGAAGGTGCCCACCATACCGGCATCCTGGCTCACCTGCTGTAGTGTGACATAGTCCCATTCCTGGTCCAGCAGGGCACCTTTGATGCTCTTGTCGCGTGTCACGATCTGCTGGGGGCTGCGGTGCATCTGGTACTCATAGTGCGAGCCGTCGCCGCCGAAGTCGGTCTTGGCGTTGCTCGCGTGTGTCCTGAGGTCGCATCCGCCCCAGTAGAGGTTGGCAATGATGATGTCCTCGTAACCGGCAGCCTTGGCAACATTGTAAATCCACTCCTGCGCATCCTGCGAGAAGCTGTTGCCTATGGACAGCAACCTGATGGTCTTGTTGGGCGCGGCCTGCCTGTTGGCCTTTTTGGGCGCGGCGGTCGGTTCGCCCGCGATGTCGCCCGTCATGGCGAGCACCCATCCCGGGTCTGTTGCTGAAATGCCGGGCATGGTCTGACCTGGGGTCGTACCCGTCATGTTCTGACTCTCATACAAGTTCTCTTCAACGCTGGCGCTGCTGCAGTATGCCTTGGCATTGACATGGATAGACGGAATCAGGGCAAGGCAAAGCAATGGCTGCATCAGCAAAAGTAATGTTTTGTGCTTCATAAGTTAATATAAATTTATTCTGCAAAGTAACTACTTAATTTGCGTATGACTGTCAAGGTTCTTGCCAATTTTGTATTTGTTGAGGAAAACAGTAGCCTCAGGTAGCTCGAACAGCTGCAATCCGTTCCT
>CAJOLE010000133.1 GCA_905235325.1 uncultured Prevotella sp. | reverse complement strand
ATGCGACAACCATACGCTATGTTGTCGTAGATGCTCATGGGCAGGGGGCAGGGGCGCTGAGGCACCAGTCCAATGTTGCGGCGCAGCTCCGTCATCTGGCTGGGGCCGGCTGCTATGATGTCCTGCTTGCCGAGGTTCACCTCGCCGTTGATCTTCACACCCTCTATCGAATCGACGAGACGGTTGAAGGTGCGTAGCAGCGTGGTCTTGCCGCACCCTGACGGGCCTATGATACAGGTAATCTTGTTCTGCGGAATCTCCACATTGACATCCTTCAGGATGTGGGCCTTGCCGATGTGGATGTTCAGGTTGTGCGTGGCCAGATGGATATCCTCCAGACGGGGAAACTTGCGGTCGACGATGAAGGGGACTTGCACTGTCCAGGGAATGCGCCGACTGATACCGGTGCTAATTGCGCTTGGGATGCTGATTGAAAAGCTCATATAACTTGCGATAATTTAAATTAGTTTTACCGATGCAAAGTTACGGCTGTTTAGCCGTCTATGCAATACCGTTCAGATGGTAAATTTAATACCCTTTGTTTGGTATGTCGCGTCACTATATCTTGTTACGCGAGAAGCGGTTCATAATGAAGCGGCCACTCAACGAGAGAGCCAGCACAATGGCCGTGAGCACCACGGCGGCGGCATAGGCGCGGTCCTGCACCTCTAACTGCGGCGCACTGAGCTGGAAGAACACGCTCAACGGCAGCGAAGCCGTCTGCTGGGTCAGGCTCGTCGGGATGCTGTCGCTGAAGCCTGCGGTGAACATCACGCCTGCAGCATCGCCGATGGCGCGGCCTATGCTCAGCAGCGTGGCGGTGGCAATGGCAGGGGCTATCTGGCGCACGACGACGCTGATGGTCTCCAGTCGGGTGGAGCCGAGACTGTAGCCCGCCTCCATCAGGTCTTGCGGAATGGTCTTCGCCACCTCGTCCATCGAGCGGATGAAGATGGGGATGATGAGCAGCGTCACCACGATGATACCGCCGAGGAGCGACGTGCGCAGGCCGAAGAAGATCATGATGGTGAAGCCAAAGGCACCGTAGACGATGCTCGGTATGCCGAAGAGCACGTCGTAGGCCAGACGGGCAATGCTACCAAACCGTGAATGGGGCTTGAGATAGACATTGAGGTAGAACACCACGGGAATGGACACTAAGAGTCCCAGGACGGTAGCCCCGCCCACGATGTAGAGCGAGCCGACGATAGCGTTGAGGAAACCGCCCTCCTTGCCGATGTAGAAGCCGCCGCCGGGCAGCGACGACACCATCTCCCACGACAGCACGGGCAGGCCGCGCTTGAATACCGACCAGACGACGCTGACCACAAAGAACAGCACCAGGGCGATGGAAGCATACATCAGCACCTTCCATATCTTTTCTGTAACTACAGCTCTTTTCATTTGTTTTGCATTTTACGTAAGACAAGGCGTGAGAACAGGTTGAACACCAGCACAGGATGAACGCCGCAAACATGAGCGCACTCTCGTAGAGCGGCAGCGACAGCATCTCGCCGTAGTTGTTGGCTATCAGAGCCGGTATGGGATAGCAGGCGTCGAGCAGCGAGCCGGGCACGATGGCCAGGTTGCCGCAGACCATGATAACGGCGATGGTCTCGCCCAGCGTGCGGCTGGCGGCCAGGACGACGGCGGCGATGACACCGGGAGCCGTCTTGCGCAGGATGACATCCTTCGTCGTCTGCCAGCGCGTGGCCCCCAGCGACCAGGCGGCCTCGCGGTATTCTCGGCCCACATTGCTGAAAATCTCGATAAACAGGCTGACGAGCAGCGGAATGACCGTCACGCCGAGCACGACGCCCGTAGCCAGCACGGTGTAGCCGCTGGAGTCGCGGTGGAGCGACGGTGCCACCACGTCGGCCACCCACGGCACGATGACCAGCATACCCCACACGCCATAGATGACCGACGGCAGTCCGGCCAGGATGTCGAGCAGCGGGAACACATAGCGCTTCACCCACGAGCGGGCATACTCAGTCAGGTAGATGGCCATGAGCAGCGAGATGGGGATGGCGATGCTCAGAGCCAGCAGCGACACGTAGAGCGTACCCATCAGGAAGGGAAAGAAGCCGAACTTATTGTTCATCGGCCGCCACTCGCCCTCAGTGAGCAAGTCCCATAGCGAGTGCTCCTGCAGGATGGGCACCGACTTCAGGTACAGCCCCACCGCCATTGCGACCACTAATAGCAGGCTGCTGACGGTCAGCAAGGCCATCAGCTGCGCTGCTATGCGGTCTTTTAACAAACGATTGTTTCTCTCAGACATAATTACGGAAGCCAATTTCTCTCTTTTTTCACTTTTTCACGCCCAGCTTCTCCAGCCCGGCATCCAGCTTATCCTGCGGAATCTCGATGTAGCCCTGCGGGCCGTTCTCCTTCTGTCCGTCGGTCAGGATATACTGTAGGAAAGCCACCACCACGGGGTCGGTGGGCACGCCCTTGGAAACGAGGTAGAGGTCGCGGGCAGGGGGCGACGGGTAGCGTCCTTCAACGATGGCCTTCACCACGCCTTCCTTCGTGTCGTAGAAGTCCTCCTCGGGGTCAATCTGGCCATTGGCGTTCACGTCGATGGGAGCCACGGCGATGCCGGGGTTGGGTTTGCCCGTCTTGGTGTCGTAGGCGTAGCCGATGTTGTTAAGTCCCAGTCCGTTCACGTCCTTCTGAATAGCGGCAGCCAAGCCTGGGTCACCGTAGACGGCAGTTCCCTGCAGGTCTTCTTGTTTCTTGCCGAGGTACAGTGCCCAGGTCTCCGCCGCGCCGCAGGCGTCGCTGCGGGTATATACTACCACGGGTGTTGCGTTGCTCGTTCCGGCCACCTGGCCCCAGGTCTTCTTCTCGCCATTGATCCACAGTGCCACGAGGTCGTCGCGGGTCACGCCGTGCTTCTTCAGGTCGGCTATCACCGGGTTTTCGGCATTGATGGTGGGCACCACGGCATCCTTGGCCACGGCAAAGCCCACGGCTCCGCGCTCTTTCTCGGCATCGCTCAGCTCACGGCTCACCATGCCGAAGTCCACAACACCGGCTATAGCATCGGTCACGCCCTTGCCGGCGCCGCCGGCCGAGACGTCAATCTTCACGCCGGGGTTCAGTTTCTGGAACTCGTTGGCCCACTGAACGGCCAGCGGATAGAGGGCAAATGCTCCTGAGAGCGAGATCTCGCCGTGGAGTTCGCCGTTGGCGTCGACTTTCGACTCTGACTTTCCGCCGCAGGCGGTGAGCGACAGGGCCAGCACTGCGCTGGCAGCCGTCGCAATAAGGATAGAATTCTTCTTCATAATGATTATTCTGTTTTAAAATTTAAAATTGTAACACGAATTGGGCCTCTACTTGATTCTTGTCGTCGGCCACCTTATTATTAGTATAGGTATAAGCGGCCTGGATGCGGAATTTCTTGACCGGCGTCCAGTTCAGCCCCACCTGATAGTTCCACTGCCGCTCGTCAGCATCCTTGTCGGCCTTGAAGTAGTCGACGCTGACAATGGGCTGCAGCTGCGGGATGACGAAGTAGCCTGCCGTGGCATAGAAGCCCTCACTCTTCTGCTTGTCGGTCTTGCCATAGAGATATTCCGAGCGAACGGTGAGCCGTTTGTCCTTCCACTCTGCGCCTGCCGACGTGCGGTTACGGGTCTTTTCGTCGCCCTTGGCACCGTAGTGACCCAGGTATTGACCGACCGAGAGAGCCAGCCCCTCCACCGGGCGCACCCAGAGCAGCCCGGCAAAGTCCTTCTTGTCGTTGTCGTCCTTCGTGTTGATACCGTTGCCGTTGAACACGCCGACGCGGTAACTCAGCACTTTGTCAAGCAGGTCGCCGTAGAGCGTGATACCAATGTCGCGGCCGTTGGCCTTCAGTCCGCTCAGGTCGCTATACCCGTTCAGCTTTGCCACGGCGGCCGGATTCTCGATGGTGAGCCAGTTGACCGGACCGTAGAGCGTCTCCTGCGAATACTGCACCTTATATTGTCCTACCTGTACGTTCACCTCCGGCAGAATCTTCCAGCGCACGAAGGCATCGATCACCTTTACCGAAGTCTCATACTCAGCCTGAAACTTATAGTCAAGCTGTTCGCTAAGTGCGCCGTCGGCAGCCAGGCGAACCCGACGGATGTCGAAACCGTGGGTCGACCCGTCGGCATCATCATAACTGTAGCGTGCATTCACGAGGCCCGAAATCTTCGGGGCTTTCACTTCTTGTGCGCCTACCGGCAGCACTGAGGCTGCGAGGAAGGCCACTGAAACCAACGTTAAGATACTCTTTCTTTTTTTCATAAACACCTAAATTTTAAACAAACAAAATATGACTTAATTTCTGGGTGCAAAGGTACGGCGATAATTGGACACGGGCAATACCGCCCGCATGGTAAAATGACTGCCAAATATTAGCTATGCCAGTTGACAAAGGTTAGGGATGCGCCATGCCAAACGTTTGGTATTGGCCCTCTATTTCAATGAGTTATGAAGCGGGTTGGCCGCATTAACTTAGAAACCGGTACATCAAAGTGTACTATAGACAAAAGCCCGGCGCCTTTTCTCCAAAAGCCGGCACCTTTTCTCCAAAAGCCGGCACCTTTTCTCCAAAACCCACCGCCTTTTGCCCCAAAACCCGCCGCCTTTTCTCCAAAACCCGCCACGTTTTGAAAATTACACGCCGTGGGAAAATTCTTACCCGCCTCCTCCTGCATTATCGGCTCAGGTGTGGGGTCTGGTGTCGGTTACACCCTCTGAAGGCGGTCGTCGAGGGGCGTTTCCCCCGATGCATATATAGTTGTCAATAGCAGGTTTTATCCTACACTTCCTACACTTCCTACACCTAAAAAAGTCGGGCAGGTGTAGGAAGTGTAGGAAGTGTAGGATATAAACTGTTATTCGTAATTAGGGCGGCCAATATGTTGTAACTATTATAAAGTTACTGGTACATCATCGGACGACCTATTTCGTTTTGGTTCCCTTTTATTTTTCTAATAAGGTTTGCGTGCGCACGCGAGAGAGCGTCTCGGGCGTCATCTGCAGGTAGGAGGCGATGTAGACCAGCGGGGCACGGAGCACCAACTGGGGCGACCTCTTCACCAGCTTGCGATAGCGGTCGATGGCCGACTCAAAGCGGAGCATATCAGCATGTATCTGACTCAGGATGAGACTCTCCTCAAGAATCTTGCGGTAGAGAATCTGGATGTTGACACTCTTCATGGCTACTGCCTCAAGTCTGGCTTTAGGCAGACAGTAGAGGACGGTAGGCTCAATGGCCATCATCTGCAGGCGCGTAGGCTGCTCAAGGAAGAGGCTTTCGATACACATACAGATCGTGTTCTCGGTAGCCATGTACTCAGTAAGCTCCTTTCCGTTCTTAAAATAAAACTGACGTACAAGGCCCTTCACAATCCAGTAGATGTTCTCGCAGACTTCGCCTTCGTCGAGTATCTTTTCGTTCTTGGCATACTTCTTGGCCACAAGGATGCTTTCCAGCATGTCGAGTTCCTCGTGGGTCATCGTGCTGTAGCGCCGCGCCAGTTCGCGGGCTATATCTCTGGGGGTTATACTAAGGCTGGGCATAGGCTATGTGGTGTTTACGTTTTACGGATTTAATATTTATTGTTTTCGATTTTTATTTTTGTTCTTAGTCGAGTTTCAGGACGGCGAGGAAGGCTTTCTGCGGCACTTCCACGTTGCCGATCTGCTTCATGCGCTTCTTGCCGCGCTTCTGTTTTTCGAGTAGCTTGCGTTTTCGGCTGACGTCGCCGCCGTAGCACTTGGCCGTCACGTCCTTGCGCACCTGCTTTACCGTCTCGCGGGCGATAATCTTGGCACCGATGGCCGCCTGGATGGCAATGTCGAACTGCTGGCGCGGTATCAGCTCCTTCAGCTTCTCACACATACGGCGACCGAAGGTGACTGCATTGTCCTGATGGGTCAGCGTTGAGAGGGCATCGACAGACTCGCCGTTAAGCAGGATGTCGAGCTTGATGAGCTTTGAAGGACGGAACGAGTCGACGTGATAGTCGAACGAGGCGTAGCCCTTCGATATAGACTTCAGCTTGTCGTAGAAGTCGATGACAATCTCGCCCAGCGGCAGCATGAAGTGCAGCTCGACGCGGTTGCCCGAGACGTACTGCTGGTCGATGAGTTCGCCGCGCTTGTCGAGACAGAGCGTCATGATGGGGCCGATGAAGTCGGCAGCGGTGATGATGGAGGCACGGATATAAGGCTCCTCAATGTGGTCGATGAGCGTCTGGTCAGGCAGCCCCGAAGGGTTGTGAACTTCCTTGACCTCGCCCTGCTTCGTATAGCAGATATACGACACGTTGGGCACGGTGGTGATGACGTCCATGTCGAACTCACGGTCGAGCCGTTCCTGCACAATCTCCATGTGGAGCAAGCCGAGGAAGCCGCAACGGAAGCCAAAGCCGAGAGCCACTGACGACTCTGGCGTGAACGTCAGCGAGGCATCGTTGAGCTGCAGCTTCTCGAGCGAGGCACGCAGGTTCTCATACTCCGTCGGGTCGATGGGATAGACGCCGGCAAAGACCATCGGCTTGACCTCCTGGAAGCCCTCGATGGCGGCCGCACAGGGGCGTGCCACATGCGTGATGGTGTCGCCCACCTTCACCTCTTTCGAATCCTTGATGCCGCTGATGATGTAGCCCACGTCGCCCGTCTTGAGTTCCTGACGGGGAATCATGTCCATCTTCAGCACGCCTATCTCGTCGGCATCGTATTCCATGCCCGTGTTGAAGAACTTCACGAGGTCGCCCTTGCGGATGCTGCCGTTCACAATCTTGAAGTAGGCAATGATGCCGCGGAAGGAGTTGAACACCGAGTCGAAGATGAGCGCCTGAAGCGGAGCCTCGGCGTCGCCCTCGGGATGAGGCACGCGGTCGACGATAGCGTCGAGTATCTCACCCACCCCTTCGCCGGTCTTGCCGCTGGCACGGATAATGTCGGAGGGGTCGCAGCCGATAAGGTCGACAATCTCGTCCTCCACTTCGTCGGGCATGGCCGACGGCATGTCTATCTTGTTGATGACGGGAATAATCTCCAGATTATGGTCGATGGCCATATAGAGGTTCGAGATGGTCTGCGCCTGCACGCCCTGCGTGGCGTCAACCACGAGCAGCGCACCCTCGCAGGCCGCAATCGAGCGCGACACTTCGTAGGAGAAGTCAACGTGTCCCGGAGTGTCAATCAGGTTTAGTATATATTTCTCTCCACCGCGCACATACTCCATTTGGATGGCGTGGCTCTTGATGGTGATGCCGCGCTCGCGCTCCAGATCCATGTCGTCAAGCATCTGGCCTTCAGTCACTTGGATTGTATTCGTAGCCTCCAGCAACCGATCGGCCAGCGTCGACTTTCCGTGGTCAATATGTGCAATGATGCAGAAGTTTCTTATGTTGTTCATCTTAAATCATACATTTGATTTGCAAAGATACAACAAAAAAATGGTTTCTATCGAATAATTTAGCTTTTTTTTGTAACTTTGGAAGAAATTGCCGGATTTACTCCACCAGGCATACGTTCGGAAACATCAAGAATGATGCTGGTTGTATACTCCCGTCTATCCTTTACATTGCAGCACTCGCGCTGACAGTCAGCGCGAGTGCTGCAATGTAAAGGATGTGACGGTTTGAAATCACATCTTCATCTCCTTTTCGCGGATATGCTCCTCGTATTCTGCTATCTCACGCTCACCGACATGAGCCAGACCATAATGCTCGTCGTGCTGACTGTAGTCCAAGCCAACCTTTTCGCTATAGACGGAGACGCGCATAGGTATCAGCTTGTCTATCAGCGAATAGCCGAGCCAGCTCATGCCAAACGTGTAGACAAAGACGATGACGATGGCCAGCAGGTGATAGAGGAAGACGATGAAGCCGTCCCACGTGCCGGATATAAGCCCTTCCTGAATGAAGATGCCGGTCAGAACGGTGCCGAAGATACCACCGGTGCCGTGAGTGGGGAACACGTCGAGGGCGTCGTCTATGCTTGAGCGCGAACGCCAGTAGACGGCGATGTTGCAGATGAGCGTGATGATGAAGGCAATGAAGATGCTCTGACCCACCGTGACGTAACCTGCAGACGGGGTGATGGCTACCAGACCCACCACACAGCCTACAGCAGCTCCCATGGCAGAGGGCTTGCGGCCACGCAGGCAGTCGAAGAATATCCAGGTCATCATAGCGGTGGCTGAAGCGGTATTGGTGTTCAGGAATGCCTTCACAGCCTGACCATCGGCATGAAGCGACGAACCGGCATTGAAGCCGAACCAGCCTAACCACAGCAGGGCAGCTCCTAAAAGCACAAAGGGTATATTGGCTGGCTCGCTGCGGCGGGTCTCTGCTTTTCGTCTGCCTAAATAGATGGCTCCGGCAAGGGCAGCCACGCCGCTGGAGGCATGTACCACAATACCGCCGGCAAAGTCGACGACACCCCACTTGAGGAACAGTCCCTCGGGATGCCAGGTCATGTGTGCCAGCGGACAGTAGATGACGAAGAAGAAGAACATCATGAAGAACATATAGGCCGAAAAGCGCACACGCTCGGCAAACGAGCCCGTAATCAGCGACGGGGTGATGATGGCAAACTTCATCTGGAACAGGGCAAAAAGCGCCAGCGGGATGGTGGCTCCGCCTAATACGTTACCCGCAGGCGTGGTATAGACGGCTCCTCCCACGTTCTGGAACATGAGGAATGTCAGAGGATTGCCGATGACACCGCCTATGTCGTCGCCGAAACAGAGCGAGAAGCCGACAACCACCCAAAGGACAGAAATCAGTCCCATCGCGATAAACGACTGGAGCATGGTGCTGATGACATTCTTTGCCCCCACCATGCCGCCATAGAAGAATGACAGTCCTGGGGTCATCATCAACACAAAGATTGTTGCCGTGATCAGCCACGCCACATCGGCAGCAGAAACCACCGACCAGTCACACTCAAATGTAGGCTCACCTACAAAAACACCTGCAATGGCTATCAGCGTCATTGCGGTCATAAGGATTATCCAACGCTTTTTTACCTTCATAATTACCTATTAAATATTATTCTTTTGACATTTTGCCACTTTCCGACTGCAAAATTATTGCAAAACGAAAGAATGGCAAAAGGAAGTAAAGCAATTTGTTTGTTAAAACATCAAACAAGTTACTTTTAGACGGCTTTGAATCTGATTTTGATACAAACTGACAAAAAAACTCATCGCAAACCTTCTGTTTGCTGTCAATTTGAAAGTTGCTCGCATAGCTCAATCTGTGTTTTATGAGGTTTCGTTTTGGCTCTGGATTCTACCAAAGTCTGGAAAGTTGAGGTTTACGGCGGCAAAAGTAAGCATCTCAACTTTCGCAAGTTGAGTAAGGAGTTGAGCGAATGCGAAACTTCTATGTTGCTTTCCAAATAATTGGAAAATATTTATTTTTTATTAACTGTTTATTATCAATCAGTAACTACTCAGCCCCCCCTCTTAGGC
>CAJOLE010000132.1 GCA_905235325.1 uncultured Prevotella sp. | reverse complement strand
GAGGGAAGAACAAAAGAAACTCGTTTCTTTTTTCTTCCGAGTGGCAGTAACTTCGCGCTGTAAGCGCAAAGTTACGAAAAATTTCTCATTTCTCATTTCTCATTTCTCATTTATTTTGTACCTTTGCACACAAATTAGATGATTATGGAACAAGAAAGCATTGTACTTCGGGCTGAAGGACTGGTGAAACGTTACGGAAAGCGCACGGTTGTCAACGACGTGAACTTCGATGTCAGGCAGGGCGAGATTGTCGGACTGTTAGGCCCCAACGGAGCCGGTAAAACCACCTCGTTCTATATGACGACGGGGCTCATCGTACCCAACGGCGGGCACATCTACCTTAACGACGAAGAGGTGACCGACTATCCCGTCTATAAGCGCGCACGCGCCGGAATCGGTTATCTGGCCCAGGAAGCGTCGGTCTTCCGTAAGATGTCTGTCGAAGACAATATCCTCAGCGTTCTCGAGATGACGGGAAAGCCCCGCGAATACCAGCGGAACAAGCTTGAGGAGCTTATCAAGGAGTTCCGCCTCGGCAAGGTGCGCAAGAACAAGGGCGACCAGCTCAGCGGCGGTGAGCGCCGACGCACGGAGATTGCGCGCTGTCTGGCCATCGAGCCAAAGTTTATCATGCTCGACGAACCTTTTGCCGGCGTCGACCCCATTGCCGTGGAAGACATTCAGCACATCGTCTGGCGGCTGAAGTACCGCAACATCGGCATCCTCATCACAGACCACAACGTTCACGAGACGCTGAACATCACCGACCGTGCCTACCTGCTCTTCGAGGGCCGCATCTTGTTCAAGGGCAAGCCGGAGGAACTGGCAGCAAACCCCATCGTAAGAGAAAAATACCTCGGGTCTAACTTCCTGCTTCAGAAGAAGGACTTCCAACTTCTCGACGAAGAGAAGCGCCGCCGCGAAGCCTTGGAAGAAGACTGAACGCCAACGACTTACTTCATGCGCCAGGAACCGTTGTACTCAACCATGGGGACAACGACTTCCTCGTCTATGCTATCTCCGAAGCAGAGAATCAGCAGCACGTTTGTATAACCGGTAAGGGAATCCGTCATGGCCGACGAGACTTGAACGTCGAGGATTCCCCGATGGGCAAGTTCCTGCTGGGCCACAAACTGACGAAGGCCCACAAGCAGCTGTTCACGGTAGTCGTCAGGAAGACTGTCTGCTCCGGCACGTCCGTCTAAGAACGCTTCATACTCACCTTGTGCCAAATGGCGATAGAAGCCCTCGGCAGCCAGCGCAGCTTGTTCTTCACGCGTCAACGAGGAACAACCAATAATGGCCACCAAAGCCAGACAGCCCATTAACCCCAAGAAACGCCGCATCACTTCTGACGGATAAAGACGTTGATGGGAGAGCCGGTAAGTGTCCAATTTTCTCGAATCTTATTCTCCAGAAAGCGCTTGTAAGGCTCCTTGACGTACTGCGGCAGGTTGGCGTAGAAGACAAAGGTGGGAATCTGCGTGTCGGGCACCTGCGAGACATACTTGATCTTGATGTACTTCCCCTTGACCGAGGGCGGCGGCGTAGCCTCGATGAGGGGCAGCATCACCTCGTTCAGCTTGGTGGTGCCGATGCGCGCCTTGCGGTTGAGATAGACCTCCTTGGCCGTCTCCAGAACCTTGAAGATACGCTGCTTGGTGAGGGCAGAGGCGAAGATGATGGGGAAGTCTACAAACGGGGCCATACGCTCGCGGATGGCCGTCTCGAAGGTCTTGATGACCACCTGCGACTTATCCTCGACGAGGTCCCACTTGTTGACCACGACGACCAACGACTTGTTGTTCTTCTGGATAAGCTGGAAGATGTTCATGTCCTGAGCCTCAATGCCGCGCGTGGCATCGACCATCAGGATGCAGACGTCGCTGTTCTCGATGGCGCGGATGCTGCGCATGACGCTGTAGAACTCCAAGTCCTCGCTGACCTTGTTCTTGCGGCGGATGCCGGCGGTATCGACGAGGTAGAAGTCGAAGCCGAACTTGTCGTAGCGGGTGTAGATGGAGTCGCGGGTGGTGCCGGCGATGTCGGTGACGATGTGTCGTTCCTCGCCGATGAAGGCGTTGATCAGGCTCGACTTGCCGGCATTCGGCCGACCGACGACGGCGAAGCGGGGAATGCCCTCCTCCAGGTCGTCGCCGCTCTTCTCGGGCAGTATCTCCAGCACCTTGTCGAGCAGGTCGCCCGTTCCGCTGCCCGTGGCAGCACTGACGCAGTAGGGGTCGCCCAGGCCGAGCTTGTAGAAGTCATACTGGCCGTAGAGGTCCTTGCCGTCGTCGGCCTTGTTGGCAACGAGGAGCACGGGGAGCTTGGCCCGGCGCAGAATCTGAGCCACGTCAATGTCCCAGTCGGTGACACCGTTCTTGATGTCGCAGAGGAAGAGCACGAGGTCGGCCTCCTCGGTGGCGATGATGACCTGCTTGCGAATTTCCTCCTCGAAGATGTCGTCGCTGTTGACCACCCAGCCGCCGGTGTCCACCACCGAGAACTCGCGTCCGCACCACTCGCACTTGCCATACTGGCGGTCGCGCGTTGTGCCGGCCTCGTCGCTGACGATGGCCTGCCGCGAGTTGGTCAGTCGGTTGAATAATGTGGACTTGCCCACGTTGGGCCGTCCTACTATCGCTACTAAATTACCCATAATCGCATCGCTATTTTACATTCTTACAACACTGTCGGCTGCAAAGATACGACAAATAAGGCGAATCGCCAAACGATTCGGCGATTTTCTTCACGTCTTTGCCGCTCTTGCCAAGCTCTTGCCAAGCGGTAGAGGCTGCGTTCCTCAATTCTTCAATTACTCGGGATTGTAGCCGAAGTTGTCGAGTTCGCGCTTCGACGAGCGCCAGTCCTTGTCCACCTTGACGAACGTCTCGAGGAAGATGTGCTTGCCGAAGAACTTCTCCAGCGCCTTGCGCGCCTCGGTAGAGACCTTCTTCAGCGCCACGCCCTGATGGCCGATGATGATGCCCTTCTGCGAGTCGCGCTCCACGTAGATGACGGCGTTGATGTGTATCTGCTGCTCGTCCTCCTTGAAGCGCTCCACGACAACCTCTACGCTATAGGGAATCTCCTTGTCGTAGTAGAGCAGAATCTTCTCGCGGATAATCTCCGAGACGAAGAAGCGGGCAGGCTTGTCGGTGAGCTGGTCCTTGTCGAAGAAGGCGGGACTCTCGGGCAGCAGCTCCTGAATGCGCTTCAGCAGCATGTCTATGCCGAACTTGTTCTTGGCCGAGATGGGCAGGATCTCCGCATTCGGCAGCAGCGAGTGCCACTTCTCGACGATGTCGCCAAGGGTCTTTTGGTCGCTCTCGTCAATTTTATTGATAAGCAGCAGCACGGGCGTCTGCATCCGCTGCACCTTCTCCAGGAAGTCCATGTTCTTCTCGGGGTTCTCGACCACGTCGGTGACGTAGAGCAGCACGTCGGCATCCTGCAGGGCCGACTCCGAGAAGGCGAGCATCGACTCCTGCAGCTTGTAATTAGGCTTCAGCACGCCCGGCGTGTCGCTGAAGACAATCTGCATGTCGGGCGTGTTGACGATGCCCATGATGCGGTGGCGCGTAGTCTGCGCCTTGAATGTCGCAATCGATATGCGCTCACCCACCAGCTGGTTCATCAGCGTGCTCTTGCCCACGTTGGGGTTGCCGACGATGTTGACGAATCCTGCCTTATGATTCTTTCCGTGTTCCATATTTCCCGTGTTTAGCGATAATTCATTTCTGCTGTTTGTTTCACGTCATTCATCCACGCTACAGCTGCCCCGCCTCAACCATCAGCACCACGCGCTCCGTCAGTCGGTCGGTGCCGTCGGGGTCGTACTCCTTCTTCAGGCTCGCGCCGAAGGCCCAGGCAAACGCCTGCCAGAACCCGGCACGGATAGGCCCCAGAAAGGCCTGAATGGCCTCATAGCTCGTCGAGTTGCACTCACGGTTGATCAGCTTGATCAGCAGTTTGCCCTGCGAGTAAGTCAGCTTCTTCATCCGCGGCTTGTAATCCCTGACGATGCTCTGCTCCACCCGCTTCATGTGCGCCTGCTTCGACTTGTCGTCGGGCAGCGTCTCCAAGTATTCGGCCGTCTCAATCAGTATCTGGCGCACCTCCTTCGCAAGGGGCAGCGTCTTCTTCACGTTCTTCACCAGCCGCATATACGAACCCTCCTGGCGCTTGCTGCTGAACGTCATCACCGGGTAGACATAGACGTTCGACATCTCCATATACTGGATGCTGTCGCCGTCCACCAGCACCTTGCTCACCTTCACCGTAGGCACGAAGGTGGGGTCGCCGATGTCCGTCGTGTCCTTCTGCGCCGTCGCGCAGAGCACACTGCTCAGCACCATGATTATCGTCAGGACGTGTCGCATATCTTCTGTTCGCTGTTTTCGCTGGTTTGCAGCAGGTTGCCACGTGAGGACACGTGACCTCCTGCTTCTCCGCTGCAAAGTTACGAAATAACCACCGATAATCAGCAATCAGGGAAGAATTATTGAGATTTATTATGATTGTTAAGTAATGATAAAGTTATTGGCCCCGCCCCTACATCCGGCGAGAGCCATGCGAGGGCCGAAAAACTGTAACTCCGCGGAGGAGTTACAGTGCCCAAACGTGGGCAAAATAGCGGGTTTTCCCGGCCTTGGTGAACGAGAATTTGAGAGAATAACAAAATATGTACAACAATTTAATTTTTTTATTAATTTAATTTATTAACAGTATGAAGAAAAAGTTTTTTAGTAAAC
>CAJOLE010000131.1 GCA_905235325.1 uncultured Prevotella sp. | reverse complement strand
GAAATACATATCCACCGGCCATTTTTCCATCAGCACTTTAGCATTGGCCTTGTCTTGGCTGAAGTTGAAGTCTGGTTCCATGGCTTGCCCGAAATGGCCTCCCTGGACATACAATGCCTTCACTTTCCGGCGTACCAGTTCCACCCCACTGAGCGGGGAGTATTCATCGCCGCCGCTCTGAAGCAGGCGCGACAGGTTGGTGACGAATCCTATGGAGAAGATCACCACAGACTGGTCTTTTGCCTGTGAGAGCCATTTCCGATAGAGTTTCTCGGCAGCAGGCAACGCCTCCAACTGGGCATCGGAGTATGTGCGCCTGAAGGTTGGCTCGTCGGTGTAAGTGATGGGGTCGGCCATCTTCCAATAGTCAATGAACACAGGCGGATTCTGCACACCATCGTTCACCCTACCAATCTCCACGTCGGGATACCCATAATAGGTGTTCATGATGTCGGTCAGTTGAAGGCTGCTGAGCCCCATGCGGTCCACCATCACTGCCTTCAGGTCGAGCAGGCCCGCCCTGTCTGCTTCGTAGAGCGTGGTGAGTGCTACCAGGTCGTCCGCCGAACTGCCAATGTCCGTATCCACTATGGCCCATATCTTGGTTTTGTTTTCGGACTGGCCGCTTGCGTTGTCTTTGTTATTGCTACACGCGGTGAACATCAAGGCAAGGGCGATGAGAGGCAAATAAAAAAGTTGATTCTTTCTGATTTTCATATTTTTGTTGTTTAATACCGGTGCAAATATACCATATCTTTGTGAATTAGCCAAATAATTACGCAAAGTAATACGAAAATCGCCGGGAATCCATGAAAAAGAGAATGAGCCTATGTGAAGTGCCCCCCTTTGCTACCCTGCCGCCCGCTTCTTCACTATGCGCCAGAGTTCGGGCAACTTGGGATAGACGGCCTTGTAGGTGCCTCGGTAGTCGGAGGCGAGGACGAGGGCGATGGTCGCCACGCCGATAAGAGCGACGAGGCCGTAGGTCTCCTTCATCGCCACGAGGAACGACTGCTGATGGAGTGCTCCTGTCATGGTGGCGAGGTTGTGGCCGATGGCATCGAGGTTGAGGTTCGAAGCCAACTCCATGAAGGAGCGGCTCTGCTCCTGATGGAGGAAGTGCTCCAGGATGCCGCTACAGACGGGCGTGCCCACGCCGGTGCGGATGAAGCCGACGGCACAGAGAGCCTGAAAGTAGAACAGGAACGGCACGTTGCGGGCCAGGGCGTAGGCCAGCACCACATAGAGCAGGGCGTTTCCGTAGCCGCGCAGCCACAGGGGCAGGCGGAGCATCCACAGTTCGGTGGTGGGGTCGACGAGGAAATAGAGCATCACGACGTAGGCGGTGAACGAGGCAAAGCCGAGCGTCGCCACCCACTTCGGTCGCCAGTGACGCTTCGCCAGCATGACGAACGACGAGGCGGTGCCGCAGAGAATGCCCGCAATGGTCCACCAGTTGACATTGGTGGTATGCAGGAAGTCGGCACCCATCACGCGGTCGGTCAGGAAGATCTGCACGTCGTTGGCCACGGCGTTCATCATGCAGTACGACACGAACAGGATACTGATGTTCACGAAATTCTTCTGCACGAAGGTACGCAGGTCGATGAACGGATGGCGGATAGTGGCGGCACGCCAGATGGCGAGCGCGAGGAAGGCAAAGCCGAGCCACGTGGCCTGCCAGATGTACTTACTCGTCCACCACTCGTACTGGTCGCCGTAGAGGAAGATGAACAGCGCGCAGATGAGGAATCCGCTCCACAGCAGACAGCCGAGGTAGTCGAGCGCATAGAACGGGATGAAAGGCCCCATCCGGTAGTGGCGGCGCATGGTGATATGCACCACGAGCATCGCTACGGCAAGCAGGGCGACAACCATGAGGTGCATGGACTGCCAGTCACCGAAGTACCACACGCAGTAGCCGGTGCAGATGCCTGTGAGCTGGATGCAGGTCAGGATGATGGTATAGAGGAAGGGATAGAAATACGCCATGTCGCGGGTGGCGGAGATGCGCAGCTGTATGTTGGTGATGCAGAAGAACGTGCCCGCCATCTTGAACACACCGGCGATGTAGTTGACGATGCAGACAATGACGATGTTCTGGCAGTACATGCAGATGATGGCGGCAAGGATGCCCACTGTGAGCGACACCATGAGGACGGTGCGGTTCTCGAAGCGGAACAAGACGCGGAACTGCACGGGGAAGAGCATCGTCATGCCGACCAGTCCCGTGTAGCCCGCCATCATCACGTCGCTGTTGACCCACGACATGGAGCCGGCCATGTGGACGACGGCAGCCATATAGACACCGCCCGTGAACTGGAACACGACGATGAGGAGGGCGAAGAGGGTGAAGCGGAGCCACAGGGGCACGAAGTCCTTGCACGCCATGATGCGGCGGGCGTAGGCTATCTGTTCTGGAGTTTCGTGTGGCATGGACTTAATAATCTACTTCGCTGACGACGTTCATGCCAGAGCGGAGACGCTTCAGGTCTTCGGGCTTGTTGTCAGCGGTGAAACGGATCTTCACAGGGATGCGCTGCTCTATCTTAATGAAGTTGCCGGCGGCGTTGTCGGTGGGGATGGGGGCGAACTGTGCGCCGGTGGCCTCGGCCAGTGTCTCCACCTCGCCCTTGAACTCAACGTCGGGAACGGCATCTACCTTCACCTTGACAGGCATACCCTCACGGATGTTGGCGGTCTGTGTCTCCTTGTAGTTGGCGATGACCCACACCTTGTCACTCTCCACCACCGACAGCAGGTTCTGCCCCGGCTGGACGAGCTGGCCGGGCTGGATGGTGCGCTTCGACGTGAAGCCGTCGCAGGGGGCGGTGATGACGGTGTAGCTCAGGTTCAGGCGGGCGAGGTCGCGCTGTGCCTCGGCAGCGGCGATGTCGCTGCGGTTCTGTCCGCGTCGCTGCGTCTGCTCCTCCTTCACCAGTCGGGTGCTCTGCTTCTGGCGCAGCAGCACGTCGTAGCGGGCGCGCGTCGATTCGTAGTCGGTCTTGGCGTGCTCGTACTGCTGGCGGGTGACGGCCTTCTGACGGTACAACTGCTCGTAGCGCTCAAAGTCCTTGCGGGCCTGCTCTAAGCGGACGCGCAGTTCCTCGATGGCGGCATCGGAGACACTGATGTTGTTCTGCGTCGTGGAGATGGTGGTACCCATCGCCTCGTCGCCCACCTGTGCCCGCTCCAACGATGCGTCGGCCTGGGTGACGCGCAACTGATACTCATCGCTCTCAATGATGACGAGCGTGTCGCCCTTCTTCACCTCCGTGAAGTCATCGAAGCGCACTTCCTTCACATACCCTTGGATGCGAGCATTGACGGGCACGATGTTGCGGCGCACCTGCGCATTGTCCGTCCACTCCACCAAGCCCCAGTGGATGAAATGGGCCAGCACCCAGAGGAGCGACCCCGCGATAATCAGCACAACGGGAATGTTGCGCAATACTCTTTTTGTCTGATGATTCATATTTTATAAGTTTTTGTTGTCGTTTATAATGTCCCCGTCACGTACTTCAGACGGTAGTACTGATGGATGATGTTGATCTGGGCGTTGACGAGCTGTGCCTCGGCAGCCTGCCGCAGGTTGTCGGCGTCGAGCAGGTCGATGATGACGGCCAGGTCGTTTTGGTAGCGGTTCTCCACCACGCCATAGTTCTCGTTGGCAAGCTGGAGGCTCTTCTCCTGTGTGCGCAGCAGTTCAAAGGCGTTCTGGTAATGAACGTATGCCTGATGCACCTCCAGGGTGACTCGCTCACGGTTCTCGTCGTGGCGGGTCTGCGCCTCGATGACGGCGCGACGGCTGCGCGCCAGGTCTTTAGGGGTCTTGTAGAGGTTACCGATGTTGTAGGCCACCCCTACCCCGACAAACCATGTGTTGAGATTCTTGTCGATGGGCGGCAGTTCGAAGGTGATGGGGCCGTTGAAGTGGTCTTCGGCCATCACGCTCACCTTGGGCAACAGTCCGGCGTGGACAATCTTCTGCTCTTTCCGGCTCAGCTCGATGCCTTTCTGACTGGCTTGTAGCGTAGGCTGGTGCTCAGTGGCGAGAGCCAGTAAGTCAGGCTCGCTATACCGCTGTGTAGTGAGATGCGTGAGTGTGGTGTCGGGCAGGATGTCGGTATCGGTGGGCAGGTCGAGCGTAGTCACAAGCTGGTGGTTCAGCACGTCAATCTGGCTCAGCAGTTCCGTGCGTCGGTAGAGCAGGTTCTGCAGTTGCACCTCGTAGCGTGTCACGTCGTTGGGCAGCACGGTGCCCGCCTCTTCCTTCGCCTTCATATCGGCAATCACCTGTTGTGTGCGGCTGATGTTCTTGTCGCATACTGAGAGCAGGTTGCGCGTCTTGTATAGGTCGAGGTAATAGCCCGTCAGCAGATAGCGCACCTTCTGCTGTTCCGTCTCCATGTTCAGCCGCGCCAGGTCGTGGCGCAGGTCGGCGGCCTCGATGCTGCCGCTGACGGCTCCGCCGCTGAATACCGTCTGCCTGATGGTCAGTGCTAAGCTGTTACCCCAGTGGGGACCCTTCAGCCCTTCCGCATTGGAGAAATCACGGTCGGTGAGCAGCACATTGCCTACATACGAACCCGCAAGCGCGATGTTGATGTCGGGCAGCTGCGCGTTACGCGATGCCCGGGCGGCAGCCTCCGCCGTGCTGCCGGCGGCCTCTGCCCTGCGGATGCTCTTGCTCTGCGCATCGGCCAAATAAACAGTTCGTCGAGTGTCATCACCCGTGGCGTTGTCTGGGCAGATGCCGTGCCTGCGGCTGACAGCCAGCAGGCAGCGAACATCGCCAACGCCTTGAAAACAATCTTTGTAACCATACCTATTTTATATATTATATTGTACCCAAAGTAAATAATCTACTTTAGCAACTATCTGGACAAATAACGAGGGGCACGACCGTAACCATACCCCTTTATAGGATTACCCTCGCAACAGTTTCTCGCCGTTGCCAAGGATGATGTCTGCCACACGGAAGAATGCCTCCACATCCTCCTCTACAGCACCTGCAAGCAGGTCTTCTGACAGTGAACGTTCTATTTTGCTATACTGTCGCATCACCTTCTCACCCTGTTCCGTCAGTGTCAGCAGGTTCTCGCGACGGTCGTCGGGGTTCTGACTGCGCACCAGCAGCCCTTTGCCCTCTAAAGAGTCGAGCATACGCATCACCACGCTCTTGTTCTTGCCCGTCACCTGTGCCAGGTTCTGTGAGATCTGGTTGGTTCGCTCGTGTACCATGTTCAGCAGGATGGCCTCCTCCACCGTCAGCTGCACCGCTGCCTTCTCGTAGCGATGACGTTGCAGGCGGAACAGCTGTCCACGTAGCTTCCCGACGGTTCTGCACAGGTAGTATTCTCTCTTTTTCATTGTCCGATTCTGAAAACGGCGGCAAAATTACTAACTTTCCGCCAAACCACCAAACTTTTTTAGGAAATAGTTGCAAAAGGCAACTATTTTTCTACCTTCCTATGAGATTACGGCTCGTTGCCTGGAGAATTTTGTGAAAATGGACCCCTGGTAACTGCAAGGTACTGACCCCTGATAACTGCAAGGTACTGACCCCTCTGTAACAATAAAAAAATGACCCCCGCAAATTCATGCAATTTGTGGGGGCTTTTTTTGTATATTTGCCAAGCGTCTTTTGGAGGGGCGCGCTTTGACAAATATACTA
>CAJOLE010000130.1 GCA_905235325.1 uncultured Prevotella sp. | reverse complement strand
GGGGCATTATTCTTACTCAACTTTCGCAAGTTGAGTAAGGAGTTCTTCGCAAGCGAAGCGGCAAAGCCGAGTCTTCGCAAGCGAAGCGGCAAAGCCGAGTCTTCGCAAGCGAAGCGGCAAAGCCGAGTCTTCGCAAGCGAAGCGGCAAAGCCGAGCGGAGCGAATGCGAAACTTGAAAATAGATATGAAGCAGACTATAACCAATCAGGAGGCAGGCCCAGTGACACCGTCGATGAAACGCCGCAGTTTTGAGCACGACTATACCGGCCAGTGCTTCTATCTGGTGACGCTGGCCGTGGAAGGGCGACAGCCGCTGCTGGGGCGCGTCGTCCGTGGCTTCAAGGCGGGCTGTAATCGGGCGTACAGGGGATTGGTTGCGACGGAGTCGCAGCACACGAGGGAAGGGGCGGCGACGAAAGCGAGGGAAGGGGCGGCCCGCTCTGTAGCCGCCCCTTCCCTCGTGTGTTGCGACTTTGTCGCAACTATTTTTTTGTCAGCGTGGCATCGTCGACGAGGACGTCCTTGCCGGCGGAGTATTCGGACTTCTTCGGGTTCATGACGACCAAGCATACCGTCGTCTCGGCATCAAGGGTGAACTCGTGCGTCACCAGAGTCCAGCTGCTGCTGTTGACGTTTGCATAGCTGCCGTAGGCGTAGTTGCCTACCTTGCCGTCAGCCACGGGAACGTAGCCGGGACGTACCTGTGCAGGGTCTGATGTCGTGGCCTTGGCATAGAACGTGAAGACATACGTGCCGGCAGCGAGGGTCATCTCCTGAGTAGCGAGGCGCACATTGCTGCCTTCTTTGCCGTTCACGTTGACAGAGTAGCTGCCGCCGTGTGCGTCGGTGCTCTGACTCAGCGTGGCCGAGCTGGCCGTCGATGCAGACTTCCAGCCTGTGGGCTGATTGCCAGACCAAGCCTCAAAGTCACCATTTGTCAGAGACGTGACTGTGGTTCCACCACCTCCAGGCGTGTCACCGCCGCCACCACCGCCGGGCGTGTCACCGCCCTCGATGCTGACGAAGTAGGCGTTTGTCACCTCAATCTTGCCCTGGTAGGAGCCGCGGTTGCCGATGATGGTCAGCGTGCATCCTTGATGCCCTTTGCTGCTACGAGGTCCTGGAACTTCTTCTTCTCGCCACCCTTCTCGGAGAGCAGGCCGTAGACGTAGACAGAGCCGGTGGCGTCTTCCAGGTCGAAGTTGCCGTACTGGTCGTCGTCTTTCAGGTTCTTCACTGTGCCCGTCAGCTGATACCATACGTCGGTGCTCTCAGCGGCGGCATTGAAGTCGGCCACCGTGACGGTCTTGACTTCGCCACCAGGCTGCGGGGTTGGCGTGCCGCCGCCCTCAGTCTTGCCGTTGAGCGAGTAGAGGTAAGCCTTGTTCTGGACGGTCTCGGGGGTGTTGCCCATGTAGCAAGTGACGCGGCCGCAGACGATGACCTCGTCGCCCTCCTGGAGCAAGTCGCCGGAGGTGTACTTCTGGTTGCCGAGGTAGAGGATGCGGAAGCAGCAGAAGGCATTGTTGGCCGTTCCGTCATCGGAGATGTAGAACGTGGCATTGCCGTACTGCGTGCCGAACTGCTCGCTGACGGACGACACCTTACCTTTTATATATACGTCCTTGTCAGACTCGCCGCTGCCTACCGACTTGGCGTAGGCGATGGCTGCTGCCGCATTGAACGGGTCTTCGAGCGTGCCGGTACCCTTGGCGTCGGCCGGGGTGTCGCTGCCGCCGCCACCTTCAGTCACGCCGTTGAGCGAGTAGAGGTAGGCGTCGTTTTGAACGGTCTCGGGGGTGTTGCCACGGTAGTTGACGACGTTGCCGTAGATGATGACCTCGTCGCCCTCCTTGATCTGGGTCTTGCCGCTGCTGTAGCGCTGGTTGCCGAGGTACAGTCCGCGGTAGAAGGTGAACGCATTGCCTCCCTCCTTGGCATCGGAGATGACGAAGGTGGCATTGCCGAAGTTGGTGGTGTACTGCTCGGTGATGGCGGTGATGTAGCCCTTGATGTAGACGGCCTGGTCGGAGTTGTTCTGTCCGAACGACTTGGCGTAGTTGATGGCATCGGCCACGGTGAAGGGCGACTCCAGTGTGCCTTCGCCTTCGTAAGTTACTTCCGAGCTGCCGCCCCCGCCGCCGGGTGTCGGTGTGGGATAGGGTTCGGGAACGTCCTCGCAGGCGGTGAATGTCATGGCTGCGATGGCTAATGCCATGACGCTGTACAGTATTTTCTTCATAGTTGTATGTTTTTTGCTTTGTTAGTTACTGATTTGAAGGAACGACGTCGCTCTCCTTGCGGATGAGCACCTGCCACGTGTCGCGGTAGCGGGTGGCAATGCCCGTGATGTCGACGGCGAGGGGCCGCTTGTTCACCTCGTCGTAGGGCAGCTTGTTGGCAGCGAACCTGGCGTAGGTGCTGGTGCGTATCACCAGCTTCGACTCCGCGAACTGCGACAGCTTGCGGTTGACGCATCCGCCGAGGATGGTGACGCTGCTGTCGCCGGGGGCGTAGGTGTTGGCACCGTTGGCATCGGCGAAGGTGACGTTTCTGATGGTCACGAGCTTGGCGCAGTTGTCGTCCATGTTCATGTTCACGTTGAACTCAATGGGCTCCACGGGCTGGATGGGGCTGGCGGTGAACTTGAAGTGCTTCTGGAACACGTCCTTCTGCATACGCCCGATGCTTGAGCCGTTGTAGGGTGCGCCGACTTCGGGCTGGCGTGAGTAGCCGCCGACGTGGAGTCCTTTCAGGTCGACGACGATTTCCTGCCCCTCAGCGAGATAGCCACTGATGCCGCTCTCGTTGACGGCAATGATGATGGCGCCCGTCTCGTCCTGAATCATGAACTGCTTGTAGATGTTGCCCCTGATGTCGTTGCCCGTCACGCGGCCCTTGATTTTCAGGTCCTTGTCGACCAGCGCATTCTGGTCGGTAGTGGCAAAGACGTTGGGGTACATCTGCTTCAGCTCGGCGATGGTCTTGATGTTGTTGTCGTCGATGCTGCTGTTGCCGTAGAGCTCGGCGCCGTTAGGCGTTATCTTGTCCCACTCGGTGTCTTGACACGCCGCGAACAGCGTGCAGGCAACGGCCATTGCGAAATATCTCAGTGCTTTCATACGTTTGTCCTCCTTTCTTTAGAATTGGTAGTTGATCAGCAGCATACCGTTGATGCCGTTGGCATAGAACTTGCGCGGACTCTGCTGGAAGCGGTAGGCATTGTTGGTGCGCTCCTCCTCCTGCTTGGTGTCGAGTCGGTTCTGCTCCATGCCGCCGGTGCTGATTTTGATGTTGTTCAGCAGGTTGGTCACCATGAGGTTGAAGCCGATGCGGCGGCCCTGCTTCAGCCGGAAGGTCTTGCCGATGGAAGCGTCGAGCATGAAGCCTCCGTCGCCTTTGGCCTGGTCGGGGCTGTCGTAGGTCTTCACGCCGTTGACGAGGCTCTTGGGCACCTCGGTCTCTCGGCGGGAGATGGGTGCGAAGTACATATATATGTTGTCATAATAGTTGCCGATGAGGTCGATGAACCAGAAGTTCTTGTGGTAGGCCAGGTCGACGCTGAAGGCGTTAAGCGGCGTGCTGCCCTCGCGCATACCGTCGATGATGCAGGGCTCGTCGACGTAGCTGCCGCTGTTGGAGAGCAGCATACGCATATCGGCATTGCTGGTGTACTTAGCCTCGCTGACGGTGCCGAGCAGCTTGACGTTCAACCACTCGGTGGCCCTGACGTTGGCTCCCAGCTCGACGCCGTAGTACTTCTTCTGGATGTTCGTCAGCGATACGTAGGCGAACGAGCTCTCGATGTCGCTGTAGAAGAGGCTCTGCTCGGTGACGTCCTTCATCTCGGTGTAGTAGGCATTCAGGCTGAGGCTCAGCAGGGCGTTCTTCCACTGGTAGCCGAACTCGCCTGAGAAGATTTTCTCTAACTCGAGGTCCTTGACGAAGTCGTTGTTGATCTGTGCGGCGGCAAAGGCCGTGCGCGGGGTGGGCGTCTTCCACTCGTAGCCGATGCCGAGACCGACGGCGTGGCCGAGGGGCAGGGTGATGTTGACGCCGGCCTTTCCGCCGCCGTCGAGGAACTTCGCCGTGCCGCTCTTGCCGTAGCTGTTGTCGGGTGCCATGCCGTTGCGCATCTTGCCGTCGCGCTGCATGGTGGTGCCTGCCAGTCGGCCAGCCACGAAGAAGTGTGTGTAGCGCAGGTCCTGCGTGTAGCTGGCCCATGCCTGTGCCTTGTTGACGAGGATGTTATAGTCGTAGCCGAAGGTGTCGCCTACCTTCACCTCCTTGGCCTCGGCGCCGTCGTTCATGTCGTAGAAGACGTAGGGCGACGTCGAGCCGTAGTCCTTCAGGGCGTAGGTGTTGACGTTATGGAACTTGGCATTGCCCAGCAGGTCGTCCATCGTCTGGTAGTGCATACCCGTGTTCGAGGTCAGCTGCAGTCCGGCGTTCAGTGCCGAGTTCGTGGTCAGCTGCTTCTGGAGGTTGGTGGCCAGCGTGAACGTCAGCTGGTCGTCGTGGGCCCGCTGCACGTAGTACATGGCATCCTCGCCCTCGGCGGCCATCAGGCTGTTGGCGTAGTAGAGTCGGCCCCAGTTGATCTGGCGGTTGTCCTCCGAGGCACTCAGGTAGTCGTAGGCGGCCTGCCAGTTCTCGTAGGCGGCATCGTCGCGGAAGAGGGTGGCCTCTGGGTTCCAGACGTTGTAGTTGAAGCTCGGCATCAGCGAGTAGTAGTCAGGCTCGGGGTTCGTGCCGCCGTTGTATGACAGTCGGCTGTTGCTGTACATGGTGTAGCGGCCGAGGAGCGTGGTGACGAGCTTCGTGTCGTCGTCCATCTTCCAGTCCCACGTCAGCAGGGCGGCTGGTGCGAAGTCCTTGACGATGCGCGCGTTGCGCTTCTTGCCGTCCTGCCAGCCCCAGTTGGGGTTGTAGTTGTGTGTGCCGGCTATCCAGTACATCTCGTCGGTGGCAGCGCGCTGTGCGCCTCGCTGCGTGGGGTTGCCCCAGGTCACTAACGACAGGGCGTGCTGGTCGTTGATGATCTTCTCGGCTCCGAGGAAGTAGCTCATCGAGTTGTAGGACGTTCCCTCGATGGTGCCGATGCCGTTGCCCCAGCGGTAGGTCAGGCTCCCGGTCAGTGCCCAGCCGTTCTCCATGACCCCCGAGTTGTAGGTGTACATGGCGCGCAGGTTGTAGCTGCGGTTGGCCAGTGCTATGGAGGCTCGCTGCCCCGTGGCGAAGCTCGACGGGCGGAAGTTGTAGTTGCCGGAGCCGCCCAGCGCGCTCATCGAGTAGTTGTTGTCCTCGAAGGGCAGCGACGACTCGCGTCCTCGCGTCTGGTTGTTCAGTCCGCCGATGAAGGAGTAACCGAACTGTCCGCGTTCGATGTCGTTCACCGGGGTTCCGTTGATGTACATATCGGTGTACTGTGCATTGTACGCACGATACCTGAAGCGGGCCGGACTGAACCTGTAGCCCACCTCGTTGGCATACACATTCCGGTTGGAAGAGATGACCGTGATGTTCTTCGTCGCCGACTCGTCGTCTTCCAACTGCGCCTCAGTGAAGGTGAAAGCCGTCTCGTCCTGCAGCTCGTGGACCAGGGAGTCGACAGGCTCCTGAGCAACGGCGGCAGTGGAGCAGCATAACCCCATCACAGCTAATTTCAGCGTCTTTCTCATAGGATGTTGTTTTAGCGGTTATTGTAATATTTCTCGTTCTTTGAGGGCAAAGTTACGAAAAAAACGCGAGCCGACAAAACTTTTTCGGTAAAAGTGGCACTATCTCCGAAAAAAACATTATCTTTGCACAGGAATGTGCGACCAGAAGTCGCAAAAGCAATTATTTTGCCCTCAGTGGAGGTGTCAAAATCTGCTGTTCCGTCAGCAGTAGCCTAAGCAGACATGCGTG
>CAJOLE010000129.1 GCA_905235325.1 uncultured Prevotella sp. | reverse complement strand
CTCGAGGTTGGCACGCCCATACTCACGGCTGTCGGCCTTTTCGACGCAGCCGCCGAGGGTATGGCTGATAAACTGTGCGCCGTAGCAGATGCCCAGCACGGGCAGACGGCCCACGAACAGCGAGAGGTCGACACTGAACGCCTCGGGGTCGTGAACCGAGAAGGGCGAGCCTGAGAGTATGACGCCAATCACGTCAGGGTCGTCCTTCGGGAACTTGTTGTAGGGCATGATCTCGCAGAAGGTGTCTAACTCACGTACGCGGCGGCCTATGAGCTGCGTCGTCTGGGAGCCAAAGTCCAGAATGATGATTTTTTGCATATTTCTATAGTTGTTTGATAAATTCGTTTGCTGCATCCAGTGTGTCGAGCTTGCCGACGTCGAGTATCCGCAGGTCGTCCTTCTGCAGTCCCACGACGCGGGAGCGGTGGCAGACCGAGAGGTAGAAGTCCATGATGCTGAAGCGGTCGGGGAAGCGCTCCATCAGCGGGAAGAGCCTCGGCGAGAACGAGTGGATGCCCGAGAAGGCAAACACGTTGAGCGGCTCGCCGTGCTGGGAAAGTCCCGTCCGCCGCACATACTCGTAGGGCGACTTCACCTCGCCCGTCGCCGTGTTCTTCCAGCCCATCAGGCGCATGGCGTTGTCGAACATCAGGTATCGCTGCGTCGTGCGGCGGCTCACCAGCAGCACGGCATCCTCGTCGTCCAGATGTCGGCGGCGCAGCCAGTCGAAGTCCACGTTGTCGAGGATGTCGACGTTGTGAATGAGTATCGGCTCGTCGGGGTCGAACAATGCCTGCGCCTTCTTCAGCGCGCCGCCCGTCTCGAGCAGTTGCTCCGTCTCGTCTGAGATGCGTATGTCAATGCCGAAGTTGCCGTTCCTGTCTATATAGTCCACAATCTGCTGTGCAAAGTGGTGAACGTTCACCACGATGCGCTCATAGCCAGCCGCCCTGAGCTTCATCACCACATGCCAGAGCAGTGGCTGCCCCCCTACCCTGACCAGTGCCTTGGGCATACGGTCGGTCAGCGGTTTCAGACGGGTACCGAGTCCCGCCGCTAATATCATCGCCTGCTTCATTTCCCCGGTCTTTTCAGTTTTGACAGCGCAAAATTACGAAAAAAAAGCGATTCCTCCAAACGAATTGGCATATTTTGCAGTTAGCGCAGGGTCTGGGTGATGCCCTGCTCGCGGTGGACGATGCGCACCTCGATGCCGAACTTGCGGTGGATGTGCTCAGCCAGATGCTGTGCGGAGTAGACCGAGCGGTGCTGTCCGCCGGTGCATCCGAAGCAGAACATCAGGCTGGTGAAGCCGCGCTGGATGTAGCGCCGCACGTGGGCGTCGGCCAGGCGATAGACGGAGTCGAGGAAGGTGAGGATCTCGCCGTCGTCCTCAAGGAAGCGGATGACGGGCTCGTCGAGCCCCGTCAGCTGCTTGTAAGGCTCATAGCGGCCGGGGTTGTGGGTGGAGCGGCAGTCGAAGACGTAGCCGCCGCCGTTGCCCGACTCGTCGTCGGGAATGCCCTTTCGGTAGCTGAAGCTGTAGACCTTGACCACGAGCGGTCCCTGAGCGTCGTACTTCGAGAAGGTGGCCGGTCCGTCGAGCGGGTGCGCCTTGTAGGGGTTGCGCTCGGTGGTCTTATATCCGTCGGCACGCGAGGCTGTTGTTTCTACCAGCTGGAACTGCGGCAGGGCGCAGAGGCGCTGCAGGACCTCGGCGAGGTGGGGGTAAGGCAGCTGTACCGAGGCCAGCAGTTCGCGCAGGTTCTGGATGGCAGGCGGTATGGAGTCGATGAAGTGCTGCTTGCGCTCGAAGTAGCCGCGGAAGCCGTAGGCGCCGAGCACCTGGAGCAGGCGGAAGAGCACGAAGAGGCGCAGTCGGGCTACGAAGTGATGGCTCGAGGGCACCTCGGTGAACTGCTTCAGGGCGTTGTAGTACTCGTAGACCAGCTCGCGCCTCAGCTTGTGGGGATAGCGTGCCGATGCCTGCCAGAGGAACGAGGCGAGGTCGTAGTAATAGGGTCCGCGCCGACCGCCCTGGAAGTCGATGAAGAATGGTTGTTGGGTGTTCGGTGATGGCGACTGGCTCAGCATCACGTTGCGTGCCTGGAAGTCGCGGTAGAGGAAGCACTGCTCGTCGCCGGCCTGGGTGAGGTCCTTGGCCATCAGGCGGAAGTCGGCCTCGAGCTTCAGCTCGTGGAAGTCGAGCTCGGTGGCCTTCAGGAAGCAGTACTTGAAGTAGTTGAGGTCGAAGAGCACGGAGTCCTGGTCGAAGGCGGGCTGCGGGTAGCAGTTCGAGAAGTCGAGCCCTCGAGCTCCGCGTATCTGTATGTCGGGCAGCTCGCGGATGGTCTGCTTCAGCAGCTGCTGCTCGGCCAGGGTGTAGCGTCCGCCGGCCTCGCGTCCGCCGCGTATGGCGTCGAAGAGCGAGACGTTGCCGAGGTCGGTCTGCAGGTAGCGCAGCTCGTCGCTGCTGACGGCGAGGACGCGCGGCACGGGCAGCTTGCGGCGTGTGAAGTGGCGCGCCAGGTAGACGAAGGCGTGGTTCTCGTCGCGGCTGGTGCCTATGCAGCCTATGACGCTCGTTCCGTCGGCGGCACGGAATCGGTAATACTCGCGGTTGCTTCCCGCCCCGGGCAGTTTCTCGGTCGTGGCGGGCACGTCGCCGCTCCACTCCTTATATAAAGCTATCAGTTTCTCCATATTTCAGCGTAGAACGTTGCAAAGGTACTCTTTTTTAGTGGAAAAAAAGAGGGAGAGAACGATTTTTTAGTAAAGTTTCATTTTCAGGCCGACGACGAGCATACAGAGTAGCGCGGAGATGCTGTCTCCCGACAGCATCTCCGCAGAAAAACTTATATAATAATACACGTAAAAACATCCGTCTCCTGTGGGGGCTGGCGCCGACGGGCATTCTGCCCGGGGCGACGGCCATAGGCCGAGGTCCGTTACCGTCTCCGTTTCATAAACCGTTCCTTTTTCCGAACCGTATGTTCCTGTACGGTCGTACTTCGTGGCTTAAAGGCAGGTATTCTGACTTTCCCCAGCCTGCTTTACCTTCCCGGGAAGCATCCCAGTGGCGTTATACAAGCAGGCCTCTCAAGCGGGGATTACAGCTGCAGGTACAGTTCCGGACTCTCACCGGATTCCCTTGCATCGTGGCGGCATCGGTCGCCAGATTGCCAATAATCGTGTGCAAAGGTACAAATATTTTGTGAATACACAACTGTTTTCACATTTTTTTACCGTCACCTCCTCCCGTCGTTGACACGGCGGAAAGTAGAAGAAAACCGGCCTATCCCCCTATCTTCGGGTCTTTCCTACTGAATATCAAACTTTTAGTGGTAGGTCCATCGTTAAAAATGGCACTACCCTGACCCTATCACCCCCCTATCGCTGGTTTTATTTCGGGCTGGGGCGTAAAGCATTTTGGCCTTGGGCGTAAACACTTTTGCCCCGAGGCGCAAACGGCGCAGGCGGCACTTTTTCCCCGAAAGGCAGCCCCCGGCACCCGACAAGTGCCCCGCCGGAACGACGGTCGGCCACGCCGGCAACGATAGAGGGATGATAGGTTCAGGGTAGTGCCATTTGCGGCAATCGCACTACCCTTAACCCCCTGTCACCAAACGGCATAGGCCGAAAGATAGGGGGGATAGGCCGATTTTACGGTGAACAGACGGCAATATGCCATGCTCTGCCGACACATGGCTTTTCTTAAAAGTAACAAAAGCTTCGGAATTTTCTTGCGCGTTCCAATTTACGTAAAATTGGAAAGAAAAGCAATTTCTCTGTGTATAAAGGCAGTTCCGAGGATTGAGGGAAAACTGGGGTTACGAACTGGCAACCTTCTCACTTCCGCATTCTGCCGTGATTTGCTTGTCAATGAACTCCCGACTCCGAACCACCAGCCTTTATTTATGACTCATTGTCGGTACAAAATTACACAATCTTTGGCAAATGTGCAAATTTTAGAGCGATTTTTCCTCAAAGATATTGTTATTTGAGAAAAAAGAACTAATTTTGCAACCTACATAATAGAAATAAATAAGGAGGTCATAGGTATGTTAGGAGTAAATTCACCAAGAGAACCGATTACGCCAGAGTTTTCGAGAGAGATTCGGGCAGCTTTGTGGCGCAGTATGACGGGCAACCTTACAGCAGAAGAAAAGGCGACTCGCCGCAGATGCCGTGAGGCTGCAAAGAAATGGAAGATAGTATGGGAAACGAAGTAAACTCATTGCTACAGGAGCTGCGCGTAAAACCACTTGAGGATTTCCATTGTCTCAGTACGTTCTGTTCGGGCGTTGAGTCAATGGATAATTTTATACGCACAGATTTCCGTATGAGTGTTGAGAACCATTACTGCTCTGCATACGTTGTCAGATATCAGGATGAAGTAGTGGCCGTGTTTGCGTTGAGCTTTGATTCGCTTGACCTCGACGCTGATGATAAAGAGGAACTGGAAACGGGCATATCGTCCACAGGCACACCAGACGTAGACTGGAACTATAAGGACACGTTCTATGCTAAGCCTCGTTACCCGGCACTTGATATAGCCTATCTTGCTGTTCAGAAGAGGTGGCGTGGACAGGGTGTTGGAAGTCTGCTGATTAACACTATAGCTGAACAAGCTCGCAGCCAGACGTTTGCTGGTTGCCAGTTCTTGACGGTTGACGCATTAGCAACCAGCGAATATAGTGCCGTTGGCTTCTATTCCCGTTGCGGCTTCACGCCCAATGAAGTGAAGAAGCCCTATAAGGACACGCTGCGGATGTTTCGTACCCTCTATGCCAATGAGGAGGAATAAGCTCCAATATCTAAAACAAATACTTTAC
>CAJOLE010000128.1 GCA_905235325.1 uncultured Prevotella sp. | reverse complement strand
TCGTAGGTTCCGCCACCGGGGTCATTGAATGTCGCGGCAAGGCCTTCCCCTGCCACGAGCAGCATCAGCACAGTGGCTAACTGCCGCAAAAATCGTTTAGTTCTCATAGTTCTTAATCTTTTTAGTTATCTTTGATTCTGTGTAGCGTATTTTCATTGTGCATTTTTATCATGAAAATGTATTGTATGCGGGTGTCTCACCAACGGTTGCCGTAGGTGAGACCCTTGCGTACCATTTAGAAATAAGAATGTGGCAGGCAGGCAATAAACAGTTCAGATAAAGAAACAGATTGTTCAAACCGCCTGTTTACGGTAAAGAAAGCATCGTGAGAGATACTGTATTTCCTTTAAAAAGCGTATCTTTGCGGCATGGAAACAAAAGAAAGAATCGTATTTTTAGACTATCTTCGCGTGACGGCCTGCCTGATGGTGATGCTTGTCCACGCCAGTGAGAATTTCTACGGAGCCGATGCGTCGGGGCTGGCAGGCAATGTGTCGATGCTGGCCAACGAGGGGAACCGTTTCTGGGTGTCATTCTGGGACTTCGGAGTCAGCCGCACCGCCGTGCCACTGTTTATGATGGTGTCGGCCTATCTGCTGGTGCCCATGCGCACGGGGCAGACGATGGCGGGGTTCTATCGCCGCCGTTTCCTGCGCATCCTGCCGCCGTTTGTCACGTTCCTCCTGCTCTACACCTTCCTGCCCCTGCTCTGGGGTGGCATGACGTGGGAGCAGTCGATGGCCGACCTGCGGCTGCTGCCCTTCAACTTCCCTTCGATGGCCGGCCACCTGTGGTTCATGTACCCGCTCATCAGTCTCTACCTCATCATTCCCGTCGTCTCGCCCTGGCTCGAACGGGCGTCGGCACGCGACGAGCGCATCTTCCTCTATATATTCGCCTTCAGCACGCTGCTGCCGTGGCTTCACCGATTCGTCTCGCCCGAGCTGTGGGGTGAGTGCTTCTGGAACCAGTTCTCCATGCTCTGGTACTGCTCCGGCTATATAGGCTACTTAGTGTTGGGGCACTACATCCGCGTACACCTCAGCTGGTCGCGCAGCCGCCGGCTGCGCGTCGGGCTGCTCTGCTTCGTCGCCGGCGCGGCGTTCACAGGCTGGAGCTTCTGGTGGAAGGGCGTGCCCGGTCAGCTGATAGAAACGCCGATGCTCGAGTGGTCGGCTGAGTTCTGCACGCCCAACGTGCTCCTGGCCACGTTCGGCCTCTTCGTGACCTTCACCTGCATCCGTCAGCCCAAGGCCCCGGCCGTCGTCGGCCGTCTGTCGCGCCTCTCTTTCGGTATGTACCTGATGCATATATTCTTCCTGGCTCCCATCGCCCAGAGGGTCATCGGAGGCAATGCCGCCGAGCCTCTCCTGCCCGTAGGTATAGCCATTCCCGTGATTGCCCTGCTCACGTTCGTCTGCTGTGCCGTCACCACCCGCCTGCTCTCGCTGCTACCAGGCAGCAAGTACGTCGTGGGGGCATAGTTGCCGAACGTTCAGTTTGCAGTAACTAATATACAGGCAGGATTTGCATAAATCTTCCTCTTTTTGTTGGCGATTCAAAAAAAATGCGTATCTTTGCACTGTGATAAAGAGGAGTAGGGTATTAAGAGCCTTATTGGCGTCATGGCTTGCTTTACTGACGACGGCGGCTATGGCCCAGCAGACGGTAGTGACAAACAAGTTCACTACCGCCGACGGACTGTCTGACAATGCCGTGCTCTGTGCCCTGCGCGACAGTTACGGACTGCTGTGGGTGGGCACTGCAAACGGGCTGAACTGCTTCGACGGCCTGCGCATCCGCGTCTACCGCGACATGGTAGTCAGCGAAAACCCCAATGAGACGAACACCGTGATAGCCCTCTACGAGCACAAGGGCGACATCTGGTTTGGCGGAACCTCCGGCCTCTACGTGTTCCGGCGTCACGACAATATCTACAGCCGTTTCAGCGTGAGGACCCGCTACGGCGTGGTCATCTCCTCGGCCGTACAGAAGATTGTGGGGCAGGGGCGCCTCGTCTGGATTATCACCATGGGGCAGGGCATCTTCACCTACGACACCGAAAGCGGCACGCTGACCCAGGACAGCCGCCACGGCAACTTCTTCTGCGACATTGCTGTGGGCAGCGACGGACTCATCTATGCCGCCACGCTCTCCGGACAGCTTGAGGTGTTCCGCAGCGACGGACAGCACCTGCGCTCCTACCGCGTGAAAGACTATGTCTACGCCAAGGACCCCGTCAGACTGGTCCCCGTCGGCAGCGAGATTTTCCTGGTCTGTGGCACTCGACTGCTTCGCCTGAACACCTCGGCCCACAAGATTGAGCAGCAGGCAGACCTGCCGCTACTCGGAGCCATCCATGCGCTGACTACCGACAGCGACGGCCGGCTGCTCATGGGCAGCGACAACGGTCTCTATGCCCTGTCGCCACAGTCGTTGCAGGCGGAGCGTCTCGACGGCACGAGCGATGACAACCAGCTGACCGACGTCATGGTGAGCGGACTGATGTGGGATGCCGACAGCACGCTTCTGGTCTTTACCCGGACGGGCGGCCTGAACATGATGGTCACCCAGCGTCGGGGCTTCGAGTTCGTCCCCCTCGAGGCGGGCGGCTCGCGCGGTGAGCGCAACGTCGTGCGGGTGTTGTGCCGCGGTGCCGAGGGCGAGCTGTGGTTGGGCAGCGACCACGGCCTCTATCGCGGAGACTATTCCAAACGGCAGATCGTACACGATACGAGGGTGCCGTCCTACGAAATCAACAGCCTGACGATGGACGGAGATGACCTTTGGATCGGCACGCGCCACGACGGCATCCGCGTGCTCAACGTCAGGACAGGCCAGACGCGCAGCTACACCTTCTCGAACAGCGAGCCCTACACGCTACCCAGCAACGAGGTGAATAGCATTTACCGCACCGCCAACGGCCATCTCTATGTGCTCACCTCGTGGGGGCTGTCGCGCTTCGACAGGGAATCAGGCCACTTCTACGGCTATGCCAACATCAGCGCCATGACCTCGTTCTTCTGTATGCAGGAGGCGGCCAGTGGCTGGCTCTGGGCATCGTCGGGCAACCGCGGACTCTTCTGCAAGCGCACCCCCGACGGGCTGTTCGAGCTCTTCCAATCCAAGACGCTCGGACGTCAGCCCGTCACCGTGATGCACAACGACCGTTTCGGCGACCTCTGGGTGGCCACCAACAGCGGCGGACTCTACCGCTACGACGGTCGTCAGGGCGACTTTGTGCGCTACGACAGCGAGGGCTCAGTCCTTTACGGCCAGGTGGTGAGCTTCATCGAAGAGGGCGGGGGCGGCGAGGAGCAGGCGTCAGAGCAGGGCGTGCTCTGGGTGGGCACGCCGATAGGCATCGTGCGCATTTCGCCGTCACGCGACGTCCATGCTCTCCAGGTGTTCAGCTTCCCCACCTCGTCAAGCTACAATCAGCTGCAGCGCTCGTCGAGTGCGCATGGCTACGGCAACATCCTGTTTGGTACCGAGGGTGGCATGTACTGTTTCAACCCCAAAGAGATAACCCCCGACACCCGGCTGCTGCGCGCATTCATTCAGGACATGACGCTGCCCTACGCCTCCGACAGCCGGCAAGAGTTGCGGCGCATCGGCCTCGATGTGCCCCTCTATACGCGCGAGACCATAGAGCTGCCCTATGCCGACAACAGTTTCATCCTGCATTTCACGGCCACACGCTATGCCGGTATGCCCGCTCCACGGTATGAATATATGCTCGAGGGCTTCGACCAGACGTGGGTTCAGGGCACCACCCTCGCCGAGGCCACCTACGCCAACCTGCCGCCCGGCCGCTACAGGTTTCTGCTGCGCACCGTGGGGCAGACCGACAAGTCGGCCACGGCCAGTCTGCGCATCACCATCCTGCCGCCGTGGTATCGCACCACCCTGGCTTACCTTACTCTCGTCCTGCTCATCACGGGCATCATCATCGGCGCATACTATCTGACGCAGCGGCGGCTGAAGCGGCGCTACCAGCAGCAGATGCGCGACTTCCAGCAGCAGCAGGAGAAGGAGACCTTCCAGTCGAAGATCCGCTTCTTTGTCGACCTCGTTCACGAGATACGCACGCCCCTGACCCTGATTAGCCTGCCTTTGGAGGCCATCGAGAACAGCCTGAAAGCCTCGCCCAGTCCCACCGACGGCGACGGGGGTGCCTTCAGGCAGCACGTCGATGCCATCCACCGGAACATGAGCTACCTGTTAGGCATCACCAACCAGCTGCTCGACTTCCAGAAGCAGGAGAACGGCGGCATCGCGCTGGTGTGGCGCCGTACCGACCTGCGGCAGATGTTGCAGCAGCTCTATGACCAGTTCAGAGATGCCGCCGAGGTGCAGGGCAAGCAGATACGGCTGCAGCTGCCCGACGAGCCGACGGTGCTGACCGTCGACCCCGACAAGATGATGAAGGTGCTGATGAACCTCGTGGGCAACGCCATGAAGTATGCGCGGAAAGAGATCAGCCTGAGCATGACCGGCGGCCAGTCGGTTGCCATCGCCGTCGCTGACGACGGGCCCGGCGTGCCGCCCGAGGAGAAAGACAGGATCTTCGACCGTTACTACCAGATAGGCAACGACAACAAGGCATCCAACCTGGGAACCGGCCTCGGGCTGGCCTACGCCAAGATGGTGGCCGAGGCCCACAACGGCGACCTGGCCTACGACGACGTCCCCGGCGGCGGGGCGCGCTTCACGCTGACGCTGAAAGCCCACCCAAGCCCTCCCGAAGGGAGGGATGTTGGATTACCAAATCCTACAGATTTTTCCGCCTCTTCATCTAATCAAACACCCCCTCCATTGGAGGGGCTTGGGGAGGCAACCCGCAAGACCACTTTCCGCATCCTCCTCGTCGAGGACAACGACGAGCTGCTCAATACCACGGCCGATGCCCTGCGACAGTGGTACAAGGTGACGAAGACCCGCGACGGACTGGAAGCACTCGACGCCCTGAACTACCAGGAGGTCGATGTCGTCGTCAGCGACGTGATGATGCCCCGCATGGACGGCATCGAGCTGTGCCAGAGACTGAAGTCGAATATTGCAACCTCACACCTGCCCGTCATCCTGCTCACGGCCAAGGTCACCGTCGATGCCAAGGTGAAGGGCATGGAGAGCGGTGCCGACATCTACTTGGAGAAGCCCTTCTCCATCCGCCAGCTCCACGCGCAGATTGAGAACCTGCTGCGGCTGCGCCAGCAGTTCTACGAGCGTATGCACAGTCTCGACAGCTTCAGTGCCAAGGCGGCCGACACGGCCGACAAGCCCTTGGGCCTGAACCAGCAGGACCTGCTGTTCATGGAAGCCCTGCAGAAGTCGGTCGAGGAGAATATGCGCGACGAGGAGTTCTCCATCGACACCCTGGCCGAGCAGCTCAACCTCAGCCGCAGTAGCTTCTACCGAAAGATCAAGGCCCTGACCGGCATGACGCCCACCGACTACCTGAAGACCGCCCGCATGAACCAGGCCGCCCGTCTGCTCCGCGAAGGCCTGCGCAGCAGCGAGGTGTGCGAGCGCGTGGGCTTCACCTCCACCAGCTATTTCGCCAAGTGCTTCCGTGCCCAGTTCGGCTGTCTGCCCAAGGACTACTTACAGGCATAACGAAAAAGGTCCCAACCCCCCTCCAACCTCCCCCGAGGGGGAGGCTACCAGCGCGGTGAAAGCCTCCCCCTCGGGGGGAGGTTGGAGGGGGTGGGGTGTCACGGTGTCACATCATGACATAACGCGCAGTCTGACAGGCGGTTGTGGCGCGTGTCACCCTCACACAAGGGTGTCACAGGGTGACACAAGGGTGACACGGCCGCAATGCCCATCCTGTCTGTTGCGATGTCATCGCAACCACTATTTGAACGGTTTTTTGCTTTCTTTGAACAATCGTTTTCTCTACAGAAGGGGAAGTAATACTAATTTTGCAGCCGACAAATTGGTACTCAGGTCGCTCACCGGGGTACCAACTGGCCCAGCCAGTCCAGTCAGCCCATAACAGAACAATAAATATTACTTCAATGAACGTAAACAAACTTTCCTTCCTGACGCTCCTCGGCAGCGTCGCATTCATCGCCTGCCAGCAGCAGGGCGCAGGGCTCACCCGCTCGGGACTCAACCCCGCAGACTTCGACACAGTGATTAACCAGAAGGCTGTACGCCTCTACACCCTCACCAACCAGCAGGGCATGGAGGTGTGTGTCACCAACTACGGCGGGCGCATCGTCAGCATCATCGTTCCCGACCGTAACGACAACCCGCAGGACGTCGTGCTCGGCTACGACCGCATAAGCCGCTATGCCGACATCGAGGGCTCGCCCAGCGACTTCGGCGCAGCCATCGGGCGCTATGCCAACCGCATCAACCAGGGCCGCATCACCGTCGGCGACAGCACCATCCAGCTGCCGCAGAACAACTACGGCCACTGCCTACACGGCGGACCCACGGGATGGCAGTACCAGGTCTACGACGCCGAGCAGACCGACCCCTCGTCGCTGACGCTCACCATGCACTCGCCCGACGGCGACAACAACTTCCCGGGCAACATCACCGCCACCGTCAGCTATACCCTCACCGAGCAGAACGAGATCGACATACGCTACAGCGCCACCACCGACAGCCCGACCGTCATCAACATGACCAACCACTCCTACTTCAACCTCAACGGCGACCCCTCCCTCCCCGCCAACGACATGGTGCTCTACATCAATGCCGACCACTTCACGCCATCCGACACCACTTATATGCCTACGGGCGAGGTGAGACCCGTCGAGGGAACGCTCATGGACTTCCGCAACCCCACGCCGCTCGACTTCCTCAGGTCGGAGCCTGACTACGACCAGATCCGCAATGCCGGCGGCGGGCTCGACCACAACTGGTGTCTTAACACCTACGCCGACGGACGGGGCGACGACACACAGGTCGCTGCAAGCCTCTTCTCGCCGAAGACGGGCATACAGCTCGAGGTGCTCACCGACGAGCCCGGCATTCAGGTCTACAGCGGCAACTTCCTCGGCACATCCGACGTGGCAGGCAAGCGCGGCATCGTCTACCCCAAGCAGGCCGCCGTCTGCTTAGAGACGCAGCACTACCCCGACTCGCCCAACCACCCCGAATGGGCATCGCCCTGGCTCGCTCCCGGCGAGACCTACAGCAGTCATTGTATTTACCGATTCTCAATCCTCAAGTAGAACAGGCACATGAACAGCGCTCACTCTTCACTATCCACCCTCAACTATCCACCCTCCATTATCGTCATTGAGACGGAGGCGGAGCCCATCCTCGCCGGTTCGCTGGCCATTGACGGCGACACGGGCATCTCATTGGCCGGTGACGACGACGGCGTACCCAGCACGGCAAACTCGCGTTATGACGACTTTATGGACGACGATAACTAAAACCAGGAAAGCATGAAGAATAACCGTATATATCCTGACGCGGCTGGGGCAACGGCCCTCGGCACGTGGATGCGCAAGGCCGCCATCGCCGCCGTTGCGGCACTCGCTGCCATACAGACCGCTCGCGCCGACGGCAACAACTGGATGGCCTCGCTGCCCGACAATGTGTACATCACGCAGCTCTCCATACCGGGAGCACACGATGCGGCCTCGTCGGGGGTTGGCTCTGTGTATGCCTATTATGCCAAAACGCAGACAAAGGACATCAACGGCCTGTGGGACGCCGGTGTGCGCGCCTTCGACCTGCGGCCAAAGACCAGCGGCACAGACGGCCCCATCTATCACGGCTCTGCCTCCACGGGCGTCACCCTGCGCCAGGCACTGGGCTACCTGCGAGACAAGCTCGCGGCGAACCCCAAGGAGTTTGCCATCGTCATCATGCGCAACGAGGGTGACTCGGGACAGGAGGGCGAAGAGCAGACGGGCACATGGCACAACGTCATCGCGCCTATCCTGACTGACTTTGACGCCGTCACCGTGGCATGGAACCCCAACCTGCGGCTGAGCGACGTGCGCGGCAAGATCCTCATCCTCGCCCGCGACAAGGTGTACGGCACCAAGGCCGCCACGGTGTATGGCATTGACAACTGGGGCGACAACATCCACAAGAGCACCACGCTGCTCAACGACGACGGCGCCTTCCACCTCATCGTGCAGGACTACTACGGCAACGTGAACACCACGACGAAGACCAACGACATTAAGGCACTGCTCGACGAGTCGATGACCATCCACTGTCCCAACCGCATGTACATCAACCATGCGTCGGGCTACACGGGGTCGGGCGTCACCACCAACATCGGCGGCTGCGCCACGGTGACCAACCCCTATATCTGCGACTATCTCGACAGCCACCAGAACGTCGGCCCTACGGGCATCATCATGATGGACTTCGCAGGCGACAACGGCAGCAACTACCGAGGTGCCGAC
>CAJOLE010000127.1 GCA_905235325.1 uncultured Prevotella sp. | reverse complement strand
ATCAAGAAGCCCGCCGGCGACCGCGAGGGCAACTGGGTAGTGACCGACAACTTCCGACTGGAGTACTTAGGCGTCGACGCTACCATCGACGAGGACGTGACCTATACACCCGTGGCCATGAGCAATGCCGTAGTCCGCGTGAAGCGCACCATCCTTGCCGACACATGGAACACCCTCGTGCTGCCGTTCAGCCTGACAGCTGGGCAGACGAAGGCAGCCTTCGGTGCTGCCGTTCAGGTGGCAGAATACTCGGAAGCGAGTGCCGATGCCAGCAACGTTACCATCTACTTCAACACGAAGGAGACGCCCAGCATCGAGGCCAACGTGCCAGTACTGCTCAAGACCGGCACCGCCGGCACATCATACACCTTCAGCGGTGTAGCCATTGAGACGGGCGAGGCTAAGAAGGCAGGCACGAACTTCGACTTCGTGGGTAACTATGCAGGCAGCATCACCGTTCCCAACGACTGCTACTTCCTCAGCGCAGACAAGCTCTACAAGTCGGCAGGCAAAACGACCATCAAGGGCACCCGCGCCTACATCAAGGCTAAGACAGCAGGCGCACGCATCGTCACCATGGTGATCGACGGCGAAGGCGAGACCACAGGAATCTCTGACATTAAGAACGGCTCGCACAGCAGCGGCGCTACCTACAACCTCAATGGCCAGCGCGTGACACATCCCGCAAAGGGCGTGTTCATCACCAACGGCAAGAGGGTGGTCATAAAGTAAAAATGAAATCTAAAAGACAAAACAAATGAAACGACTTCTGGTATCAATCCTTTCAGCTCTGGTCACCGTGCTCGTCATGGCACAGGGCACAAGCGAGAAACCGATACTCACTATCGGGTGTATTTCCGACTTTCACTGCGAGAAGACGCTGGTGCAGACCAGCGACCCCTCGAAAGTAAAGCTGCGCGGCTCCCTGCCCATCATCTTCGAGAAGATGGCACAGCAGGAGGACGTCGACGTCATCCTCGTGGGCGGCGACTGCACCAGCGAGGCCGAGGTGAAGCAGGAGGTGTGGCAGGCCGTCAAGGAGCTGATGCACAACACCGTCCGCGGCGCCTTCAAGGAGGGCAAGCCTACGCCCGTGCTCTATGTGGCCGGCAACCACGAGTATGAACTGTCAGAGCGTAGCAACGGCGTGAGGAAATACAACTCCGCCGACTACTACACCTATCCCATGAAGCAGGACGTGGGCGAGCTGGCCGAGGGCGAGTACACCACGGAGACCATCCAGTTCAGCGGCGGGCCGCAGCAGGTGATGAGTGCCTACCACTACAACGTCTACGGCTTCGACTTCGTCGGCCTGAACTGCGGCAAGTACAGCTTCGACTGGTCCGACGACTATCAGTACCCCGTCGCCTCGGTGGAGTGGGTGGACAAGAAGCTCGACGAGATCTATCAGGACGACCCCGACAAGACCGTCTTCTTCTTCCTCCACATCCCCTTCAACGACTCCAACAGCCTGCGCTTCTACGACAAGGGCCTGAAGGACAACGAGTCGTCGCGCAAGCTGAAGGCTGCCCTGAGCAAGCACCCGAACCTCATCATGCTCTACGGCCACGACCACGGCGGCGACCGCGCCTTCACACGCCGCACGTCGGCGCAGCGCGTGACGCTCTACGACACCAACGGCCGCGTCATACCGACATTCGACGAGACACACGTGAAGGGCACCACGGCCGACCCCGAGAACGACTTCTGCGACAACGTGCAGGAGTTTGCCCTCTACAACGCCTATAAGAACAAATACCTCGGCGACGTCTTCGACAACTGCCTGCGGCCTCTCGACACCAAGAGCTTCAACTGCATCTTCACGCCCAACACCACCGGCGGCTCCTACACCGTGTCCATCGACGACTGCGCCCTGCACAACGGGCCGTCGGCAGTCAGCTTCTCCGAACAGGGTGCCACCGCCATCCTGATGTATAAGGTGGACGGCTACGAGGACGGCAAGCTCGTGGCCCACAAGACCAGCCGCCCCGACGAACTCGTCGAGGGACAGAACTACCTCGTCGTGCGCTATCCCGACGCCAAGGGCTACTACGTCATGGCCTGCCGCTCGGTAGACAACGAAAAGAACATGGCCAGCGTGAAGGTGGACAGCAACGACGACGGCTCCCTGCTCTACATCCCCGAGGCCAGCGCACCGGAGTGCATCTGGAACCTCGCTTCGCCGAAGAAGCAGGAGTACTACTACATCAAGAGCTCGGCAACGGGGCGCTACCTCGACTGCAACCAGTGGAACCTCACCACGCTCACCGACAAGGGACGCTGCACCGTGGAGAAGATTGCCGACGGCACACCCACATTCCACATCGCCACGGAACATTCAGGCTCGGAGAGCAACTACCAGCCCAACCTCTTCTGCGGCACCGACGGCTACTTCTCAAGCAACATCGTGGCCAACGACATCTATCTATATAAGGTGACGGAGCAGACCGCCGACAACCAGATCACCGCCGTGCGCAGCGGAAAGATAGAAGAGGGCGAGAAGTACGTCTTCGTCGTACAGTGCGACAAGGACAAGTCGAAGTGGTACATCCTTACCAACAAGGACTACGTGAAGCCCAGCGACGGCGGCCACCGCATGGTGCCCATCGGCCCCGTCAGCACAACGGAGACCATCACACTGACCGACGACCCCGACAAGTCGTGCCTCTGGGAGTTTGAGGACGCCACACCCGAGCCAGGCACACCGAGCTTCTTCTCGTCGTTCATGGGCAGCGCACGCCACTACCTCAGCGGCATCGACCCGGGCACGCTGGAGACCGGCACGCCCAACGTCATACAGGGCCTCATGATCTACGTCTACGCCGACCGCGTGGTGCTCCAGATGAAGAACTACAACAAGACGGGCTTCTTGAATGACAACTACAGCGGCATCACCGTGAACGAGACGCTGGGCACCTACACCTCCTACCGCACGGTAAACGTTCCTACTGGCGTCAAGGAAGTGAAGCTGCAGGATGCACTCTATGAAGAGAGCGGCGACGTCTACAACCTCAACGGCCAGCGGCTGACCGCCCCGCAGAAGGGACTCAACATCATCAACGGTCGTGTGGTCGTGGTGAAGTGAGCACAACTCTACGCCCATAGACAAAAGTACACAAAAGGAGACTCCTTTTGTGTACTTTTGTGTTGTAGTCTCGGGCATTTTCCGTTATGCGAACCTTCGCAAAACGCATACTCCGAATGTAGGGGCAGACCCCGTGCTGCTCATCAGCCTGGCCACGATGAAAGGGCCTTCCACTCCTCCACCGTGCCCGTCTTGCTGCTGAACGAGGCTCCGATGCAGTAGAGCGGGCGAGGGTCGGCGGCGTAGGCGGTGGCGTAGCCCTTGTCTTTGATCTGTTGCAGGGCCTCGTCGGCAGTACCGTCGAGCTTGAACTCGAAGATGTAGACGTACTTCGGGGTCTCGATGATGCAGTCGGCACGGCCCTCTGAGAGCTGCTTCTCCGTGTAGACGGTGTAGCAGGATATGAGGCGCATCAGCAGATAGAAGGTGTAGTGGAAATACTGCTCGCGCTGCTCCTGCGTCTTTTTCGGGCGCATGGAGTAAGGCGTCGCGGCGAGGAACGAGGTGAACAGGCGGCGGACAAGGTCAAGGTCGGCAGTTTCCAAAGCATCGACCATATCAGTCACCCATGACTTGGAGTCCGCCTTCGGCTGTAGGTAGTTGCCTAAGAGCAGAGTGGTCAGCCCCTCGCGCACCTCGCGGTTGGGGAAGTCCAGCAGATAGGTGTTGAACCGTCTGTTCACGTCCTTGATGGTGAGGTAGCCGCTCTGGAATATCATGGGCAGAGGCGTGGTGGCGTCGGCCTTGTAGTTGACGAACGTGTCCTCGTCGTAATAGCGGCCCGTGTACTGCATCACGTCCTCGCTCGATTTCGACAGCAGTCGTATGAGGAAGGACGGCGTGCCCGAGGCAAACCAGTAGTCCTTGATCTTCCCCTTGGCGAAGGCGTTGAGCAGGCTGAAGGGGTTGTAGATGTCGGTCAGCTTGTCGCAGAAGTGGTAGCCGTCGTAGCGCAGCTTCAGCTCCTCCTTCATCTGCTCTACGGTGCATCCCCTGGCCTCGGCCAGCTCGGCGATGGAGTCGGCGAAGACGCTGTACAGCTCGTCCTCGGTGATGCCGCAGATGGCCTCGAAGCGTGCATCGATGGAGATGTCGTCGGGCTGGTTCACGCCGCTGAACATCGACACCTGCGAGAACTTCGTGATGCCCGTCAGCAGCACGAAGCGCAGGTGGGCGTCGGCGGCCTTGAAGGTGGAGAAGAAGTTCTTCAGCGTCTCGCGGTTCTTTGCAAGCAAAGCGTCCTTTTGGGCCGGGCGGACCTCCGGCTGCGTGTCGTCGTCGGCACTGCCCGTCTCAAGAAGGTCGAGCAGGGGCTTGTCGTACTCGTCGACGAGTACCACGCTCTGCTGTCCTGTCTTGCGGTGCAATTGTTCCAACAGATTGGCCAGCCGCATGGGGGCATCGAGCAAAGGGCCGCTGCCGTCAGCCTTCATCAGCGGCGCGATGCCATACTCTTGCTCACCCTTGCCAATCACACTAAGCAGGTACTCATCCAGACCACCGGCTTTTTTCTTGTCGCCCAGGTTGAAGTCGAACAGGAACACGGGGTGCTTCTGCCACTCCTTTTCAAGTTCCATGATCTTCAGCCCCTCGAACAGGTCGCGGCGCCCCTCAAAGTAATACTTCAGCGTGCTCACCAGCAGGCTCTTGCCGAAGCGGCGCGGGCGGCCAAGGAAATACACGCTGCCTCGCGTAAGCCGATAGACGAGCCCGGTCTTGTCGACATACACATATCTGCCCTTGCGGATTTTCTCGAAGTCCTGAATTCCTATAGGATAGTTGACCATATTGATTGTTGTTTCATCTATATTCGGAGGATTCATGCAAGCTATTGCCTGCAAATATAATGCTTTTCTCCGAACCGTGCAAGAAAACCATCAAAAATGTGCAGCAGAACAAGTTTTGAAAGCAAATTAGGACTAATTAAGTAATCGTAAAAATAATATGGTATGATATCTGAAACACAGAGGACACGGAGGACACAGAGAATAAATCCATTTAACAGGAGATTTCCGGGAGGAGGCTAAAGCCTCTTCACAGAGGG
>CAJOLE010000126.1 GCA_905235325.1 uncultured Prevotella sp. | reverse complement strand
CAGGTTTTATCCTACACTTCCTACACTTCCTACACCTAAAAAAGTGGGGCAGGTGTAGGAAGTGTAGGAAGTGTAGGATGTTTTCTTTTATTCGTAATTCAAGTTAGTTCGCATTCGCTCCGCTAGCGGAGGAGATGTGGAGGTAAAGTAGCTTACTCAACTTGCGAAAGTTGAGTAATATAGGAGTCCTACATTTGCACGCAACTTGCACTTGCTGGTTGACTCTATAGCTGTATCAAGGGACTGCTCCCGGTTCTGATTTTACTGAAAAGCTATTCGAATGTCGGCGTCCAAAGGAAGCGGTCCATGTCGACGTGGCCGTTTCTCTTGAATGTGACGCCCTCCTCTTCCAGCAACAGGCGTTGGCGGGACCATCCGGGAGCAGTGCGGCCCTCGATGTTCACGACGCGATAGCAGGGCAGCCGTTCAGCCCCGGGCGTGTAGCGCAGTATGCGACCCACCATCCGTGAATGGCTGGGCCAACCAGCCAGTGCGGCGATGTGTCCGTAGGTCGTCACGCTGCCTCGCGGTATCTGGCTGACGATGTTCAGCACATCGTCGCGGAAAGCGCAGGCCTGCTCCTGTGTCATCTGGTCGGGGTAGTCTTTCATTCGTTGACCTCCATACAACGTTTTGTCTGTTCCATCAATCGAGGGAACTTTGCTTTTATCCTTTGAGCGACGGACCTTCCATGCGGATCCGCCGGCATTGTATGGCAAGCATGGTGAGGTCGTCACTTTGCTCTGTGTCACCCACGAAGTCGGCTACAGCCTGCGTCATACGTTCAATGAGCACATGGGGCTGCAGGGAGGAGGTTTGCATCACCTCAACAATCCTTTTCTTGCCAAACTGCCGGTGCTTGGCATCCTCCGCCTCGTCGAGTCCGTCGGTATATAGGAAGAGTGTGCTACCTGGAGCGAGGTCGGCCTCTTGGGCTTCGAACTCCCAGTCGGGTATGACCCCTAAGGGCAGATTGTGATGCACGGGAAGGGGCTGTCCGTCGACAAGCGGTGCTTTATGTCCGGCATTACAATATCGCAGGTGCCCAGTGTTGAGGTCGAGCACCCCGGCAAAGAAGGTGACAAAGATTGTCATGCTGTTGTCGCGAATCATCATATTGTTCATGCGACCGACTATACGCATCGGTTCCGACTCACTCTCTAACAGCAGACGGAAAGCTCCGCAGGCGGTGGTCATCACCAGCGCTGCAGGCACACCTTTGCCCGCAACGTCGCCGATGCAGAAGTACAGGCTGTTGTCACGCAGGAAGAAGTCGTAGAGGTCGCCACCTACGGCCTTGGCGGGGTTCAGCATAGCGTGGATCGCGAGGTCGGGGCACTCGGGGATGTCCGTCGTCAGCATCGACATCTGAATCCTGCGGGCTATGGACAGCTCGCTCTCGATGGCACTCTTCTGGGCAGTCGTCGTCTTCAGTTCTTCGATATATTGGCTGAGCGACTGCTGCATATTGCCGAAGGAGTCGCGAAGCAGACCGATCTCATCCTGATGACGGATATCGGGCAGCGGTGCGTTGAAGTTTCCCTTTGCCACCTCGTCGGCACTGCTGGCCAGCACCTGAAGCGGACGGGTGGAACGGCGGATGGTGGTGCGACAGATGAAATAGACCGCCAACAGACCTGACAGAAGGAATAATGACAAGAGGATACAGAACCCGAATACCACGATGTAGTATCGGATCTTTGGCAGTATCACGACCAGCGACCAGCCCGACTTTTCGAGTGGGGAATAGAAGACGGTGGAAGGCACGCCATCGACCGTGAGTTCGGCAGAACCTTTCTTGCGTGTTTCCATCTCGCTCACCACACGGGCGGCTACGGTGTCGGTCTTCTGGTGGATGCTTTTAAAGAAGTTGTCACGCTGCATACGCTCCTTCTCTGGATGCGAGACATAATAGCCATTTTTGTCCACAATGACGCTGCGCACCCATTGACGGGGGTTGCCTTCGAGTTTGCGGGGCACTTTGATAAGTCCCTCGGTGTTGGCCTGCAGGTCTTTCGACAACAGATAGTCGTGAAGCAAGTCGGGCGACAGGTCGCCTGCATCGACACCTATCAGTTTCTTCTCTATCGACTCGTTCTCGATATCCGCGAGATGCTCGTAATAGGCTTCTACCAAAGGGCCCGTGAACCGCGCGGCAAAGTAGGTGGTGCCGGCAGCGATTATGCTCAACACCAGTGTCAGTGCAATGACGATGCGCCGTGTGAGTCGTTGGGAGAAGGATTTCATGCGAAAGACAGGTTTAAAGAGGTAGTGATTTTACATATCCCGTGTGAAGAGGGCTCTGTAATCCGCCGGTGTCATGCCTGTGACATCCAAGATGCGGCGCTGCAGGGTGCGCACATGGTTGAAGCCCGAAGCCTCAGCAATGGCAGCAATGCTGTAGTTGTGCTGGGTACGCAGCAGTTGCATGGCGTTGATGGTGCGCAGGTTGTCGATATAGGCCTCCGGCGTGCGGTAGATGGACTTGTTGCGGAAGAGCCGGTTGAGACGTTCCTGACTGACGCCGATGAGTTCGGCCAACTGCTTAGTGTCGAAGTCGGGACTCAGGTGGGAACGCTTCTCTTCAAGCCGCAGGTCGATCAGGGCCAGCAGCTGACCGTCGTCCTGCAGGTCGGCTTTTCGCTGCCGATCGATATGCTCCTTCATCAATGTCCGTGCCACTTCGGTACGGCGGCGCAGATCCATATCCACCTCTAACTGTTCGCTGAGATTGAGGTTGCGGCTGACAAGGCGTATCATCTCTGACTGCAATCGCGCATTGTCGGCTCTCAGCCGCTCTATCTCGGCCTGCATCTCCTTGACATCTTCTTCCTTCATAACGTTTTGCGTACATCAAAAAGATTTATGAAACCGACCTCATCGAACACTTCGTAAATCATGTCGTTGAGACCTAAGAGCGTACACTTGCTACCCTTGCTCTTGGCCACCTTCAGCAAATCGAGAAAGAGGCGCATACCGCTGCTGGTGATGTATTCAAGATTGGTGCAGTCGAGGATGATGTCATGGCCCTCGCAGTCGTAGAGCACCTGCATCTCGCGTTCCACCTGACGTGACGACGGCGTGTCGAGACGACCCTCGAAGGCCATCACATAGTTCTGGTTTTCTTCTCTGAATTCAGTTTTCATCTTACTTGTAGTTTAATTGGTATCGCAATTTTGCCGCAAATATAATCATAATTTTCTAAAAGACCAATAAAAACTCCGATTTTTTTTGGAGTACACAAAAAAACTGTTCGTGCGACTATATAATAGGCACCCCCGACATATCGTCTTCAGGCAGCCGATACTTGAACGAGCAGGGACTCCACGAGGGGGGCTCTGTCTCGTTGATGAGCAGCCAGCGGCTCCAGCCCACCAGCCGGTCGAAGGTGGTCTGCTGATAGGTATCGGCAAAGGTGCTGGCCCAGGTGTCGGTAGCGGTCAGCTCATAGTCCTCGATGAAACTGATGTTTTTAAAGCCCTCGCCATTGTAGTCGTATTTATCGATTGTGCCGTCAGGGCGGTACACGTTGGCGCCTTGCAGCACGGGTTCCATTCCCTTGACGCCGTAAACATACCAGTTATAGCTGCCCTTCCTGCCGAGTATCACGCTGTAGTCTACCTGATAGTCGTGGCTGGTCAGGTATCGTGAGCTGCACTGCCTGGCGATACAGGCGTTGAAGGCCGTCTGAAGGCGTTCGTAGAGTTCCTGGTCGAACACTTCGGGCAACGTCAGGAAGAGGGTCTTCATATATTTGGCCATATCGTAGAAGGGGTAAGTATTCTGCACCTTCACGGCGAGCCTTGTGCTGACGTCGATGTTACCCCGCTGTTCTTGCGTACCGTTCTGATAGGTATCCACCAGCCGGTCGGTGAACTCTCTGAGCACGGGTGCCAGGGCGTCGAGCTCGCGGGTTTTGGTCAGCGTCATGTCGTAGTAGTAGGGATTCTCGGGATCCTCGGGGCGGTAGAACAAGTCGTCGATGCTCTTCATCGTGTCGTCCATGAAGTTTCCCAATGCGGTCTCAGTATCCCTGCCCGCCGCAAAGTTGTCGATGATGCTCTGCAGCGCACCGCCTAAGCCCGTCATGATATAGGTGGAGCAGGCAATGTAGTCGGTCACATCCTTCACCTCGTAGAGAAATTCCATGTTGTTCATCAGACAGAGGTAGAGCACGATGCCCTCTGGCCGCACATTGGCATTTCTCACAGCACGTGCCAGGCTCTTCCCCGAGAAGCACTTCTTGTCGTGCCCGTCGTCGAAGATCAGTCCGCGTGTCTGGGCGTTGCCGTCCGCCAGGTCAGTATGAGGCATGTAGCCGCCGCCGTGGTCGGCCATCACGAGTATGTACTTCTTGGCGGGATAGCGGGCTGCCGCCCAGTTGATGAAGTTGGTCAGCGAGTCGGGACAGGTGAAGTCGCAGTTCATCTGGCCGTAGGGCTCCGTCTCAGCCAACTGCTGCCGCAGGGTTTTCTTTGGGTCGAGGGCGAAGCGGTAGGTGGCGCCCTGCTTGGGATGACAGATCCAGAAGTATTCAAAATAGTCCAAATTCTCTATCTCTTCATCGGTCAGTCCTGCAGCCCTTTCCTCGCCTTCACGGGCCATCTCCTCGTCGCTCTTGCCATAATAGATGTCGGGTTTTAGTGAGGTCTTGTACTGGGCCACGATGTTCACGCGGTCATAGCTGCAGGGCTGGGCTTTGTAGAACAGGCGGAAATTCTGCAATATCGCCGCATCTACATTCGTACTGCCACTACCATACCAGATGATAGTGGCATCAGCCAGATTCTCTGCCGATGAATCCGCAGGATTGTCCTTCTCGCTGCACGATGCCAACCCCTGCACCATCGCCAGGATGACGGCCAGCACCCATAATTCTGTAGTCCGTTTCATACAATATTATGTTTAATTTCCAAATCACGATGCAAATGTAAGACTTTTTTCTGAATCAGTCAAGCTTTTGCAAGAAAAACAGACATACCAGGCTGCAAAATAAAAAGCGGGCCTTGCGGCTCGCTTTTCCTGTTTTCCGCGCTTCTCTGCCTCAAAAAATAAACTGTTCTAAAAATCAAGCATTTGCGAGCGAAAAACTTGCAAATTTGGGTGTCCCATGCTAACTTTGCATCATGTTTATACGCAAGAAGCCCAACA
>CAJOLE010000125.1 GCA_905235325.1 uncultured Prevotella sp. | reverse complement strand
ACGCACCACGTGGAAGAAGCACACACTGACGGTGAACACCACCGACGGCCACATCATGCTCTACTCGGCCACCAACGCAACGGTGAGCGGCACCAGCGGTGCCCTCATCAGCGTGAAGCTGCAGGCCAGCAGCACCTTCGCTGGCGGCGACATCGTGCTGAAAGACCAGACGCTGAACACAGCCGACGTGCCCCTGCCCGTGGTGTCGAAACCTGCTGACTATATCTACACCATCACGGTGGAACAGCCGACCCTGCCACAGCTGGAGCTGACACGCATTGAAGTGCTCAATGCCGTGGACGGCGTGGTACATTCCAACGACGTCAAGCTCAGATGGCAAATAGCCAACAACAGTCAACAAGACTTTACGGGCTACATCTATCTCACCACCAGTAAGCTGGAGAACGGCAGCTGGAAAAAAGAATATACCCCTGAAAAATATCAGGCCGATATTAACAGCGGAGACACGTATGGCAACAACTTCGTGTTCTACTTTTGGAACTATGCCGACGGGAAATACAAGTATGAGATGAGCTATGCCCATGATGACAACTCGGCGACGACCAGTCTGGGAAGCATAGAGTTTGAGGTGAACAACCATAGTGCATGGCGAAGCATCGTGTTCTTATGGCATGACATGCAGACCTACTGCGACAACACCGACCTGGACTTCACGTCGGTAGAGGGACTGAAGGCTTACACCGCCGGAGGCTTCAACACCGCCACGGGCGAGGCGCTGATGATGCGCGTGGGCAGTGTACCCGCCAAGGAAGGGTTACTTTTAGTGGGCGAGCCGTGGAAGTGTTACCTCGTGCCCCGTGTACCGTCGCAGACCATCTATGTGAACATGCTGAAGGGATACTATAGCGAGGGCGGAACGGGGAAGAGCATTCCCGCCACCGAGAACAACTGTAGTAACTATAAACTCGACGCATGGTCAAAGACATTTAAGGCCGTCGGCAGCAACGGCTACATCGACGGCAAAGATGCCTACCTGCAGATTCCTGCCCAGGCTGCCGGCAGTCGCCAGAGCATCACGCTGAAGTTCGACGACACCAACGACATCAGCGACATGGAGACTGAGGGCCGTCCCTTCGATGTCTACTCGGTCAACGGCACGCTGGTGAAGCGCGGCGCCACAAGCCTGAAGGGCCTGCCCACCGGCATCTATGTCGTCCGCTCGGCTGAAGGAGGCTTGCAAGGCAAGAATGGCAGAAAAGTGGTAGTAAAGTAACGTTAAAGTAATCATTTCGAAAAAAACGAGACCCTATTTATTTGCGGGTCTCGTTTTTTTGTTGTATCCTTTGCCGCCGCGATGAAAAATCTTTTGCTATATATCACCTGGAACCCGTCGATAGAGGCTTTCTCCATCGGCTCGTACTCCTTCCGCTGGTACTCGCTGTGCTGGCTCGTCGGCCTGCTGCTGGCCTACCTCGTCGTGCGACGTCTCTACAAGGAGCAGAAGATCAAGGACGAGCTGTTCGACCCGCTCTTCGTCTATTGCTTCTTGGGCATCCTTATCGGTGCCCGCCTCGGCCACTGCATCTTCTACCAGCCCGACTACTTCCTGACGTCGTTCAAAGGCTTCGTCGAGATGCTGCTGCCCATCCACTTCCTGCCCGACGGCGGCTGGAAGATGACGGGCTACGCCGGACTGGCCTCCCACGGCGGCACCGCCGGACTCATCCTGGCCCTGTGGCTCTACTGCCGCCGGACGAAGGTCAAGATGTGGACGGTGCTCGACAACATCGCCATTGCCACCGGCACCACCGCCTGCTTCATCCGCTTAGGCAACCTGATGAACAGCGAGATTATCGGCAAGGCCACCGACGTGCCCTGGGCCTTCATCTTCGAGAAGGTAGACCAGCAGCCGCGCCACCCCGGCCAGCTCTACGAGGCCATTGCCTACGCCCTGCTCTTCTTCATCCTCTGGGCACTGCATAAGCGGTGGCCCGAGAAGATCGGCACCGGCTGGTACTTCGGCTTCTGCCTGACCTACATCTTCACCTTCCGCTTCTTCATCGAGTACACCAAGGAGATTCAGGAAGCCTTCGAAGCCTCGCTGCCCATTGACATGGGCCAGATTCTCTCCCTGCCCTTCATCGCCGTCGGCCTTTGGTGCATGGTGAAAAGTAAAAACGTAAAAAGGTAAAAAATTAAAATCGTCTCACTTTCCTGAGACGATTTTTTTAATGTCGTTGAGCTTGTTCAGCGCTTCGAGTGGCGTGAGGTTGTTCACGTCGAGGCCGAGGATTTCGTCGCGCACCTGACAGAGCACGGGGTCGTCCAACTGGAAGAACGAGAGCTGCATACCCTCGCGGCTGCCCGCTATCTCGGCGGTCGGCATGCCGACAGTGCCCACTTGGGCATTGTCGTTCTCCAGCTGCTTCAGAATCACGTTGGCCCGCTTCACGATGCTGCGGGGCATACCAGCAATCTCGGCCACATGGATGCCGAACGAGTGCTCAGAGCCGCCCTTCACGAGCTTGCGCAGGAAGATGACCTTGCCGTCGACCTCGCGGACCGAGACGTTGTAGTTCTTGATGCGGGAAAAATTCTTCTCCATCTCGTTCAGCTCGTGGTAGTGTGTGGCAAAGAGCGTGCGCGGATGGCCGGCCTTCGTGTTCTCATGCAGGTATTCCACGATGGCCCAGGCTATCGAGATGCCGTCGTAGGTCGAGGTGCCGCGGCCCAGCTCGTCGAAGAGCACCAAGGAGCGGCTGCTGACGTTGTTCAGGATGTTCGACGCCTCCGTCATTTCGACCATGAACGTCGATTCGCCCAGCGAGATGTTGTCCGAAGCCCCCACACGGGTGAAGATTTTGTCCACCAACCCGATTTTCGCGGCCTCTGCGGGCACGAAGCAGCCCACTTGGGCCAGCAGCACGATGAGGGCCGTCTGACGCAGCAGCGCCGATTTACCGGCCATGTTCGGACCGGTAATGATGATTATCTGCTGGCGCTCGTTGTCAAGCAGGATGTCGTTGGGGATGTACGGCTCGCCGATGGGCAGCTCCTGCTCGATGACGGGGTGGCGGCCCTGCCGGATGTCGAGCACGGTGCTGCCGTCGATGACGGGCCGCACGTATCGGTTCTCTTCGGCGGTCTTGGCAAAGCTCAGCAGACAGTCGAGGTGGGCCAGCAGGTTGGCGTTGATCTGTATCTGCGGGATGAACTCCTGCATGGCCAGCACCAGCTCGTTGAACAGCCGTGTCTCAAGCGACAGAATCTTGTCCTCAGCCCCGAGAATCTTCTCCTCATACTCCTTCAGCTCCTGCGTGATGTAGCGCTCGGCCTGGGCCAGCGTCTGCTTGCGCACCCACTCCGGCGGCACCTGGTCCTTATACGTATTACGTACTTCAAGGTAGTAGCCGAAGACGTTGTTGTAGCCGATCTTCAGGCTTTGTATGCCCGTCTGCTCAGCCTCGCGCTGCTGAATCTGCAGGAGGTAGTCCTTGCCCGAGTAGGCGATGTGGCGCAGCTCGTCCAATTCCGGGTTCACGCCGTCGCGGATGACGCCGCCCTTCTGCACCAGCTGAGGCGGGTCGGGCTGCACCTCGCGCTCAATGCGGTCGCGGAGCGACTCGCAGAGGTTCAGCCGCTCGCCGACGCGCTTCAGCGCATCGTTCTGGGCGTAGAGGCAGGCCGTCTTGATGGGGTGGATGGCCTGCAGGGCCGTCTTCAGCTGGACGACCTCACGTGGCGACACGCGGCCCACGGCCACCTTCGAGATGATGCGCTCCAGGTCGCCCACGCGGTGCAGCTGGTCGTCGATACACTGGCGGAACTCCGGCTCGCGGTAGTAATACTCCACGATGTCTAAGCGCTCGTTGATAGGCCGCTCGTCCTTCAGCGGGAACACCAGCCAGCGGCGCAGCAACCGGCCGCCCATGGGCGAGACGGTGCGGTCGACCACGTCTAAAAGCGACTTCCCGTCGTCCTGCATCGGCTGGATCAGCTCCAACGAACGGATGGTGAACTTGTCTAAACGGACGTATTTCTCCTCCTCGATGCGCTGCAGCGACGTGATATGCGCTATCTGCGTGTGCTGCGTCAGTTCGAGATACTGCAGGATGGCGCCGGCGGCAATCATGCCATTCTTCAGATGGTCCACGCCGAAGCCCTTCATCGACTTCACGCGGAAGTGCTTCAGCAGTTTTTGCTGGGCACTCTGCTCTGTGAACACCCAGTCGTCAAGCTCAAAGGTGAAGAACTTCGCGCCGAAGTGCTGCTCGAAATCCTTCTTGTGCTGGCGGTCGACGAGCACCTCCTTCGGCTGGAGGTTGCCGAGCAGCTTCTCGGCGTAGTCATACGTGCCCTCGCCGGTGAGGAACTCGCCCGTCGAGATGTCGAGGAACGAGACGCCACAGGCCGACTTGCCGAAGTGTACGGCACAGAGGAAATTGTTTTCCTTATAGTTCAGCACGTTGTCGGAGAGAGCCACGCCCGGCGTCACCAGTTCGGTGATGCCGCGCTTGACGAGCTTCTTCGTCAGCTTCGGGTCTTCAAGCTGGTCGCAGATGGCCACGCGCTTGCCGGCCCGGATAAGCTTCGGCAGGTAGGTGTCCAGCGCGTGGTGGGGGAATCCCGCCATCTCGTCGCCCTTCGCGCCCGCCCCGTTGTTGCGGTGGGTCAGTGTGATGCCCAGAATCTTTGCCGCCGTGACGGCGTCCTCGCAGTACGTCTCGTAGAAGTCGCCGCAGCGGAAGAGCAGCACCGCGTCGGGGTGCTTCGCCTTCAGGTCGAAGAACTGCTTCATCATCGGGGTCAGCTCCCCGTCTTTCTTTGCCATCTCTTTCTATTTGGCTGCAAAGTTAGCGATTTTTCATGACTATCGTGATTATTTCCGCCAAAAACTTGCAAAACACGGTCATTATTTATATTTGAAGGAGTGGGCAATCGGAGCGCTAGCTGGACTAATTCTGATTTTTCTTCAGCAGGCGCTGCACGGCCTTGTCGAGCGACTCCGTCGGCTCGATGATGTTGTAGTCCGCCCAAAACGTGGGGTCGCGGAAGTAGTCGACACGGTCGAAGAAGGCGTCGCGCTGGTCGAAGGAGTCGCGGCCGCGGATGGGCCGCACGTCGCGGTCGGTGGTGCTGGTCACGGCCATCTCGCAGGTAGCCGTGAACGACGTGGCAAAGAGCCGCCGCCGCCAGTCGCAGTTGAAGCGGAACGTCATACGCATATAGCTCAGCCGCATCACCCCGTCAGCACCCTGACGATAGTCAACCAGCAGCGACAGCTCGCGGGGACGGAAGCGCACGCCGGAGGGCTTCTTGACGAGCATCGCCTCGGTGGCCTTCCGGCGGTCGTCCATGTCGAGCGACAGCTCCACGCGGGTGAAGGCCAGCGTCTCCTGGTCGATATACAGCCGGCCGTTGTAGAGGGCGTAGGGCATCGTGACCCTCGGTGCGAGGCTCACCACGTACTGCGGACGGTCGGCAATCGTCGTCGGCATCTCCATCGTCAGCTTGTAGCAGCCCAGGTCCTCGTCGTTCAGCAGGAAGTCGCGGTTCTTCACGACGTCGAGCTGCACGGCCGCCACCGGGCCGCCCAGCACCTTCACGCCCAGCGTGTCGCCCTGCTTCTGACTGAGCAGCCGCCGACCCTTGCTGATGGCCACCCGGTCGAGCCCCATCCCCGCTCCGACTCCGCCTTTATACATCGACACCACGCCCTCGGCCACGGTGATATAGTGCTGCCGCTTCATCGCCGTCTCGCGGTAGAAGCAGCCCGAGAGTTCGGCCGTGCGGCTGTAGTTCTGCGGAATCTGCCGGATGGCCGCCCGCACCAGCTCGAGCGGGTTGTCGGCCATCACCAGCACCTCGTGCAGCTGGACGACCGTCGGATCCAGGCGGACGGTCAGCTGACTGCCCGTCACCGCCACTCGGCGGGAGCGGTAGCCCACGTGCGTCACCACCACGGCCTCCGGCTGCTGCTCGCTCTTCAGCGTGAAGTAGCCGTCGGCGTTGGTCACCACCGACACGTCGCCCGCCGTCACGCTGGCACCCATCACCGGCTGGCCTGTAGAAGCATCGACGACGGTGCCGCTGACCGCCGTCTTCTGCGCCATGATGGTCATTGCCATCAGCAAAGCCACGATTAACAATGCTCCTCTCTTCATGCTGCAAAGTTAAGAAAAGAATTGGAAAGAAACAAAAAAAGATGCTGCAAAATTTGGAGTTTTCTTTGAAATGCGTTATCTTTGCAGTCGTAATTATAAAACCTGACAGCAATGACAGCAACGAGATTAAAACAGTCGTCGGTAAATTTGATTAACCAGATTGACGACAAGGACACAGCCTTGCTGAATAAGGTTTACTTATTCCTGACAGCAAATGTGCCCGCAAAGAAAGAAGAAAAGGGAGAAGAGGAACTACCAGAAACGCCGACTTGCTATTGTGGAGAAATTTGCAGGAGCTTTCTCCGCTTGCCAAACCGTTGACTGGAAGAAAGACAAAGAGGAATATCTGCTTGAGAAATATGAGCAATAAATTGACCGTATTTATTGATACAAACATCTTCCTTGACTACATTCAGCATCGTTCCGTTGGTTTCAATGAGGCAAGGAAGATTTTTGAATTGTCTGCCAAAGACCATATCAACTTACTTGTCTCCGATTTGTCAATAGCAAATATAAAATACAGTACGCGGAAAGTTATTCCGCAAAAAGAATTCTATGAAACAATTAAAGGGCTTCGCGAACTGTTCACTATTGTACCTGTTGGTGAGCAGGCTGTCGATCATTCCCTTCGCTTGGAACCTCGCGACTTCGAGGATGCCCTGCAATACTTTTCTGCCGAACAAGCTGGAGCAGACTTTATAGTCACCCGCAACATCAAGGATTTCAATTTTAATGGTTCCGTAGAGACATTAGAGCCAGGGAACTTCCTTGCAAAATACTTTCCCAAATAAAAGTC
>CAJOLE010000124.1 GCA_905235325.1 uncultured Prevotella sp. | reverse complement strand
TAGTGGATGACGGAGTCGAGCACAGGCGACCATGTGGCGCAGGGGCCACAGCCGGTGTTGGTGAACTCCTCGATGAGCACAAGCCTCTTCTGCTGTGCCATAACGGTCAACGCGGCTGTGAGCAGAGCCGCTGTCAGTAGACGTCTATTCATTTATATTACTGCGTGTTATTTTTGTGGCTGCAAAGTTAAAAAAAAATCTCCTATTGGGAAACATTCCTGCCTTTTTTCTTTTTATTTAACGTTATTTCTTGCTCTAAATGCCCTTCTGTCACAAAACTGCACCATTTATTCTGTCGAAATCCGATAAATCATGCCAAATAATTAAAATAGTGGTGTTTTTCCTTTCAGTCTTAAAATTTTTTAGTATCTTTGCAGCCTAAATTGAAAACCCTTCGAATGGGTTATGCAAACCACGTGTTCATTAAAGGAAAACGCAGTTGTGAACAGACCGGCTCCATGCCACGGATGCCTCTGTCGTCCTGCGCCCCGAAAACATTAAAACAATTCCTTGAAATCAGGAGAACAGAAAACAATGAAACTTTTCAAGAGAACGATACTCGCCGCCTTCCTTGTCGTTGGTGGCCAAGTCTGCACAATGACAACCCGTGCTGACGAACAGCCGACCTGGCAAGTGACTACTGCCGTGCAGCCGAAGAATGTTTTGATGGAGGAATTTACGGGCACGGGTTGTTACTGGTGCCCCGACGGTCATGCCGTGGCCGAGCGGATGAAGCGCGTATGGCCCGGACGGGTGTTTGCCGTCAACGTGCATACCGGCAGCTTGGCAGTGGGCTATACCACGAAGGCTGGCGACGAGATAGGCAGCTACCTCGACTGCGAGTCGAAGGGCTATCCCTGTGGCGACGTCAACCGTACCGACTTTGGTGAGGGCGTGCTGATCATGCGCAATGTCTGGCAGATGGCCGCCGACTATGTGATGAACGAGGATGCCCCCGTCAACCTGCTGATGCAGAGTCACTACGACAACGACAGCCGACAGCTCGACATCCACGTTGAGGGCTACTTCACAGGAACTGTCACCGACGACGAACGTCTCTGCGTGCTGCTGCTGCAGAACAACGTATGGGGCTACCAGAACGGTCCGCAGTCAGGCGACTACTGCCACATGCACATGCTGCGACAGGCACTGACCGATGTCTGGGGCGACCCCATCGAAGAGGCCGCACAAGGCAGCTACTTCGCACGTGACTACTCGCTCGAACTGCCCACTTTCATTGGCGATGTCTATACCAGTCCGGCCGACATGGAGCTGGTGGCATTCGTCAGTAACGGACGTACCGACGTGCAGCAGGTAACAGGAGGACGTCCGACGTTGACAGGTGTCGATGTGCCCCTGAAGGTGGCTATGGAACAGCCCCGCGTCAACGTCGGCATGCAATATGGCTATCACTTCTTTGAGGTGACACTCCAGAACCAGGGCAACCAGCCCATCAGCGAAGCTGCCTTCCAGATTACCGTGGGCCAGCAGACGGCGACGGTGACCGCCGAATGTGATATTACGCCCTATGGCTTCCAGTACCTGCGTCTGCCCATGGACTATGAATACAACAAGCGGGGCACCACAAAGTATGCCGTCACCCTGCTTTCGGTCAATGGCACCGATGTGGAGCCGCAGACCATCAGCGGACAGTTCGTCAAGCCCACCGTCGTCAGCCCCACCATTCAGCTGAACCTGCAGACCGACGCCATGCCCTGGCAGAACACGTTCGCCGTCTGCGACGAGCAGGGCAACACCATCAGACTGTTGGCCACGTTCGACGACAGAACCCCTCATGATCTCTCAGAGACCATCGATCTGGAGCCCGGACACACCTATTGCTTTGACGTCAGCGACGTATGGGGCGATGGTATGTACGCCTCGGAGACCGGCTATTATGAGCTGCGCGATGCCGACGGCATACTCATCGACAAGACCTATGTGTCAGGTTTCGGTGCACGTTCCTTCTTCACCGTTGAGGCGATTGACGGCATTGCCGACACCCGGCAGTCGTCTGCCATTGCCGACCGATTGTACGACTTGCAGGGACGCGAGCTGAAACCGACTGGCGGACGGGGCATCATGATTGTCAGACAGTCGGACGGAACGGTCAGGAAACTTTCCAAACAATAAAATATCAAAAGCAAGAAAGGATGAGAAAACATCTACTATCTACAATCCTGCTGATGGCTTTTGCTGCCACGGCAAGCGCACAATGGACGGAAGACGCCGACGTAAACACACGTGTCACGCCCAGCAACCTGTTGTTCTACGAACCCAACATGCTGACCAACCAGGACGGCACGACCTATTTCTTCTTCGTCGTGCCCTCGCATCTGGACGACGGCACCGATGTCTTCCAGTATCGCATGCAAATCTACACCCCGGAGGGAGAACGTGTCTTCGGCGCAACTGGCAAGGTGATTGCCAGCGAGCGGAACATCACCTACACCAAGTTCCACGACTACATCACCCTTGACAACGAGGGCAACTGTATCGTGTCGTGCTATGACCTGCGTGACTCGGCTCCCGATGCCTATAAGTTCAATTATTACATTTATAAGGTGAATCCCGCTGGCGACATTGTATGGGGACCCGTGGCAATGAATGGTGGACAGGGCGATGAGAATACGACAGGCCTGAGCCTATGTGCCACCGACGATGGCGGCACGGCTCTTGCCTATACGACTAGCGGGAAGACTGCATCGCAGCGGGTGACCCATTTGGAGCGTATCGACCGCGACGGCAACCTTCTTTGGAAGCAGCCCGTCGTCGTTGAGCCGGGGGGCGTGACACAGCGCCCCATCGTGGTCAACAACGGCGAGAACGAGGTGATGGTGCTCTATCAGGATGCCAGCGAGGAGTACATGGTCCGGGTGTTCGATGTTGAGGGCAACGATGTGTGGGGCGAGTCGGTGGAACTCTACACCGGAGGATTCTCTTCTGACAGGGTCTATCCCTGCATCGACGTGCAGAGCGGACCTGACGGCGGCGTGGTGTTCAGCGTCATGGACGGCGGATGGAACGGCCGCTTCATCTATATGACCCGTGAGGGTGAATATGCTTTCTCGACAGCCAACGTGGGTACGTTAGTGGCCGGTTCCGACTATCAGTCGACGGTGCCCAGTGTCTATTACGACCCCGATGAGCGGGTCTTTTATGTCGCTTTCAAGAACATGGCCTACTATGGATATGACGGCTATGGCGTGAACGTCCAGAAGTTCACGCTGAAGGGCCAGCGCCTGTGGGGCGACGACGGTATTGCCATCTTGCCCACGGAGTATGGCCAGCAGATCAGCGGAGTCACGTTGCGCTCTGCCGGTAAGGGACGTGTGGCCGTCTTCTACCAGTATATGGGCTCCACGGGCTACAAAGACCCCGTAAGCACCTATGTCTCTGTCGTCGATAAGGACGGCAAGGTGGCGCTTGAGTCGAATGATGTCACCACGTCGGAATACACGAAGAACAACCTGGCCGTGTCGCCGCTCATCGGTGGCAACCATTACATCATCAGCTGGACCGAACAGCGCTCCAATAGCAGCAGGGAATGTATCTTCGCTCAGTATGTGAACATTGACGGAACGACCAAGAACGGCATCGCCGACCTGACGGCTTCACCTGCCAGTGACACTCCGCGCTACTTCGACCTGCAGGGACGCCAGCTGGACGGGCCTTTACATAAGGGTATCAATATCGTTCGCGTGAACGGGCAGGCAAGAACCATTATCAATAAATAAGTTATCGTTTTACAATTAAAAGAACTGACACATGAAAAGAACTTTACTTCTTGTGGCTGTGGCAATGACCAGCGTCGCTGGCATGGCAGAAAGCAAAGTAGTCGAGCTGAGCGCACCTGGCCAGCTCTCGACCAAAATCTCATCAAGTGAGAAGTATGCAATCACCGAACTCACCGTCAAGGGACAGCTCAATGGAAAGGACATCGCCTTCATCCGCGACATCGCAGGCAAGGACGAGGAAGGTGAGGATACCGAGGGCCAGCTGCAGGTGCTCGACCTGAGCGAGGCTTCCATCGTGGCTGGCGGTGTCTATTACACCAACATGCAGAGTACCGTGGAATATGAGGCCGAGGGCAACGTCGTGGGCGACTACATGTTCCGCGAGCTGAAGCTCACCGACGTGAAGCTGCCCGCCGGCATCACCGCCATCGGCAAGCAGGCTTTCTACAAGTGTAGCAGCCTGGCCACCGTTTCAGGCGTGGAGAACGTTGCCAACCTGGGCGAGTCTGCCTTTGAGTCGTGCGAAAAGCTCGACGGAGTAGTGCTCAACGCTTCACTGACCGAGCTGCCCAAGGGTTTGTTCCGTCGCTGCTACGCCCTGAGCATCACCCTGCCTGCAGGCATCACCCGCCTGAACGAGGAGTCACTCTATGGCTGCAAACTCGAAGGATTCACGCTGCCCGAGGGACTGGTCACCATCGGCAAGGGTGCCCTGAACTCTTCCGGCCTGACATCGCTCACCCTGCCCAGTAGTGTGCGTGAGCTGGAGTCGGAGGCCATCTATTCATGCAGCGACTTGGCCGAGCTGAACCTGAACGAGGGCCTGGAGATTATCGGAGAGAACGCACTGGCCTACAACAAAGCTGCCAAGAAGTATGTCATTCCCTCCACCGTCACCACCATCGGCGAGTCGGCCATGGGCAACTGCAAGGCCCTGGAGGAAGTGGTGCTGTCTGAGGGCATCACGGCTATTCCTGACTATTGCTTCGACCGCAGTCAGAAGCTGGCCACCGTCAACATCCCCTCGACCGTGACCACCATCGGCGAGTGTGCCTTCCAGATGTGCTATGCGCTGGAGACTCTTGAGCTGCCCGACGGTTTAGAGAGCATTGGCGACGGTGCCTTCTCTTCCTGCGAGGGCCTGACAAGTATCAACCTGCCCACAAGCCTGACCTACATCGGCAACAACGCATTCGAGTGGACGGGACTCACCGAGGTGGTCATCCCCGAAGGTATCACCCGCCTGGGCACCGAGTTTGTGAGCTTCTGGGCCCCCAGCGGGGCGGTGTTCAACTACTGCCAGAACCTGAAGAAGGTTGACCTGCCCAGCACCATCGTGGCTTTGGGCGCGCAGACCTTCGACGGATGTCCGTTGGAGGACCTTATTGTCCGCGCCACCACACCTCCCGATCCTGGCTTTGGAGGCTTCACCTCGCCCTTCGGCTTCGA
>CAJOLE010000123.1 GCA_905235325.1 uncultured Prevotella sp. | reverse complement strand
ACTTTCCCATAAAGAGGATTACGTATTTTAGGGGCAATACAGTATGTCGTCAATCTTTGTCATATCCTAATTCCTTTAAACGCTTGCGAATGGTCTGGCGGGCCACGGCGACGTGAACCTGCCACGCCCACTGCTGTGCGCATGGTGATGGCGGGAAAGAGGCAGGAAATGTAGAATGGAGCTACTCTAAACAAAGATTTAAAAAAAGAGCGCTTAGTCCACTTTCATGGTAAGCGCTCTTTGTCTTATTCTGCCGAAAGACGAAAAATCGTGATTTAGTAGAACTTGAAGTAGCGGCGGGCGTTGTTGTACGAGATGTCTTCCACCATCTGTCCCAGCAGCTCGCGGTCGTCGGGCAGCAGGCCACGCTCCACGTCGTTGCCTAAGAGGTTGCAGAGGATGCGGCGGAAATACTCATGGCGCGGATAGCTGAGGAACGAACGGCTGTCGGTGAGCATACCGACGAAGCGCGAGAGCAGCCCGAGCACCGAGAGGGCGTTCATCTGCTTCACCATGCCGTCCATCTGGTCGTTGAACCACCAGCCAGAGCCGAACTGTATCTTGCCTGGCTCCGAGCCGTCCTGGAAGTTGCCCAGCATCGTGGCGATGACCTCGTTGGCGCAGGGGTTGAGCGTATATAATATGGTACGCGTGAGCTTGCCCTTCATGTTCAGATTGTTCAGGAACTTCGACATGGCGCGGGCGGTGTTGAACTCGCCTATCGAGTCGAAGCCCGTGTCGGGGCCGAGTCGGTCGTACATGGCGGTATTGTTGTCGCGGATGGCGCCGTAATGGAACTGCTGGGTCCAGCCGGCGTCGGCATCCATCTCGGCCATCACTGTCAGGAAGCAGTTCTTGTACTGGCGCACCTCGTAGGCCGACAGCTGCTGGCCGCGCATGGCCTTCTCGAAGATGGTTTCAATCTGAGAGTCGGTGTACTCCTCGTCGTAGAACTCCTCAATGCCGTGGTCGCTGAGTTTCGAACCCTGAGCCTCGAAGAACTCGTGACGCTTCTTCAGGGCGTCGACCATATCGGCGAACGTCGTGATGCTGACACCGCTGACGTCGGAGAGCTGACCGACGTACTTGGCAAACTCCGGCTTCTCGATGTTCATGGCCTTGTCGGGGCGCCAGGCGGGAATCATAATGGGGTCGGCGGCGGCCTTCTGCTTGGCATACGCGATGTGGTTGTGCAGGTCGTCGACGGGGTCGTCGGTGGTGCAGACGCACTCCACGCCATAGTGCTTCATCAGGCCGCGGGCGCTGTACTCGGGCTGCTTCAGCTTCTCGTTGCACTCGTCGAAGATCTCGCGGGCAGTCTTGGGCGACAGCAGCTTCTCGATGCCGAAGGCGGTCTTCAGCTCGAGGTGTGTCCAGTGGTAGAGGGGGTTGCGCAGGGTGTAGGGCACGGTCTCTGCCCACTTCTCAAACTTCTCCCAGTCGGTAGTGTCCTTGCCCGTGCAGTAGCGTTCGTCGATGCCGTTGGTACGCATGGCGCGCCACTTGTAGTGGTCGCCGCCGAGCCACAGTTCGGTGATGCTCTTGAACTTGTGGTCGTTGGCCACCATCTCGGGAATGAGGTGACAGTGGTAGTCGATGATCGGCATCTTCGATGCGTGGTTGTGGTACAGGTCCTGGGCTATCTCAGTCTCCAGACAGAAGTTCTTGTCGTTGAATTGTTTCATAGGTTTTCTTTATTTTTATTGTTCAAGTTCAGCTTGTGCAAAGTTACGGCTTTTCCAGCCAACCACCAAACAATCTTTCGGAAAATCCACGTAAACGATTGCTGGAGCCCGGCTCTTTCCGACTCTCGGGCGGAGCCCGCCGAAAGCCCGCCCCCTGATGGCGTCACTTAGAATTCATGCCCGATGCTCAGGAGGAAGTACGGATCCTTGGTGTGGTTGCTGTAGCCCGCAGTAACGCCAATCGGTCCGAAAAGCGTATTGTAGTAATAGGCAATCTGCCCCCCGATGAGGGTGCTGCGGTCAAGGAGTTTGTCAAGGGCTCTCGACTGCTGTCCGGCGGCTACCCTTAGCAGCACGTAGTTGTTGGTGGCAATTTTCTGTTGCGCCTGCAACTGTGCGGCAACGAACTGGCGGGCAATATATTCCATATTGCCTATGCCGGCGAATGGCATCTGCTGCTCAATGTAATGGCCGAACCAGTCGCCGCCGATCGTGTTGCCGAAGCAGTAAGGAACGGTCGAGCCAAAGAGGAGGCGTCCGTAGAACATGGGCTGTAAGGTGAAGCGACTGTTGAACGAGAACGACATACGCCAGTTGGCGTTGACGTCGCTCATGCCGGGCTTGCCGTCGAGCTCGGCGAAGTTGTCGGTCAGGTAAGAATACTCTGCCTTGAAGCGCGCGCCGCGGGTAGGAAAGCGCCAGTTGTCCTCGCTGTTATAGTTTATGCGCGCGTGGTAGCTGTAGAAATGCTCGTTCTTGACCGTTCCTTGTATGCCTGCCTCCTGGCCGAGCATATTGCGATAGTGCATATAGTCCCAGCGCAGCCCATACTGGATGTTGAAGTGGCGCAGGTCGTGGTTGAAGGGTATGAACTCAGCCTGAAACTGGTTGTAACGGACGTTATAGTCGCGCTCGCCCTCAAAATAGATGTCGATGTCGTTGCGGTGGAAGGTAAACACGAGCGAGGGGCGGCTGATGCTGAACGGATGGACTGTCAGTTCGCCGCGCGCCATCATCCGCTTGCCCAACCGCAGCGTGATGTCGGCATTCGTCGGTACGGCCGTCTTGAACGGTATGTCGAGCCCCAGTTGCAAGGCCGCATGTTCCTCGGTATCATAGCGTGCGCCGGCATACAGCTGTACCGACTTGCGGTTGCCGGCGCTGAGCACCACGTGGACGCCGTCAGCATCGGGCTGCTGACGGCACTCTGCCGTCTGATAGAACAGGTCAACACGCATCGACGTCGTCAGCTGCTGGGCTAAGTTGGCATCGATGCTGTCCACCTTGTTCAGGTGGAACTTCTGGCGAAGGAATCGCTGGTCCTGCGGGGTCATGTTCTCATAGGTGATGCCTGTGATGTGTTGCTTCTCGGTCATCACCCTCGGGCGCAGCGGATGGAGAATTTCCGGACGGTACGAACTGGGCACGCCGATAAGCGACTTCAGGGCGATGAGGTCGTCCCAGTGGCGCATGGCCAGCTCCTCGCCGCGGCGGATGAGCGTGTCGATGGCCGCATGCGAGAAGCTGGCCGAGCCGTAGCCCTTCGTATCGACCTGCATATGAAGGTCGGTGATGGCGAGGTTATTGTCGTACTTGTTCTTACAGTTCACGTCGATGATCTGGCTCAGGATGCTCATCACGCCGTTGATGTCCTCGGCCAGCTTCGGCTCCCCTTGCACGGTAACGCCGATGATGACGTCGGCACCCATCTCGCGGGCTATGTCGGCAGGATAGTTATTCTTCATGCCGCCGTCGGCCAAGAGCATGTCGCCTATCCTCACCGGCGAGAAGGCAACGGGGATGGCCATCGACGCACGCATGGCCTGCGGCAGTTTACCGCTGTGGAAGACCACCTCTGAGTTGTCAACGATATTGGTTGCCACGCAAGCGAAGGGGATGCGCAGGTCACGGGTGAAGTCGAGCGAGTCGGTATAGCCCGTACACAGCTGCTGAAACAGCTCAGCCAGATTCTTGCCCTTGATGAAGCCGCCGGCATTCATGTTGCGCTTGCCGAGCGTCAAGCCCGTATTGTAGACGTAAGTGTACTGCTTCTGGCGGTCGCTCAGGCTCTGGTTGCGCAGGTCCTCCTTGTCGGTGATGACGTAGCTCCAGTCCTGGACGCGCACCATCGAGTCGAGCGCATTGGCATTATAGCCGATGGAATAGAGGCCGCCGATGATGCTTCCCATCGACGTGCCCGTGATAATATCAACGGGAATGCCCGCACGCTCCAGCACCTTCAGCACACCGATGTGGGCCATTCCCTTGGCACCGCCGCCGCTGAGTACGACGCCCACCTTCTTTCTCGTGGCCGATACGCTGTCATTCTGTTCTGCTCTTGCATGGCCTGCCAGCAGAATAGCGGCCGTGGCCATTAACACCAACCTTTTCATATCTTTCCTCATTTCTTCTTTTACAAGTTGCAAAGATAAGCAAACTTTCTGAAACCACCAAGAAATCCGTCCCGTTTGTTGCGGTAAAGCTACTTGGCAAGATTTCTGTCACGAAGTGACACTCATTATCAGATTGTTTGCATAGGCGAAAGTGGAATAAATAACTATCCGTAACTATAAGGCAAATAACAAATACACCTTTTTCTGCTCAACATCCTTGCGACTTTCGCAGAAAATGATTAACTTTGCAGCGGCGAAGCAAGGAAGGCCACGTCGCCCCCTGCTGCCAAACATAGAAATAAAACCCTTAAAACAAACAACCCAAGAAACAGACAGTACAGATGAACAACCGGGAGGCGCAGCAGGCACAAGGTGCCGCCACTCCCAAACAGGAGACTTGACAACACTAATTCACTAATATAAGAATAAGCATCGGATGGTTGCACGCCTTTTCTTATTCTCAAAACATCAAAACAAACAATGACAAAGAAATTACTTTCCGTCCTGCTCCTACTCATGGGCGTGGTGCAGGGCGCAATGGCGCAGGAGAAAGAGGCATACGCTGCGCTGAGTGACGACAACACCGTGCTCACATTCTACTATGACACGCAGAAGGCCGAGCGCAGCGGCCTGAGCGTCGGGCCGTTTGAACTCGATGAAAATGGGCAACCCAACACAAGCTGGTATCCACAAAGCGAAATCATCACCACCGTGGTGTTTGACGACTTTTTTGCCGACTGCACATCGTTCACCAGCACCGCTTATTGGTTCTATGGATGCGACTATCTCACCACCATCAAAGGCATTAAGAACCTCAAGACCGACAACGTGAAGGACATGAGCTGTATGTTCGAACACTGCTGGCGTCTGACGAGCCTCGACCTGAGCCACTTCAACACCGACAACGTGAAAGACATGAGCTACATGTTCTACGGCTGCTCCGGCCTGACGAGCCTCGATGTGAGCAGCTTCGATACGGAAAACGTAACGTACATGGGCGGCATGTTCAGCTACTGCAGCGGCCTGATGAGCCTCGACCTGAGCGGCTTCAAGACCGACAAAGTGAGGGACATGAGCTATATGTTCAGCGGTTGCACTTCGCATCTACGTTGGCCCGTATTGGAGTACAGAAAGTGTGAATAGTGAATATGGATCCGTAATGTTTGATAATTGCACGCAATTGGTAGGAGGGCAAGGCACAGCCTACGACGAAAACCATACCGACTACACTTACGCCCGCATCGACGGCGGCGAGGCGACTCCAGGCTACTTCACGGAAAAAAAGATACCGATAGCAGAGGCATACGCCGCGCTGAGCAAAGACAACACCGTGCTCACCTTCTACTACGACACGCGGAAGGCCGAGCTCAAAGGCATGAGCGTCGGGCCGATTGAGTGGGATTGGGACACTGAAGAACCCAGCACAGGCTGGTATCCGCAACGCGAAACCATCACCACCGTGATGTTCGATGCCTCGTTTGCCGAATGTACGTCGCTCACCAGCACCGCCAATTGGTTCTATGGATGCGACTATCTCACCACCATCAAAGGCATTGAGAACCTCAAGACCGACAACGTGACGGACATGAGCGGTATGTTCGAAGACTGCACCAGCCTGACGAGCCTCGACGTGAGCGGCTTCAACACAGAGAAAGTGACGGACATGAGCGGAATGTTCCTTTCCTGCACCAGCCTGACGAGCCTCGACGTGAGCAACTTCGACACGCGGAACGTGACGGACATGAGCGCCATGTTCTATAATTGCTCCCGCCTGACGAGCCTCAACGTGAGCGGCTTCAATACCGCCAAGGTGACAAACATGGACGGGATGTTCAGTTACTGCTCCGGCCTGACGAGCCTCGAACTGAGCAAGTTCGACACGGGGAACGTGACGCGCATGGGCGCAATGTTCAGTGGCTGCTCCAGCCTGACGAGCCTCGGCGTGAGCAACTTCGACACGGGGAATGTGACGGACATGAACTATATGTTCTGCGACTGCTGGCGTCTGACGAGCCTCGACCTGAGCCACTTCGACACGGGGAACGTGACGGATATGAGCTATATGTTCGAATACTGCTCCAGCCTGACGAGCCTCGACGTGAGCGGCTTCGACACGCGGAACGTAAAGCTCATGAACTATATGTTCTGGGGCTGTTCCATCCTGACGAGCCTCGACGTGAGTAACTTCGACACGGGGAACGTGACGAGCATGTACGGTATGTTCGACGGCTGCTCCCACCTGACGAGCCTCGACCTGAGCAACTTCGACACGGGGAACGTGACGGACATGTCCGGTATGTTCGGTTACTGCTCCGCCCTGGAGAACATCTTCAGCAACGACACTTGGAACTGTTCAAGTAGCAATGGCATGTTTTCTGGTTGCAGCAAACTGCCAGGCTTTAACAGTAGTAACCTCAACGCCACCTACGCCAAGCCCGTCGCCGACGGCGGATACTTCACGCCAAAGACGGAGAAGGCCAACCCGGTGGGCGACGACTACTGGTGGACGTACTACACCGACGTGCGCAACGTGAAGGCCGACGAGAACACTACCGTCTATACCGCCACGCTGAGTGCCGACGGCACACAGGTAGAGCTGAACGAAGTGACGGACAAGATCGTGCCCAGCGGACAGGCCGTCATCCTGAAGTCCACCGTGGGTGAGCCGCTGCTCTACACCAGCACCGAGACCGGCACAGGCGACTTCAGTAACAACAACCTGCGTGGCACACAACGGGAAATCAGCAAGAGCGATGTTGCGGGCACAGTCTACACGCTGGCCGCCGAGGCCAATGGTCTGGGCTTCTATCGCTACACGGGCGATAAGCTCGCTGCCCGCAAGGCATACCTCGTGATAGAGGGCATCGGCGCACGCTACATCGGCATCGACGGCAGCGAGGCGACGGCCATCACGGGCGTGGCCGCGGAGTCAGCCGCCGTGGGTACGGTCTACGACCTGCAGGGCCGCCGCGTCAGCGAGCCGCAGAAGGGCCTCTACATCGTGAACGGAAAGAAAATCGTCAAACGCTAAACACTTCGAACG
>CAJOLE010000122.1 GCA_905235325.1 uncultured Prevotella sp. | reverse complement strand
CGAATTAGATAGCGTAAAAACAGAAAACCAGAATGAAACAACTTTCTTATCAATTACGCATCATTATCAGGAACTGACCCGGAGAAGACTATGAACGAAGAAGCCCATCCCTTTGAGCCGTTCCTGCCCGCGAACGCCAGCCTGCTGATGCTTGGCACTTTTCCGCCGGCGCAGCGAAGGTGGTGTATGGCGTTCTATTACCCCAACTTCACGAACGACATGTGGCGCATCTTCGGGCTCTGCTTCTTCGGCGACAAGCAGCACTTCGTCCGTCAAACGGAGCGCACTTACGACCTCGATGCCATCACCGGCTTCCTGCAGCGGCAGGGTATCGCCCTCTTCGACACGGCCACACGCGTCGTCCGTACCACTGGCACCGCCTCCGACAAGGACCTGCTGATAGTCGAGGAGACCGACCTGCGCCGGCTGCTCAGCCGGTTGCCGCAGTGTCGTGCCGTCGTCACCGCCGGACAACTGGCTACCACCGTGGCCTGCCGCCAGTTGGGCATCGCAGAGCCGAAGGTGGGCGACTATAGCGAGTTCGGCCAGTGCCGCCTCTACCGTATGCCCTCCTCGTCGCGGGCTTACCCGATGGCGATAGAACGTAAGGCTGAAGCATATATGAACGTTTTTAAATACATGAAACTGTTATGACTATTATCGGAATTGCCGGAGGAACCGGCTCTGGAAAGACTACCGTCGTGAAGCGCATTACAAAGGCACTGCCGCCCCACTGCGCAGCCGTCATCCCCCTTGACTCGTACTACAACGACACCACGGGGTTGACGCCCGAGGAGCGCAAGGCCATCAACTTTGACCACCCCGATGCGTTCGACTGGAAACTGCTGTCCGAGCACATCAAGATGCTGAAGAGCGGTGAGGCCGTCGAACAGCCCACCTATTCGTATATAGAGAGCAACCGCCAGAAGGAGACCGTACACGTGGAGCCGAAGCCCGTCATCATCATCGAGGGCATCATGGCGCTGCACTACAAGAAGCTGCGCGACATGATGGACCTGAAGATCTTCGTCGATACCGACGACGACGTGCGCCTCATCCGTAATATCCGCCGCGATGTCGTCGAGCGCGGACGCACGGTCGACATGGTGCTCGACCGCTACGAGAAGGTGCTCAAGCCCATGCACGAGCAGTTTATCGAGCCTACCAAGAAGTTTGCCGACCTCATCATCCCCTGGGGCGGTGACAACAAGACCGGCATCCATATATTGAGAACCTACATTCAGGGCATCGTCACGGGCGTGTGAGGGGTGAGGGAAATCACCCTTCACCCTTCACCCTTCACTTCCTCCATAACCTCGTAGCTGTCGAGCTGCGGCTGCTGCGACTTTTCCCATTTCTTCTTGTCGCGGTAGAACTTCAGCGAGTTGACAAGCTCCACTACGCCGTAGACCAGTGTACACCAGCCCAATATGAGCAAGGCCGTATGCAGCGGAGCCAGCGGCTTTACCAGCACGTAGACCCCGGTAAGGAGGATGAGCGTCGGCATGACCCAGAACCAGAACGACACGCGGCCGTAGCGTCGGGCACTGATGAGGTTCAGATACTGGTTGATGGCACCGAGGATGAGGATGGCTCCGATGATATACATCAGTGCGGAGACGAAGGCCGTCGGCGTGAGGGCCAGGATAATTCCCAGGATGGCGCTGCCGATGCCTACGATGGGGAACGTCGGCTGCTCGCCTGCCACAAGATTGCCCTCGGCATCGTAGATCTTGTACTCGCTGACGTTGCGCTTCGACCAGAAGTAGGTGACGCACGAAATCAGTCCTGACACGAAGAACAGCACGCCGATGGCTACGGTGATACCCTTCACCGTATTGCCCGGAAACTTTATCAGTAGTACGCCGATGACGATGGCACAGAGGGCCCGGAAAATGGAGCTTTGAAGTATTTTCATAACGTTTTGCTTGTTTCGTGTGCAAAGATAATCATTTTTTTTGTATCTTTGCACCAATGAAGACAATTTTATTCTTAGTACGCCACGGCGAGACGGTTGACAATGCGAGCCAGCTGATGCAGGGACAGACGCAGGGCCGGCTGAACGACGTGGGCATCGGTCAAGCCCGGCAGCTGCGTGACACGTTGGCTGCAAAGCAAATAGATGCCATCGTGGCCAGTGACCTGAAGCGGGCTGTGGATACGGCCAGCATTCTGGCAGAGCCTCATGGGCTTGAGGTGGAGACCACCGAGCTGCTGAGGGAGCGCGACTGGGGTTCGTTCACGGGCCGCTACATTCCGAGCTTGAAGGGTGAAGTATGGCCCGACGATATTGAGTCGCTCGACGATTTGTTGGCGAGGGCCGGGCGTTTCCTGGATTATATAAAGAAAAGGTACGCGGGAAAAACAGTGCTTGCCGTAGGACACGGTATCATCAACAAGGCGATACAGGCAGTGTTCTACGGCAAGCAGATGCGTGAAGTGGAGCGTATGACTAACTGCGAGGTGCGCATCCTGACGCTGTCATAGCCGAGGTTCTGGCTTAGTGGCTGCGCGAACCGCCGAAGTGGCCGTGACTGCTGCTGCCCGACGAGCTGCGGCTTCCTGCAGAACTGCCGGCAGAGCGGGTCCCGGTGCTGCCCGAAGAACGGTTGCTGCCGAACGAGCGTGAGGGAGCAGCGCTGCTGCTTGACGACCGACTGCTGCTGCCAACGCTGCTTGAAGGCCGGCTGCTGCTGTTGCCAACGCTGTTTGACGGCCGGCTGTTGCCGAACGAGCGCGAAGGAGTGGCGCTGCTGCCGGAGGGACGGTTGACGCTATTGCCTGCGCTGCCCGACGGACGGTTGCCGCGATTCTCGACGTTGCCCGATGAGCGGCTGTCGCCGAAGCGTCCGTCACGGTTCTGGTTGTAGCTGCCGCTGCGGCTTCCGCCGATATTGCCGCGGTTGGAGCGATTCTCGATATTGCGGTCCTGGCGACCCGTGACGCGGGTTGAACTGCGGCCGAGGCCACCCCTGTAGTCGCCACGGTCGAAGCTGTTGCGCATACCGAAGTGCTGTCGTCCATTAGGCAGGGCCGGACGGAAGTGGTCGGCACGTCCGTGGTAGTAGCTGTGTCCGCCGTTCAGGTGCCAGCTGTGGGCTCCGCGATAGGTTGCATAGAAATGCGGGCGTCCGAAGTAGAAGTAGTCACGGTGCGGATAGCGGGCGTAGATGCCGAAGTGCCAGTAACCGGCATTCCAGTAGAGCGGGCGGTAGAAGTAGGTGGCTGCACGGAAGAGGTCCCACTGCCATGAGTAGAGAATGTAGTTCAGGTCGAGGTTACGGCGCTCCCAGTAGGTGCCAAAGACGTCGGCCTGGCTTGTGACGCCCATCAGGTAGTCGAGGTTGATTTCGTAGGCTGCCTCGTACTGGGCATCGGTCAGGTTCAGCTCGTAAGCCATTTTGTCGGTGAGGAACAGTGCCTCGTTGCGGGCCTGCTCGTAGCTCATTGCACTTGCCGACACGGTAGCGGTCAGCATCACCATCAGTGCGAATATCATCTTCTTCATAATCGTAAATATTTATCGGTTTGACATATTTGTTTCTTTTTCACGGTGCAAAGAAACAACAAAATCCTGACCTGTGCAAAGGATTTTCCCTAAACAGAGAGGGGAAAATCCCTAAACGTTAGAATTTCTTTCCGAAGACGATGTTGAGGAAGGTGAGGACGATGATTTTGGAGTCGAGCCACCAGGAGCGGTTCTCCAGATAGTAGAGATCCATCTCTAAGCGCTTCAGCATCTTTTCCATCGTGTCGGTATAGCCGTTGTAGAGCGTGGCGAGCGAGGAGATGCCCGGGCGTATCTGGTAGAGATACTCATAGCGGCGGTCGTGCTCCATAATCTGGTCAATGAAGAACTTGCGCTCGGGGCGCGGGCCTACGAACGACATCTCGCCCTTGAACACGTTCCAGAACTGGGGCAGTTCGTCCAGATGGTGAGCCCTCAGGAAGCGGCCGGCCTTGGTCAGACGGTCGTCGTCGGCTGAGTCGCACAGTTCGGGCCCGTTGGTCTCTGCATCGACTTTCATGCTGCGGAACTTGTAGATATAGAAAGGCCGCCCAAAGCGCCCGATGCGCTCCTGCTTGTAGATGACCGGTCCGCCGTCGTCGTTCTTGATTCTAAAATAGCAATAGGCAAATAGGGGCGAAAAGACCACCAGACAAAGGATAGATACAATAAAGTCGAAGCCCCGTTTGACGTTGCGTTCGAATTCATTCATACCATCTAAAATATATCCGTTATAGAGTTTTGTCATAGATGCTCTTTTACGCGATGTTCTTCCTTCTATATTATATAACGACAGGCAGCCATGTTTATTGCACGCCTAAACGCTTTTTTTACTTTTTTTTCTGCAATGCACGGCCCATGCCGATCCGTGGCTTTCGCAAAACGGGTGCAAAGGTACGAAAAAAAAGCCATACGGGCAAAGAATCTGGCTAAAAATTGGTTTTCATGTATTGCTTACTGTCGCGTTTGCGCTTCATGACCTTGGCGTAATAGGTAGGAAGGAAGCGGAAAAAGAAGTATAGATAGGCCTTCCACTGGGAGTAGCCGAACACCGTCTCATAGACGTTGACGTTGTATTTGATGAGCGACAGCTTGTTGCTCGACACCGAATTATTGTGCTGCCGATAGTAGGCCAGTGGCTCGGTCAGGCAGAAACATATCTGACACTCTTTCAGGATATTGAGGAACAGGGCCCAGTCCTGGCGCTTGCGGATGGCAGGCATATAGAACTTGTGGCCCAGGCGCTTGATGTCGTAGACGGCCGTCAGACAGCCTATCTTGTTGTCGCGCTTCATCATGCCCAGCGTCAGGTGCTTCGGCGAGATGTTGATGCCCGTCACCTTGCTGTTCTCGTCGCAGATGAGGTACGACGAACTGCAGAGGGCACAATCCTTGCGCGTCATGTGAGCAATCTGCTTCTCGAGCTTCTCCGGCATCCAGCGGTCGTCGCAGTCGCAGAAGGCGATGTAGCGGCCCTTGGCCCGCTCGATGGAGCGGTTGCGGGCGACGGCTGGCCCGCAGTTCTCCTTGAGGTAGGCCACTTTGACGCGGGAATCTTTGTGCGAGAACTCTTTCAGGATTTGTCGCGTCTCGTCGTCAGAGCAGTCGTCGGTGATGAGCAGTTCCAGGTTCTGATAGGTCTGGCTCAGGATGCTCTCAATGCTGTCGGCAAGATACTTGCCGGCATTATAGGTGGGCATGATGACTGACACTAACTCCTGTTTCATTCGCTATTCTTACACAAATCGGCTGCAAAGGTACGAATAATTT
>CAJOLE010000121.1 GCA_905235325.1 uncultured Prevotella sp. | reverse complement strand
ACTTTTTATGTCGGGGTAAAAGCCTGAAAGAGTTTAAGTTACGTTTTGCTCCCGAAATCGATTTCGGGAGCAAAACCACACAATTAGGACTTTTTGACTTCCGCTCTTTTCTCAACCTCGGCATGATACTGACGACAAGCGAAAAGGCGAAGTGGTTGCGTTCGCGCATTCTCGATATTGTGATTGCCGCGATTAACGAGAAGACTGGTGGCGGCACAAAGTATATCAACCGTAGAGATAGGGAGTATCTGCCTGCTGCCATTCAGGAGGAAAACTATCGCAAGAACTTCACTGATGCCATCAATAAGTATGTTGATGGTCATAAGACCTACATACAAGTACGCCCAGGCTACAGACATGGTTTACAAGGCTGTGTTCCGTGAGAAGGCTAAGGAATACAAGAAACTGCTTGACCTCAGTGAGAAAGATAATTTGCGCCGCACTCTATATGCAGAAGTGCTTAGAGCTATTTCTTCTTTTGAGAATGGAGCAGCGTTTGAGATTCGGAAAAAGGGTGAGGCAAATGGTCCAATGACGATAGAAAAGGTGGAAGTAATCATCAATGAGTTGGCTAATCACCCATTGATGGAACCAATCATATATGATGCCCGTCAGAAGATGGCTTCGAGAGACTTGGCATTCCGTGATGTCTATCATGGCAATATTGCAGAATATCTGAAGGCAGTGTCGCCAGAGGAATATGAGAAGTTCATTGGTGATATGTCTGTGGACTTCGATCATCTGCTGGATGAGAATAAGGCAGTGTTAGATCGTCTAAAGCAATAAGGGAGGAGAAGACATGATTACTCTATCATATATTGACTATGACGAAGCCCTTGCTATTTACTATAAGACGGTGGAGAAGAGTGGCGGTGGAATGGCTGGTGTACGAGACGAGGGTGGCATCAGGGCCACATTGGAGTTTGTGCAAGACGATCTCTATTATCCAGAGATAGCCGATAAGGTAGCATACATGTGGCGGCGGGACATATAGATCGCGATTTGTTGACAGAAGTCATGAGAAAAAGATGAGGGCGAAGAGAATCCATATCAAAAAGTTTTCGTATATTTGCACGCAATTATCATCAAAACGAATAAAGCTATGAGTAAGTTTGAACTAATGACACTGCCGTTTGCTCCGGAGGCTCTGGAGCCGGTCATCAGCCGAGAGACTATCGCACTGCATCATGGGAAGCACCTGCAGACCTATGTGAACAACCTGAACGGGCTGCTGCCCGGTACGCCGTTTGAGGGTATGGCCTTGGAGGACATCGTCTGCAAGGCAGAGGACGGTGCCTTTTGCCCGGCGACGCAGGAGACGCTTAACTCTGTCAAGAATAATGCCGGACAGATACTGAACCACAACCTCTATTTCGAGGCACTGCAGGCACCGCGGCTGAATAGCCTCCCGACGGGCGCTCTCGCTGAGGCCATCGACAGGCAGTTCGGCTCGTTCGAGGCCTTCCAGAAGGAGTTTGCAAAGAAGGGAACGACGCTCTTCGGTTCCGGCTGGGTGTGGCTCTCTGCCGACGCTGACGGGCAGCTGGTCATCACACAGGAGCCGAACGCCCAGAATCCCATAACGAAAGGACTGAAGCCCCTGCTCACCTTCGATGTCTGGGAACACGCCTACTATGTGGACTACCAGAACCGCCGCGCCGACCACCTCGCCGCCATGTGGCAGGTCGTGAACTGGGACGTGGTAGAGCAGCGGTATCACTGATCATTTTTCGTCCGAACAAATTGGCTGTTTTCAGTTGCGCTGCAGGATGATTTCGTGGTCGATGCAGGCGGGGCGTTCCTCGCGGTAGTGGCTGACGAAGATGAGGGTCTTGGCAGGCCGCTGGCAGAAGGTCTCGATGATGTCTTTCACCAGTCGGCGATTCGTGTTGTCGAGACCGTGGAGGGGTTCGTCGAGGATGAGCAGTTCGGGGTCTTTGACGAAGGCACGTGCCAGGAGGACGAGCCGCTGCTCGCCGCTCGACATCTGGAGGAACGAGCGGTCGGCAAGGTGCTCGATGCCGAAGATGCGCATCCACCATCGGCATTGTTGCTTCTCTTGTTCGGTAGGCTGTACGTAGAGCCCCACGGAGTCTTTCAGCCCGGAGGCGACGATGCGCAGTGCGGGAATGTCGCGCTGGTAGGAACGGTGCATCTCGGGCGACACGTAGCCTATGCGGCGCTTGATTTCCCAGATGCTTTCGCCGCTGCCCCGGCGGTTGCCGAAGAGGGCGATGTCGCAGGCGTAAGCCTGTGGGTTGTCGGCGCAGACGAGTGACAGCAGTGTTGACTTGCCCGAGCCGTTCTGTCCTGACAGCACCCAGTGCTGGCCGCTCATGACCTGCCAGTTCAGGTGGCTGAGGATGGTGCGTTTGCCGTAGCGTATGCTGACATCATTGAAGGCGATGATTTGATGGGGGGAATGGGCAATTTGGGCAATTTGGGCGTTATTGGGGAGGGATGATATAAGGTGACGCTTCTCCTCGCTGAGCACGGATGTCGGGGTTGGGGGGCGGTTGTCGAGATAGGTGCTGCGCGTTAACTTCGGCAGAACGGTCATATCGGCAACTTCGACGACGTGGGTGATGAAGTCGGGTATCTCGTCGGTCTTGGATAGCACGAGGATAATCTGCAGTTGCTGTTCGCGTGAGAGCTTGGTGAGCAGTTGCTTCAGCTGGTCACGTGTTTCGGCATCAAGTCCGATGAAGGGATTGTCCATGATGAATACGCGGGGGTTGCTGAAGAGCGAGGAAGCGAGCTTGAACTTCCTGAGTTCGCCGCTTGACAGGAGTATTAGGTACTTGTCGAGTAGCGGTGATATATGGAACAGCTCGTAGAGATGCTGCTGCAGCTGTCGGCGCTCAGGGGTGTCGCTGCCTGCCAGCTGGTAGGCTTCCTCCAGCTTGCTGCCGACGGTGGGTGTCTCGTCGCCGATTTCCATCTGGTTCCACCGTTGCTGCAGGAAGTAGGTGCGGTCGTTGTCGCCCCCGTAGGTGTCGCGGAACGTGATATAGCGGATGTTCTCACTGACAAGTCGCCGGTCGTCGTCGCCAAAGCGGTATTCGGCCATGCCTGGGAATACAGGATGGCGGCCGGTAATCATATCGACGAGCATGGACTTGCCTGCTGCGTTTTGCCCCACGATGGCAATGTGCTCGCCCGTCTCGAGCGTGAAGTCTACGGGGCTGGCCATGGCCCATTCGGGCTTCTTCGTGGTGGCTGCGGTGAGTGTGATGGTTGTCATTGCTTTCGCTTGCTGATTTTGTCTTGGTTCTTGTTGACGAAGTCCTTCCATCCGCGGTACTTCACATCGCTCTCAGGCCGCCCCATCTGCATGAAATGGCAGTAGGCCGCGCCGAGGGCATCGGTGGCATCCATGAACTTCGACATGTCGTCGTCCTTGAGCTTCAGCAGGCGCTGCAGCATACCTGCCACCTGCTCCTTCGAGGCCGAGCCGTTGCCCGTGAGTGCCATCTTGATTTTCATCGGGGCATACTCGTGGATGGGCACGCCGTGGTGGATGGCGGCGGCAATGGCAACGCCCTGGGCACGCCCCAACTTGAGCATCGACTGCACGTTCTTGCCGAAGAAGGGTGCCTCGATGGCCATTTCGTCGGGTAGCCACTCGTCGATGATGCCCGTGACGCGCTCGAAGATATGTCCTAACTTCAGGTAGCCGTCGCCTGCCTTGCGCAGGTCGATGACGCCCATCGTCATCATCTCAGCCTTTCCGTCGACGACCTTCAGCAGTCCGTAGCCCATGATGTTCGTGCCCGGGTCGATGCCCAGTATGATTGTCTCTTTCATTCAAAAAGAAATCAGCCCCACCCCTAACCCCTCCCCTAAAGGGGTGGGGGAAATGAAGGCTCTCATTCCCTCCTCTTTAGGGAGGGGGTTGGGGTGGGGCTGATTAGGGGTGGAACTGGTTACTTAGCAGAGCTTGCGGGAACCGTCGCTGATAACGACATCGTAGACCTTCGGCTCGTGGCCATACTTCTCGTTGAACTTCTGCTTGGCGGTGGCGATGAAGTCTTTGTAGAGGTCGTTGCGCACGAGGTTGATGGTGCAGCCGCCGAAGCCACCGCCCATGATACGGCTGCCCGTGACACCGCTCTCCTTGGCAATGTCGTTCAGGAAGTCGAGCTCCTCGCAGCTTACCTCATAGTCCTTCGACAGACCCTCGTGGGTTTTGTACATCATCTCGCCGACCTTCTCGTAGTCGCCCTCGTTCAGGGCGTCGCAGACAGCGAGCACGCGGTCTTTCTCGCCGAGCACGAACTTGGCGCGGCTGTAGTCCTCGGCTCCCACTTCGTCCTTCACTTCCTCAAGCTGCTCCCAGGTGCAGTCGCGCAGGGTCTCGAACTTGCCCTCGGGATGCTTGGCCTGTATGTGCTTCACGACGTTCTCGCAGGAGTTGCGGCGGTCGTTGTAGGGTGAGCCAGCCAGCTGGTGCTTCACGACGCTGTCGAGCAGGACGAGACGATAGCCGTCGGGCTTGAAGGGGAAGTACTCGAACTCGCGGCTGCGGCAGTCGAGGCGCATCAGGCAGCCAGCCTTGCCGAAGACGGAGGCGAACTGGTCCATAATACCGCAGTTTACGCCGCAGTAGTTGTGCTCGGTAGCCTGTCCGGCAAGTACCATATCCCACTGCGAAACCTTGTTCTCGCCGAAGAGGTCGTTCAGTCCGCAGGCGAAGCAGCTCTCCATGGCAGCCGAAGAAGACATACCGGCACCGAGGGGCACATCACCGGCGAAGGCGATGTTGAAACCCTTGACGGGAACGCCGAGCTTGCGCATCTCGAGGGCGATGCCGTAGATATAGCGTGCCCAGCTGGCCTTGGGGCCTGCGGGGTCATCGAGGTGGAAGTCCACGCGGTCCTTCAGGTCGATGGCATATGCCATTACGGTGTCTTCCGTTCCGTTGACGCGCATTTCGGCTGTGATACCCTTGTCAACAGCTCCGGGGAATACGAATCCGCCGTTATAGTCGGTGTGCTCACCAATCAGGTTGATACGACCAGGCGACGTGTACACACTACCAGTTTTTCCGTCAAAGTGCTTGATGAAGCGGCTTCTTACAAATTCAATGTCAATCATGTTTTAATCTGTGGTTTAAAGTTATATTAAATGAATGGAATTAGTCGACCTTAATGTCTTTGTTGACATTCTTATTTGAATTTTTAGGTTTTAAAAGTGTGAATAATAAACTAGGTGAACAGCAAGTCCTCTCCATTGAGGGAAGACTTGCCTTGTTTTGTTTCTAATATTACTTCTTTGCAGGTTTGCTGCCCGCCACTGCGAAGAACAGGATGTAGGCCAGCATAGCCACGACAATCCAGTAACTGTTGATATCACCAATTCTTTCGGCAGCCAGGTTCTGAATCAGCGGCATGATGCCACCGCCGATAACCATGGTCATGAACAGGCCTGAAGCAGAAGCCGTGTATTTACCGAGACCTTCTGTAGCGAGGTTGAAGATAACGCCCCACATCACAGATGTGCAGAGACCGCAGAGGATAATCAGCAGCACCTTAGTGGGAACACTGGCACCGCTCAAAGTGATTTTACTGCTTTCTGGCATAATAATAGCGACAAGCAACAGGGCGATAGCCAGTGAAGAAACGCTGATCAGCTGAGTGCGTGAAGACACCTTACCACTGATGAAGGCACTGGTGAAACGACCAACCAGCATCAACAGCCAGTAGATACCAGCGATGGTTCCAGCGATGGCAGCACTACCCAGAACACCACCATCGGCAAGGGGCTTACTCAGGTAGAACAGCAACTGTCCGGGGATACCCACCTCAATACCTACATAGAAGAAGATAGCAATAATACCGAGCACCAGGTTGCGATAACCCAAGGCACCCTTGATACCCTCAACCACGTCAGAACTTTCGGTCTCAGGCTCCTCAATCTTGGTGAAGTAGATGATGACGAACGATGCGGCGAAGATGGCCAG
>CAJOLE010000120.1 GCA_905235325.1 uncultured Prevotella sp. | reverse complement strand
TATGAGGTGGTGGAGAAGAAGACCGTCGAGACACCGTCTGAGATACGCGGCATCGTGAAGTGCAACAACCCCAAGTGCATCACCAACAACGAGCCGATGTCCACCCACTTCCACGTCGAGGGCAGTATCCTCACCTGCCACTACTGCGAGAAGGAGCAGGACATCAGCCGCGTAGAGCTCGTCTAATGGACGGGGGGGCTGTCACTCCCCACTCATTAGGCAGACTGGGTATGAATAATGACGTCGATATCAGTTTCTGAGCTCTTCCAGATAATCCAGCCGGCTCAGGTCCACTTCGTCGGCCACACGCACCCAGATAATGTGGTGGTGATTCGAGTGCCCAAAGTCCATGCGGTAGACACCAAGGAAGGTAAGGCTATCGCCATCGGGGGTGAGCCCCCGCATAAACGTAATTCGCAACTCGTCCAAAGCCTTATAGGATATGAACCGGTCGGAGTTGCGAGTAGCCACAAAGTTACTGTCCACCACAGTATCCGTGGGTTCCCATCGCTCGTAGATGGTAGGCAGCAGCTGGGCAGAGTCACCGTCATTGTGCCATTCATGGTGATGGTAAAGCGGACTCCAGATGCTGATTTCAGGATGATGTGGCAATCGCTGTCCCCATAGCGTATCTTGGGCATGAATGCCAAAAAGCTTCAGATAGTCATGTTCGATGGCAAAAGTCTGACCCTTGCGGATGAAGAGACGGCTGTCAGCAGTATCGTCAACTTTGGCCTTACCACCTTTTCCCAACAGGAAAAAAGATGACACTGCTACAATCAGCACTATACACACCCCCACGATCCAGCCCATCCTATGCCAACGTGGCCGGGTCTCAGGTACTTCGCCTGCATCATCATCTCCTTGCGTTTCAGGCTCTTCTTCTGCATCCTGCGCACAGAATGCCTCCCAGCAGCTGAAGCCCTCAAACTGAGCCAGGATGTCGAGAGTTGTCTGCCGAGGCTGCGTATCGCCCGGAAGGTATCCCCACAGCCGTTTCAGTGTGGTAGCACTAAGATGCTGATGTACACGTTCCAAAATCTGCTCCGAAAGAAAGTCAAAGTCTTTCGGCGTACGCATCGCCCTACCGAGGTCGGCTTCTACTGCCCGGCAAAGCCTCAACGTGTTCGTTTGCTCCATAAATCTACAGATCCCCAACTGCTTTTCTCGACAAAAGCTTATCAGAGCGCATCGAACTCATCTTCTGAAAGTCCTGTCAATTCAACAATTTCAGCAACAGATGCCCCACGCTGTTTCAATTTGCGTGCAATGGCAACGATTGTTTCCTCACGTCCTTCCTCGCGTCCTATCTCGCGTCCTTCCTGACGGCCTATCTCGCGTCCTTCCTGACGACCCTGCTCCAGGCCCTCGATAACCTTGGTCTCGAGGATGTCGTTTTCCACCATGATGTTGTCCATGTGGCGGTCGTAGGCATGGCGTTCGGCGTCGCTCATCTGCAGATAGAGCAGCCTCTCCTTGGCCTCGGCCAGGCCTGGAGTAGTCGTGTCGTCGCGTATGCTGCCGTCCTTCAGGTATTCGAGCCATTCCTCCAGCGGTGTCGTGGCCACCTTGTTGAACTCGTTCACACGGATGACGTAGTATTCGGGGAAGATGTCCGAGGGAGCCACCATGCGAATGGCATCCCTGTCGCGCGTGTTGATGACGAGCTGGTCCTTGGTATGGACGCCTATCAGCTGGTTCTGACCATGATAGAGATAGTCAGCACCCTTGCCCAGGTCGAAGTAGACAATGCTGATTGAGTACACCTTCTTCACCTGGTCGTACTTGTCGCCCAGTCTCATGTGCTCCGTGATGGTCTTGGCAACGCCGTAGAGGATGCGCTGCAGGTAGTAGAGCTCACGCGTCTGCTGAATCTCCACCAGGATGATCTCACCCTTCGAGTTACGAGCCTTGATGTCGACGCGGTTGAACTTGTCGTTCTCCGTTTCCTGATTGCCTTCGCTCTCAAGCAGTTCCACGATGGTCACCTTTTCGTCGAACAGCACAGTCATCAGCCCTTCCAGCACCGCAAAGTTAGCCTTGTCACGCAACATGCGCTTCGCCGCCCAGTCAAATCTTATGTACTTATCCATCTGATGCTTTTTTTACGAGGGCAAATATAGTCAAAAAAACACATACGCACAAACGATTTGCCCGACGGACGGCGAACGTTATGTATTTTTAACATACATGGGGATGGCTATTCCTGCCTGTGCAACCATACTCTGCGCAGGCAACGATAACGGCAGCTGCCCCGTCCGACGGTTGCAGCTGCCGCTTCTGGTATGTCCGTGACACTGGAAGGTCATACCAGTAAAACTAGTCTAGTGATTGTTCGCTACTCGGCCGGTTCCTTTCCCAGGACAATGTTGACGATGGTCATCAATTCCTCAATCGTGACCTGGCCGTTGCCGTCGAGGTCGGCATTGCTCAGGACGAAGCCTGCCGGCTGCCGGCCGAGCAGATAGCTGACCGTGGCCGTAACGTCGGCAACCGTCACCTCGTCGTCGCCGTTGGCATCGCCGCGTATGCCTCCGACGCGGATGTTGAAGGCCTTGTCGGCTGGGGTGACGCCTACGTCGTTAGCGCCAGCGAAGAGCTGGTCATAGAAGAGGCCCTGACCGGGGCCCGTCGGTGCGTCGGCCGAGGCCGTGAGGGTGAGGGTCATGATCTCGCCCGAGTTGCCCGTGATTGTCGCGTTCGATAATGAGTAGACGAGGAACTTGTAATCGCCGTTGGCCAGCGGCTCCAAGTCCAATGTGTGCCCGCCGGCGCGGTCGGCGTTGAGTTTCGCCTCGGTGATGCTGATGCCTTGGGGCAGTTTCAGGGTGAACTCGAGCAGCATGTAAGCATGGTCGGGGTTGCGTAGTTCCACCGCCACTGCCTTGCTCTCGCCGGGATTGATTGTCAGTTCGGCCACGTTCAGTTCGTCGGCCGAGGCAAGCCCGGCGACAGCCAGGCAAGCCCAAAGGAATAATGTCCTATACAGTTTCATAATATTCAATCGTTATTTGATGACCGTTTTCTTACCATTGATGATGTAGATGCCCTTCTGCTGCTGGCGCTGGCCGACCTTGCGGCCCTGCAGGTCGTATCGCTCGCCCTGCTGCTCGCCGACTTCCGTCGCGTCGATACCCGTCATGTGGCTCTGTGCGGCAGCGAAGTGGCGCTCGTTGCGCTCCGTGTCGACCAGCATGATGTTGCTGACCTTGGCGTTGCCGCTGCCCGTGCAGTCGAGCGTCAGCAGCGTCTCGCCGTCGCTGAAGACATCGTTCTTCGTCGAGTAGACCACGACGGCATAGTGATGCTCGCTGATGCGCTGCCAGGCGGCGGTGTGGCTGCCGTCGGTCGTGACGTTCCTGAGCTGCATGTCGCCGTCAAGTTCCACGACGCACTGTGCCAGGATGTAGTCGCCGGCAGCGTCGATGTTCATCGTCAGGGCGTCGCCCTCAGCCTCCAGCCAGGGGCAGAAGGTCGTCGGGGCGATGCTTCTGGCCGATGCCGACTGGCTGATGGGCTGGCTCAGCACGAGATTGATCAGCTTCACCAGGTCGAGGCCGTTGATCTTCTTGTCGTAGTACAGGTCGGCAGCCTCGGCGTGGAACGTATCAGAGGGTCGCTGCATGATGTGGTCGACCATCTCGACGATGTCCAGACCATTGACATTCGTGTCGCCGTTGACGTCGCCCATCTTCAGGTCGGGCACCTCGATGGTGAACGTGAAGTCTGCCTGGCTGAGTTTATTCTTTTCGGTGTCCGACATGACGACCGTCATCACCTTGGCCTCGTGGTTGCCGGGTGCGACGCTCTCGTCGCATTCAATCATCATGGTGAACAGGGTGCCGTTGTTCTTCTTGAAGGCATTGTTCTGCGACGAGAAACTCACGATGTGATAGTATCCGCCGTCCTCGAACCACACTGCGCTCACCACATGGTTGGCAGCGCGGTCGGCTGCGATGGTCACATTGTTGTTGGCAATCGTCATGCCCTCGGGCAGCTGCAGGTAGAAGTCGGTCATGTTCACGGCGACGTTGTTCTTCAGGCTGATGCTCAGCTCGGCCTTGCTGCCGGCAATGACTGAGGGCGACTCGGCCACGTAGAGCTGGTTGGCGTCAGGTCCCAGATACTCCAGTCGGAAGTCGTCGAAGCAGACCCATCCTTGAGGCGCACCCTCGTCGAGGCGGACACCGATGGTAAGGGTGCCGCCGGTGACGGTCACGGGCAGTTCGTTCTGGTAGTAGCCTTCTTCGGCATCAAACCAGCGGCGGGCTTCCTCCATGGAATTCGGTACCCACCATGATTGGCCGCCATACGTTACTTCTAAACCGCCCAGATCGTAATTGTCGCGGGCACCGGTAGCCTGATGCCGCAGCACAATATACTCGTCGTTGGCATAGAGCTGAGCCGAGGCATTGTTGTTACCTTCTTTATATTGCGTGAAGTCGACCTGGTCGTTGCCCGGACGGTGGTAGCCCTTCATGCGCAGCATATAGTTGCCGTCGGGCAGGTCGGTGATGGTCTGGTGCACGTCGAAGCCGGTCTGGAAGAATTCGGCGTTGTTGTAGGACTCGAACTGTGGCGTCGACCCTTCCCAGTAGTGACTCTTGTTATAGCTGAACGAGTAGTTGCGGAGCAGGGGTGTTGCGTCGACAGGCTGGCTGGCGGTGGCATAAGCCATGCGCTCCAACACCTGGGCGGTCAGACCGCTGATGGCATCATCAATCTGCTGCTGCGTGGCATCTGATCCAACAGCCTTGGCCTCGTCGAGACTGTATCCGCCCAGGCCTTCCATCAGGCTGATGGTCTGGCGCAGTTCGTCAAGGCTCGTTGGCACCAGTCGCCATGTGATGTTCATGCCCTCAGCATTGGCTACGTTGCAGTCTAAGTCGTTATAAACGCCCAGTGGCTCGCCCCACCTATCGTAAGCCTCCTTCGTGGGGTTGTTGCCAAAGTACTGCGTGGCGTCGCCGTAGAGCTGCGATTGGATGTGGTAGGTGTCGTTGCCGGCTTTGGTGATTATAAAGTAGGGACACCCTCTTCCCCAATAGTCTACGAACACGCCAAAGGCGTTACCGTCCACGAAGAGCTGGCCATCGTTTCCGTCGTAATTGTGATCGGGTATGCAGATGGTGTAGCTTCCGTCTTCCTGCTTGGTGAACTCCACGGGCAGCCCCTCGTCGGCCAGCACAGTGTGCGTGCCCCACATGTTGCCATTGTTCAGGTAGAGACCCGTTTCCACGTTCTGCAAGTAGAACAGTCCCTCGGCAATGTCGGTCATCTCCACAATCTCACCGAAGTCCTTCCACACGTCGGCAACCTCGTAAGCAGCCTTCGTTCCGGCGGGGACGTAGAGCGCGGTGTTTTCCAAATTACAGTCTTCAAAAGTATTTGCAGGCACGCTGAGGGGCTCAGCCCACTCCACAACCACTTTCTTCAATTCATTACAATCGCGGAATGCCCTTGGGCCGATATAGCTGACGGAGGAAGGAAGATAAACATACTGCAAAGGGGTAGAAGAGAAAGGACCCCAGTTTGCCTCGCTTAGGATGGTCTCAAATCCAGAAGGCAGCTTGAGGCTGGTTATACCACAACTGAGAAATGCATCATCTTCAATAACCTTAACGTTGACAGGAATAACAATCGACTTTAGTTCCGTGCATCCGGTGAATGCCGAGCCAATGTCTGTCAGCCC
>CAJOLE010000119.1 GCA_905235325.1 uncultured Prevotella sp. | reverse complement strand
AGGAGGGGTTACTTTTGGAAACGAGAACTTAATTTGCCTGTTTAAAGGCATTTTCAAACGAATATTAATCAATTCCGATTTTTATCGGACAGCAATAATATAAAATGAAAGTTAGTTCTGACTGAGGTTACTATCCTAGTAAAGACCAAATCGTCAGATGAAATTATTATTAATTGGTTACACCTATTATTATTCCAATCCTTTCAGTTCCTTCATTAACCTTCCCAGTTCCGAGTACGTATAATCTCTGCTGCTCTTCAGTTTCTCTTCCACAGACCGATTAGCATTGGCCACAGCCTTTTCTAGACTACCGCCATTGCGTTCAAAGTAATTGTGTAGCCCTTTGGTCTTGATGAAGAACTCTATCGTCTTTCGGTACTCCACACATTGGTTGAGGTCTTTTAGCAATGTCGCCTGCTCGTCGTATGGACGTGAGGTGTAACGAAAATAATAAAAGAAGAACAACTCTGTGCAGCGGTGAGTCTCAAAGAACTCGACCTCGCAGTAGATACCTTTCTTGGGTTTGTCAATAGGCTTGGCATACTTTGCCTTTAGCTTTTGGTATTGGGAACGCTCTGGCTCTTTGTCCTTCGTGTCCATATCAATGATACAGAAGATATGGCTGTAACCCATTGCCACACCCTCTGCTATCTTGGCATCCAATTCCTTGATGTTGGTGTGCTTCGGATAGTCTGGCTTGATGGTCAGACGCTTGAATACATCGCATAGGGACTTGAAATAGAAGAATTCCGTTTGCCCTTCACCTAGGATGAGTGCTGTCTGTCGTAGCTTTCCCATATCAGTCCTCCAGATTTATAAAGATACTACCCAGTTCCGGTTTAGCGCCCAATCGGCCAATGCGATATGAATTGTAAAGCGACAGATTCTTATGTAAGCCGAATGAGTCGCCACGGGCATATTCGGATGAAGCAGTATCCTTGTTCTTCTCGACAAACCACACCACACCCCTGTTCTCGTTAATCATATCCTGCGACAAGAGGGTGGTCTCCTGACTTGTTATAACCAGCTGCGACTTGTCAGAGTTGAAGATAAAGACATTGAGGTAGTAGTACAACAAGTCGTTGTGCAGGTCCTCACCAAGTTCATCAAGGTAGTACACATGAGGACTCGTTATCAGGTCGTACAAGGCATCCAATATGCGGATATACTTCTGAGTGCCCTTTGACTGCCATCTAAGCGGAATATCAAAATCTCCATTATCGGAATGGTTCAAGAAAGTGATGGAATCTGTTGTGGGCTTCAACAGAACATCTTTCATCTCCTCTGGGATATTCTCTTTCTGGATGCGCTCGCGGAAATCGTTAGGCACAAATCGGTCTTCTACAACAGGACGATACTCCAAAATGTTCAAGTCTGCCTTCTGAAGCATGGTATTATAGAACTTACGTTTCTTGGGATTACTATAAGCATCCTTCAGGATTTCAACAAGTCCTTTTCCCACATCACCATCCACATCGTGATAATTGGCCATAATCCAAGCGTGAAGTGTGTTGAATGGAGCTATATCTTCTTTCAAGGCTGCCTTTCGGCATACGGACAGCACGCTGTGGTTGTTCAGTGTGTTTTCGCGGATGCTATCTTGCGTCTTGACTTGCAGTTTGAGGCTTGCACCAAACTTGATGTCGGCCTGTACGTTCTCCCCCACAAAACTACGCTCATAGAACAGCGATTTCGATTTGTTGGGGTAATAGTACAAGGCTTCACTCAGAATGTGCTTGCCGTTGAATGTGACGTCGTAGTCATATCGGGTACCATCGGCATAGAATGATACGTGCATTTCTGTTGGCTCATCTTTAGTGAGCACAAATGGAATGCAGCCGCCTATTCCTGCGGTTGCATCCGACTTTGGCATAACCAACAGACGGAACACCTCGTTCATGGCTATCAGCATGTTTGACTTACCAGAAGCGTTTGAGCCATATAGGATACCTAACTTGTACAAGAATACACCATCAGCAACTTCGATGACCAGTTCCGATGATGGTCCTTTGGCAACGAAGTTTAATTCCTGCTTGTCGCGAATGGAAAGATAGTTCTTCACCCAAAAATCTCGTATCATGCCACAATATTTTGCCTTGAATTGTAATTTTGCTACAAAAATACAAATAATATTTGAGATAGACTATATGTTAGATGCTAATTTTTGTAATCGTCATACGATTTTATATCTATTTAACTCTATATTTAACGTTGAGATACCAAATATGCACCATTTTACGGTTTGAAGTTGTTGTCCGACAGCTCATCATTTCTCTTTCGTATCATCAACACGACAGAATTGGTAGAAGTTCGCGATTCCCATCTTGACGTGCTCACACGCGCATAATATAAAATGGTATTATCATCGTTTCCAAATTTGTGCACAAGAACCAGTAAGCCTCCAAAGTAAAACTGCGACAGCCCGTCGTAGTTTAAAATCTCCATCGAAGGAAACATACACTTTAAGTCATAATAACAACTCAAATTCTGCACATTTTAGTGTCTTTTGCGGTTTCGAAAAGTTAAAAGTGTTAAATCTTCGACTTTTTTATCGCTCACAGAATCTACGTCTTCACTTTTCTACCGTTTAACACGTAAAACGCTGATATAAAATTATATACAAATACTCTGAGTGTAGCGGCCTAAAAGAGGTCAATTATAATGCTACCAACTGTAGTTCAATGGGATCTTCCAGTTATCCAGTATTCAGTAGTTGTGAATCTCTAGCTACCTTAAAAATAGGTGATAATGTACAGACTATACCAAGCTATGCGTTCTATAATTGTAGCGGCCTGACGAGCGTGACCATCCCCAATTCCGTGACGAGCATCGGTAGGGATGCGTACCATCCCCAATTCCGTGACGAGCATCGGTAGGTATGCGTTCTATGGCTGTACCGGCCTGACGAGCGTGACCATCCCCAATTCCGTGACGAGCATCGGTGAGTATGCGTTCTCTGGCTGTAGCGGCCTAACGAGCGTGACCATCGGCAATTCCGTGACGAGCATCGGTAGTTATACGTTCGGGAACTGTAGTTTAAAGTCTGTCACAATCGGTTCGGGCGTACTTACTATAGGCTCAAGTGTATTTTACGATAACAAACCGGCGAAAGTGATATGGCTGACCAACACCCCGCCCAGCGGGTACAGCTATGCAGCTGGAACTGTGAACTATGTAGCAAATAATCAATACACCTCGCTGAGCAACAAGACCGTTTATCCGCTGCTAAGCTCGCTGTTTGAGGTTGACGGCGTGAAATATGTGCCCGTAAGTATGTCGGACCGTACCTGCGATGCCATCGACTGCCTGTACGACGAACGGGCTGAACACATCAACATCGGGCAGGACGTAACGTATAAGGGCGTGAAGCTGACCGTCAGTCAGGTGCATCCTTACGCCTGCTACAGTAACAAAAACATCAAGGACGTTTATCTTTCCCTTACGGGAAACATAGGAAATTTCGCTTTCTACGACTGCGACAATCTGGCCACTGCCGACATAACCAACACTGGGGACATCGGCGACTGTGCCTTCAAAGATTGCGACAAGATGACCAATGTCAGCATAACCAACATCGGTACAATTGGCCAACAGGCATTCTATAGTTGCGACAAGCTGACCACCGCAACTATAGCCAATACGAGCACAGTCGGCAATTATGCCTTTTATGATTGCAAAGTATTGGAAACAGCCACGTTGGGCGAGCAAGTGTCTGGACTGGGGCAATATTGCTTTAGCGGCTGCTCAGCCCTGAAGGGTATCGTTGTGCCTAATTCGGTGAAGACCATCGGGCAGTATGCCTTCCAGAACTGCTCAAGTATGACGTCCGTCAAGATGGGAACAGGCGTGAGCACCATCGAGACCTATACCTTCAGCGGCTGCTCGTCGCTGACCGACATGCAGATAGGTAGCCGGGTGGGCACCATTGGCACTTACGCCTTCAACAACTGCTCCTCGCTGCCCCTCATCGAGATACCGCAGGCAGTGACGAAGGTAAACAACTACGCTTTCTCTGGATGCACTGGCCTGAAGAATGTCTACATGGCCGACCGTAACACCGTGCTGACACTCGGCTCCAACGGTTCCAACCCGCTGTTCTCGTCGTGTCCGCTCGACTCGGTGTATATCGGCGGTAACATCTCTTATAGCACGAGCAGCAGCTACGGCTACTCACCGTTCTACCGCAACACCAGCCTGCGGGCGGTGACCATCACCGACCTGGAGACGGAAATCTCTGACAACGAGTTCTACGGCTGCACCAACCTGAAGCGGGTGAGCATCGGCGAGAGCGTGACCACCATCGGCAAGTGGGCATTCTCGGGCTGTGCCAACCTCGACTACTTCGCCTTTGGCAGCAGCGTGACGACCATCGGCCAGGAGGCTTTCTCTGACTGCGTGCAGGTGACGAAGATTATCAGCCGAGCCGCCGCACCGCCAACCTGCGGCTCGCAGGCCCTCGACGACATCAGCAAGTGGACGTGTACGCTGGAGGTGCCCGCCGGCTGCGTATCAGCCTATCAGGCCGCCACACAGTGGAAGGAGTTCGTCTTCACCGAGGAGGAGGACGTCAGTGCCATCCTGTACACGCTGACCTACATGGTGGACGACGAGACCTACAAGACCTACGACCTGCACTACGGCGACGAGATTCCTGCCGAGGCACAGCCGACGAAGTACGGCTATGTGTTCTCCGGCTGGGGCGAGGTGCCCGCGACGATGCCCGCCCGCGACGTGACCATCAGGGGCACGTTTACCGAGATTCCCGTCGAGGATGTGTCGGGCAACTCCAACTACCTGCTGACCGTCGGCACCGTGGAGACGAAGAGCGGCACGGAGGCCACGCTGCCCATCGCGATGAAGAACGAGCTGTCGGTGAGCGGATTCCAGTTTGACCTGTCGCTGCCCGCAGGCTTCACACTGGCTACGGACAGCAAAGGCAAGGTGAAGGTGACGAAGACCGACCGCTTCGAAGACGACGATCAGATGCTGAACGTCACGAAAGTCGGCGACAACACCTGGCGGTTCATCAGCTTCTCGATGTCGAACAGCGAGATAGCGGGTACGAGCGGCGTTATCCTGAACGCCGTTATGGCCGCTGCCGAAACCGTGGAGCAAGGCACCTATCAGGGCGTTATCTCGGCGGCAGTGTTCACGCGGCCTGACGGCACACAGCTGAAGCTGGCCGACACGAAGTTCAACATCGTCATCAGCAACACCATTGACGGCGACGCCAACGGCGACGGCGAAGTGAACGTGACCGACATCGTAGAGATGGTGAACTGCATCATGGACAAGCCGTCGGCAAGGTTCGTGGAGGCTGCCGCCGACCTGAACGGCGACGGTGAGGTGAACGTGACCGACATCGTCTTAGTGGTGAACATCATCATGGCCGCCGACGGCAACGGCGCGCGCAGCAGCGAGCGTGCCCAGTGGGCATCGACCGCCAACGACCGGCTGACGCTCGTCGGCAACGGCGACGGACAGCCGTTCGGGCTCTGGCTGACGAACGGGGCGGCTTACGTGGCGTCCCAGTTTGACATCAGGCTCGCGGCGGGACAGACCTTGGAGGGCGTTGCGCTGAACGACAGCCGCGCCGGCGGACACTGGCTGACCTGCGAGGAGATTGCCGACGGGCTGTACCGCGTGGTGGTCTGCTCACCGACGGGCACACCCTACCGCGGCGACAGCGGCGAACTGCTGACCGTCAGCGTGAAAGGCCAGGGCGAGGTCGCTGTTGAAAATGTCCTGTTCGTGACTGCCGATGCCGCCGAGAAGCGGTTTGCCGACCTGCACAGCGGCACGACGGCCATCGGCACGGCCCGACTGCTGGCAGCTCCTGCCGACGTCTATACCACGGACGGCCGGATGGTGCGCCGCCAGGCCACCAGCCTCGACGGACTGAAGAAAGGCGTGTACATTGTCAACGGAAGAAAGGAGGTCGTAAGATGAGACATTACAGAACTATGATACTGGTCGTCCTGCTCGCCATCGCGGGCAGGACACTGGCCGACAACCTGACGGTGGAGGCCGTGACACTGAAGCCCGGCGAGACCCGACAGGTGGCCATCTGTCTGGAGAACCCGCAGAAGGCATACGTTGCCTTCCAGTTTGACCTGGTGCTGCCCGAGGGCATCAACGTTGCAAAGAACGAGAAGGGGAAGCTCATAGCCAGCTTAGACGGAGACCGCAAGGACGACCACACGCTGAACGTCTCGGAGAAGAGCAGCGGCACGTACCGCCTGATGACGTTCTCGATGAGCAATGCCGAGTTCAGCGGCACGACGGGACCATTGGTGTACGTCACCCTGCAGGCCGACGCCGCCGTCGAGACGGGCGAGAAGACCGCCACCGTGACGTCGCAAGTGTTTACGGAGTCAAGCGGTACACAGAGCAAGTGGGCGGATGTCAGCTTCACGATAACCGTAGGCACGTCGCTGCTCGTCGGCGACGTCACCGGCAACGGCATCGTTGACGGTGACGACGTGACGGCCTTGGCGAACTACATCGTCGGACGGGGCACGCTGGCCAACGAGGCGGCGGCCTACGTGAACGGCGACGAACGGATTGACATCGCCGACGTGGTGGCACTCATCGGGATCATCGCCCAATAGTCACTCCACGCCGACGACATAGACGGTGGCGTCGGCAACACGGAACTTAACATCGCGGCCGGCGAAGGGCATGCCGTAGACGCGGCGGGGGTCATCGTGGTAGCGGGGACGTGGGTCCTGGGCCAAGACGTCGTGGAGGGCCTGCAGCTCGGCGTTGCTGAAACGGCGGACTACCTCAGGCGGAATTTCTACCGCTAAGGGCTGCCAGTCGTGACGGTCGACGAAGCCGGAGCGGGCATCGGGGTGGGCGTCGGCATAGGCCACGTAGGGCTTCACGTCGTAGATGGGTGTACCGTCCATCAGGTCGGCTCCGAGGACGTGAATGACGGGGCCGTCCTCGTGGGTCAGTTCCACACGGTCGAGCCGGACGCACGACAGTCCGAGGCGGTTGGGACGGAAGGGTGAGCGCGAGGCGAACACCCCTACCCGCTCGTTGCCGCCGAGACGCGGCGGACGCACGGTCAAGCCCCCCTCAGTCCTCCCCGTAGGGGGAGGAGCGGCTGAAAAGCCCCAGATAAGCCAGAGGAAGTAGAAGCCGTCGATTCCGCGCACGGCCTCCTCGCGGCGGTAGTCGGGGGTGAAGACGATACGGCCGGGCAGCGTGGCCGCCAGGCCGCTCTGCCGGGGAATGCCGAACTTCGACGTCAGCGGCGAGTGGAAATGTGCTATCGGCTCGATCGTCATGGCTTACTCAAACACAAAATCTTCGAGCGTGCAGAGCGACCGCTCCTTCGTGGCAGACTTGAAGACGAAGAAGATGGCATGCTGACCGGCAGGGACACCCTCCAGGTCGGCGGTCATCTCGATAGAGTTCTGCGGCATGTCGGCCTTCAGCTCAATCTTGCCTATCAGTCTGCCGCCCTGCGAGGTCCAGGGGCGGTCGGCCATCACCTCGATGGTACCGTCAACGCCCTCGGGGATAAGGCGCAGGCGGAGGGTCAGCTCGCCGTCGCTGCTCTCCTCGCTGAAGTTGAAGTACTTGTAGCCCACGATGCTGCCGTCGGTATTGTTGACTACCTGATTGGTGTTGTTGCGGAGGTCGTAGGGCGCATCGAACTTGTCGTCGGTGCCGTAGCTGGCAGCCACATACGAGCCGTAGAACGTATTGTTGGGCCATTCGTGAACAGCAGGTTTCGGACCCGTCAGCCAGCAGGCAATTCCGGCGGAGTGACGCTCCAATGGGTCGAGACCGTCGAGAGCGAAGCCGTTGCTGTTGTATTCGCCCTCAGAAATGACCACCTTGCCGCCTTTGCCTTCCTCAACCTTCACGTCGATGGGTGCCACCATAGCCTGACGAGCGTACTCGTTGGTGCCCGTCTGACGGTGATAGAAGACGTACCACTGTCCGCCAATCTCGCAGATGGAGCCGTGGGTGTTGCCGTCGGGAACAGCGGAGGCAATGGTGTCGCCCTGCTCGTTGATTTCACGGCCACGGCCGTCGATGATGGTACCGCCGTAGGTCCAAGGGCCAAGCGGGTTGTCGCTGTAACAGTAGGCCAGTGTGTAGTTCGACGTGGGCAGTCCGAACTCGCCGTCCTCGGTGAAGCGGCTGTAGATGAACACGTACTTGTCCTTGATCTTACGGATGCTGGAGGCCTCGAAGAAGCGGAAACGGCCCGGCTGGTTGCGGCCTGAGATCATGTCCTCGACGATCTTCGTGCCAGGCTTCACGGTAGCCATCGTCGCGGGGTCAAACTCGGCGGCATAGCTACGCTCGAAGCCCCAGTAGCCATAGACGCGGCCGTCATCATCGACGAAGACGGCGGGGTCGAACTGCAGCACGCCGTCCACCTTGTTCGGGTTGTCGGCGTTCCAGTTGCACACCTCGAACGGTCAGTCGGGGCGAAGTGGAGCTACCTGCAGAGCCATAAGTTCGGAGCCAACGCCCAGCCCTTCTACGTCATTCTCGACCCCACAACCGGCAAGCCCCTGAGCGGCAGCCGGGCCTACGACGAGGACATCGCAGCTTTCCTG